>JAKSOY010000191.1 GCA_024405255.1 Kiritimatiellia bacterium
AGTATATCAAATTTCCCTCCGCAATGCGCGCCCTCCACACATTTTTCATTTTTCATTTCCTGTCGCTCTTCGCGTAGTTCTGTAATTCTGTTCCAACCCGCCCCGCCTGGATTTTGAACAGAATTACAGAATTAACAGAATTGGGCCGACCGTTTTCGGAGACCATCAGGCGTAACAAGACTGCCAGCTCTGACGTTTTCCAGTCGATAGACTGTGCGAAGCGAATTTTTCCAATCGCCTTCCGCGTCCCGCGAAGCGGGTTTCAGCGTGCTCCGTGGTCAAAGAAACGGCTCCGAAGGAACACACCTCCGGAACCATCTCTGCGCTCTCGGCGTTCTCTGCGTGAGGCATCTTCCTCACACAGAGAGCGCAATGAATGCGAAGTCAGCGGACGAAGATGACGAGTCCGGTTTCCCAATAGAGTCCGGTGTCGTCCCGGCGGAACTTACCCCGTGCGCTTGTGCCCGGTGCCAATGTGAAGGCCACCTCGTCGCCGGGTTCCGTCGCTTCATCCCAGCCGACAAGCTTGCCGTGGTCACGCGGGGTCTGGGCATCGAGGGCGACGGCAATGGTGCCACTCGCAGCGAAGGTCAACGGCCGGGCGAGCGTCGTGAGGTCCAGAATCTCTTCGCGGCCCCGGAGGTCGAGCGTGGCGCCGTTCGCCAGCGTCGTACGCGGGAAGTTGTCCGTCTTCGGTGCAAACACGCCCTTCACCGTCAACACGCCATTGGTTGCCAAGTCGGTCGCCGCCGAGTCAACCATGCAGTTGCCGACCGTCGCCGGCACCTTCACGTCAAGTGCGCCCGTCACGTTGAACGTCACCCCTTCGGCACGGAGCGAGGAGGCTCCGACTTCAATACGGCCCTCGACGTCGATTGTACCCGGCAACACATCGGCGTTGTAGAGGAAGAACTTCTTCCCTTCGGCCATACGAATGGTCAAGGTGTGTCCGTTGAGATCCAGCAAGGTACCGGCGCTGGAGTTGTTGACGAGACCGTAGTCGCCCGCGAAATCGATCGTTGAATCCGCCGTCAGCTCCAGCAGGCTCATATGCGACACACCCGGACCTTGCGACGAGGCATTGGCGAGCCGTCCGCCGTCGAGCACGAACGTGTTCCACGCATAGTTCCCGCGCGAGTTGAAATCGAGTTCGCCGCCCGCATGGATGGTGACCAGCGTGAAGGCCTGGCCGAGCGGACACATCTGACCCGCCGCGTTGCAGATGACCCGCCCCGCATTGACATCCAAGAAGATGTTGCGCTGATAGGTCTTGGTGGCGAGAAGTTCGCCGTCGCCCTCCTTCACCACGCGCACATTCTCACCGAAGGCGACTGTCGCGCTGTTGATGCACTTGCCCGCCGGCACGTCGATGCAGAGTTCGCCGGCGGCACTCAGGCGGCCGAACTCGATCTCGGTGAATTCCATGTACGTCGCGTCGGAATGAGACTTGGTGAAGACCATCCGGTAGAAGCGATAGGCCGTGGTGTTGCCACAGGTGAACGTGCGCCCACCGTCTTCGCGGTATGTCGAGTTCTGCATCCACGTCACCCGTTCACGCCGGTCCAGCACGGTGTAGTTGACGTTGTCGTTGGAGCCTTCGAACGTCCAGTCCGAGGGCGCACGGGCAAAGTTCGTCTGGCCGTTTCCGAACCAGACCCGATAGGTGTCGATCACCGTGGGGGTGCTGAAGTCGTAACCGATGTCCAGCGGGTTGCCGGCCTTGACGTCCGACAAACGATAGAGGACACGTCCCGAATCGGCATGGGAGTGGTCGTTGTTGAAGAGATTCGACGGGAAGGTGAGCTTGTAGGCTCCGCCACTGCCACAATACTTCTCCGGCCAGCGGCTGAACGACCGGAGCGGATCATCGAGCGTAAGGTCGAACGCTTCGCCGTTGTCGATGGTACCGGCGCCGCGAAGACCGTCTACGGTCAAACGGTGTCCGTGCAACCGGACCGTGCCGTCGATGAACACCAGCCCGATCCCGCGCAGATCGAGGTCCGCCGTCAAGTCGACCTCGCCGACAAAATGGAGGTCCGCGCAGGAGAAGGAACCCGCCAGCGCACCCGAGAACGCCACCATGCCCGAGATTTCCACCGTCGTGTTGCCATCCGGCAGCGCCCCGGCGATTTCTCCACCGGCGGCATTGAAACACGACCAGTTCGCGGCATTGGCGAAATCGCCGTCATGCGCGGCACCTGTCCAAACCGCCTTCTCCAGCTGTTCCGCCAAGGCGTTTTCGGGCATGGTCCAGATTTCAATACGCGCCACCTCGTAGGCACCCACGCTCATCGTCTCCGAAACGCCGGAATTCAGTTCGCCGACATTCCAGTCCAAAGCGAACTTGCTCGGGAAGGCGAAGTTGCCGAGGCCGACTTCGTGGTGTCCGCCATTGGTGGCAAAGTCGGTGCGCCAACGTCCGTAGGAGAAGATCATCTCCGCCGGGTTGAGTCCGTCGGGCGTATTGCGCGAGAGCTGCATCACACCGCGCTGCGTCGACGTGCGCATCGTGTCGTTCCAGTCGTTGCCGAAGAGATGGTCGGCCGCGTACTCGTTCGCCGGATCGGGATCTTCAGCATAGGTGTGGAACGCCACCGAACCCGTGTCGTATGTCCCGACGGGCGTCGACGCGATACCCGGCATGTTGGACAACACCCGCAACCGCCGCGCCGGCGCACCGGCGATGCCCTGGCTCGCCGGGATACCGACCTGATCGATGGCGCGATTGCCGAAGGCGTCGGTCGCAGCCCACAGCCAGCGCACTTCCCCGCCGTAGTCGGTCACGTCGTCGTTGCGGCGCTTGAGTTCGATGTACCAGGCGACGCGCCCGATGTTGGTCGACACACCCGGATTCTCACTGTAGTCGGGATAGCACGGACGGCTCGGGATCCTCACACCGTCGTTCGCCGCGATGTCGAAGACCCGGGCCAGCGAATAGCCCTCGCGTTCAACCGCCGGCACATTGTTTTCCACGCCGCTGGTGGTGGACTTCGCCGACACGAATCCGGGCACGAACGACGTATCCGTCTTCAGTGCCGAGACGATTGCGGCGATGTCCTCCGCCCCTGTCAACCGGGTAAAGACCTTTGCGTGCGGACGAATCGCATTCACCCGTGCCACGAGTTCAGCACGCGCATCCGCGTCGTCGTCCGCATACTGCAGCACCACCACATCCACATCGCCCGCCTGATCGAGGATCGCCGCCACATTGTCGAGTGCGCCAAAGCCGTCGGCAGTCGTGCGCAGCTTGATGTCGTCCATGGCGGAATGGCGAGCCCAGTTGAACGGCATCTTCGCGCCGTTCGGATCCGTGTTCGACACCGCCCAGATGCCCTTCGCCATCACGTCGTAGCCTTCGGCTTCGAGCGTCTTTATCAACGGAAGACGGAAACAGCCTTCACCCGTCACCGCCGTAGTATCGCCCATCACCAGCACATTGAGCCGCGGACGCACCGCCTCGGCGTCAAGGTTCAACCACAGCTCGCCGCCCTCGCCGACCGTCGTCACCGACAGCACGGGATGCGTCCCCTTCGCGCTCGTGGCGTCAAAAAGCGTCGCCAGCTGGCGTTCGTCGAACACGCCGGCATCCCAAGTCGCCAACAGGAAACGGCCCTGCGTGAAGTCCGCATACTTCGGCGCGAGCGCCAAGCGGTCGTCCGCCGCAAAACGCGGCACGGAGGCGGAATACAACGCGCCTTCGTAGACCGGATCGAGCACCACGCGGCGCACCTCCGGTTTCGCGACGACGTAAAGCCCGTCGGCCCGCGCTTCCAACGCCACATCCGGTGCCGCAGCCGCACTCGCCGCATCAAGTGTGAAGACGACATTCTGCGGTGAGTTCACCGTCCACTCGACGAGCTTGTCGTCCACTGCGAGCGTACGACCCGCGCAGTCGACGGTGATATACCCGTTGTCCTCGAAATAGACGTTGTGCGCGATGCCGATGCCCGCGATGCCGACCGTCGTCCAGACGTCGGTCTGATCGCGGAGGTCAAGCGTCGCACCGCTATGGAGCAAAGTCCAGCGATAGTAACGCGTCTGGGGCTTATAGGAACCGAAGACTTCCAGCTGGGCGTTACCGACACCATCCGTACAGGCGTCGACAATACGATCCACCACCAGTGTAGCCTCCAAGTCGATGAACCCAGACACCTCGAGGACGGCGTCGACGAAGCGCGTCGTACCCGAGAACGGACGCACCTGCCCGTTGTTCACCTTCAGCGTGCCGTTGGTGACCTGGGTGTTGTAGAGCAGCAAGACCCGGCCCTCTTCGATCATGTCCACCGTCAGCTGATGGCCGCCGAGATCCAGCGTAGAGATTTCCTGCTGACCCGCGGCGGTGTTCTCATAGGCGAACCCGAGATGGTTTTCCATAAAGATGGACGAATCCTGCGTCAAACGCATCGCAGGGATGCCGCCGTAGACGGTGGCGCCGGAGTTGACCACCTGTCCGCCGGCCATCACCACGGTCCAGCCGGGCGGCACCACCGTGCCGTCGAGATCAAGCGTGACACCGGTCGGCACCAAGATTTCGCGCGTCACGTTCTCCGCAAAGCGGATGCACCGGTCGATCGCCGAAGCCTTGAAGGTGCCCGTGGGCGCCACCACGACCTTGCCCGGATTTGCCGAGGTGTCGACAATGTCGGCGACCCCGTCGAAGTTGGCCAGGGTGAGGGTGTGTCCGTTCAAATCGAGCGTGCCGGTCAGATAGGGCGTCGATTCCGAAAGGTCGAGATCTTCAGTGAGCTGACGCGAACCGATCTGCGTGAAGCCAGACTCCTCGGGCATGCCGTAATAGAGGCCATCCGCCAACGACACCGGTACGACGCCGTTTTCGGCGGTGGCGGCATCCCAGACGAAACGGGCATTGGACCGCGTGGTCCACGCGATGATCTTTTCACCGGCGACGGGCGTGCGGCCGGCGAGGTCCACCGTCACTGTGGCGCCGTCCGCGAAATCGCAACGGTTCTGCGGGAACAGGGAACAGGCGCTCTGCGTGGACCACGCTTCGGTTTTCGCGCGCAAATCGAGACGCGAACCGTCCGCCATCAGGACGGCATAGAACACCGGCGTGTTCGGCGTGAAGGTGCCGTAGACCTCGAGCGGCTGGGCACTGGAGCAGGCCCAGTCGGGACAGTCCGACGTGTAGTCGCCGATCTGCACCCGCACGCCCGTGTCGATCTGGATCTGAATGTTCTTCTGATGGATGTTGACCGTGCGCAGATCCGCGCTAGCCTTGAAGGACAGCATACGCGGCTCCGTACAAGTGCCTTCGGATTCGGCGATGATCGTACCATTGGTGAGCGTGCCCATGGAGGGCAGACCGAAGAGCGCGGCGGAGGTGGTGGGACCAAACCGCAGATGCAGCTCATGTCCACCCAGGTCGAACACGCTGCCCACGCGCGTCATCGTGGTATGGTAAAGCACGTCGAACGTACTCGACGCCGTCAAGGTGATGTTGCCGAAGGAATCCCGCTTGCGGTCCGTCATCTGCCGTCCCGAATTGGCGAGTGTACCACCGTTGAGGACGAAGTTCTTGAGGAAGTAATCGTGATTGCCCTTGGTGTCGAAAGTCGCACCCGATGCCACTTCGACCGTACAACCCGCCACGCCCCAGCAATCCATACTTTCGTTGTAGGCATAGATGTCGCTGTCGGGACTCAGCGCCGTTTCAACGGTTCCCGCTTCAACGCTCACGCCGCCGGTGAAGGTCTGTCCCGCCTTGGCCGACACGAAGGTACCCGCGCCGCGTTTGACCAGCTTGAGACCACCAACGAAGGCGATGGACTCGTTAACCGCGGTTTCCCCTTCCGGGATGTCGATGATCAGCACGCCGGTCGCGTCGTTCGCCACAGGCGTACGAAGGTCGAGGTCGTTCCCCTGGAGGGGATAGAATGCGCCGCTGACCTGGTCGTAGAGTCCCAGGATGTTGTCGGCATTGCGCATGCGCGGCACCAGATTCAGCTTGAGCTGGTTGTCCGGTGCGTAGATCTGGAACCGGCGCATGAACATCTGGCTCGCGAAATTGGCGCGGTTTTCAATGGTGGTGGAATACGAAGCGAAGAGCTGGAGCGGACCGCCGCAGGTGAATTCGCCATAGCTGAATTCCGCCACGACCTTACCGTTATGCAGCATCCGGTGGTTGGCGCCGTCCATCACCAGAGTGGTATAGTCGAAATAGCTGGTGGTCAAGGAGGTATCGCGGAAGACGTGATCCGGATCGTCCAGGAAGTCATAGTCGAAACGCAAGCCGTTGTTTTGCATAAACACCGTCATCGTGGTCCGATCGGTTTTCGACGGCAATCGGGCGCACCAGGGCGACATCGTGCCGGAGAGGACCTGGAACCGCAAGTCGGTTTCGATGCGGTCGGTGGAAACCGGCACATAGTCGGTCAGCACGTATTCGCCGCCATGGGTCACGGTCTCGCGGAATGTGGTCCAGCCGGTCGCATCGGTGATGGTGCCGTCACCCGCGAAATGCGTCAACTTGAGGGTGTGTCCCGCGAGGTCGACCGTGCCCTCGATCTGCAACGGCGAAGGCAGCGCGGAAAAGTCCAGGTCATTCGCCAACTTGAAGTCGCCGATGGAAATCACAGTGGTCGCATCGGGCAGCACGCCCGTCACCTCCCGGTTCGCCGAGTTGGTGCACGCCCAGTTCGCGGGATCGGTAATCGAGAATCCGTCGCCAAGACCGGTCCAGCGCGCCGTCGCCGCCGCGTCGAACGAGACCTGCAACGTAGGCGTGGACGTAACGACGATCGCACCTGTGGTGAGCGGCGTCGTTCCGGCGTTGACCGCGAAGGTGCCGCTCACCGAATCGAAGAGCGCCGGCGTACCGTCGTCCTTCACGCAAGGCAGGTACGCACGCACGAGAATGTCGTTGTCCCAGACATCCAGCGTGTTGAGTTTCATCCGACAGGGCAGAGCATTGGGGTTGTTGTTGTCGTTGCCGGTGAACACGTACATGTTGCAGCCACAGGAGAATGCGGGAATGGTGGTGGCAAAGGTGTTGGTATAGCCGTCGAGGATGTAGGTGTTGCGGTTAAGCGACATTTCGTGCCTGCCGGAGAGGCCGGGGATTCCCACAAGCGAGCTGCGGTTCGCGCCGTTGATGACCCCGGAATTGTCCGCTCCGAAACTACCCCATCGGCGCAACCAGGAATTAGGAGGGAATCCTGCATGCGTGACGGAAACGCCCATGACCATGAACTGCGTCTTCATATCCGTGCGCGCGCCGAAGGGAACGCCGACATTGCCCGGGAAGCGGACCCCATCCTCGATTTCGAAAGTGGCATCGGCGCGAGTCTTGGAATCCGGTACAAAACCAGTGTCGATGTATTCGTTGCTGCCGGAGGAATTGAGCGATTCGACGAACTGTCCGCCCACCAGCTTGGGATAGAGGAAGAAGCGCGCCTTCTTCGCCGCGGCGGGAATCGCCACGGTACGGGATGTTTCGTCGGCGCCGACTTCGACGAGTTCTTCGAGATGCTCCCAGGCACCGGCCACATTGTCGACCGTGTTGGTGGTGGCGCCGCCATCCTGCGTGCCCCAGGCCATGAACAGGCGCTGCGCGCAACCGGGATTGTCGAAGAAGAGCGGCATCGTCTTCACCCCGCCTTGCTCGACGAGTTCACCCGCCGTCACCGAGCGGCGCGGACGCAGCGGTTTCGGCGCCTCCGCGCCCAACTTGCCGCATTCCGTCGCATCCGATGCGAGCAATGGGCGCTCGCCGATATTCGGATAGAACCGGTCGCCGACCAGATCGTACACGCCGTATTGCGCGATGGCGCCATTGGCGACGCCATCGTCGCGGGCAGGGACGAAGTGGTGGATGACGAGCCCCGCCTGGTTGCGGATGATGAAATCGTAGAAGCGGTAGCTGGCGGCGTGGCCCCAGCCGGACAGACTCTTGTGGGCCGCGAAGAGGACCAGATCGGAACCGGGAGTGAATGCCGTCTTACCGATGGGGTCGGAGGACTTCACATCGTCGATGTAGCCGTAGATATTGCCACTCGCGTCACGTCCCGCCCATTCAATTGTATGGACATTACCATCTCGCGTGACCTCGGTCGGGTGGAGGGGCGTGGACCCTTGGCAATCGAAACGGACCTTCCACTTGTTGTCGGCGGTCCACTGCTGGAACGCGGTGATCGAGTCATTTCCCGTACGCGCACAGAAGAAACACTGGTACTTGGTGGCGGTGAAATCCCCGCGGTCCGAGAACGTAATAAGGAAACGCTCGGTGCATTGCGGACGATAACCGGTGATCCGCACCCAGGCGCCCTCGTTGTCGGTGTTGGCATTGGCGCGGTTGCAGTCAAGGTGACTCAACCGCGTGTAGCTGCTGCCGTAGCAGATTCCGCTGAGCAACGCAACCGCCAACCAGGCGTAAGCCGAAAACTGTCTGATCCTCATCATATCCTCCTCGTGATAATATGAAGATATTGTATCATAAAACCGGGCACGTGAGAATTTGAAAATTCAACACGAGCCCGATCGTTTCGCCACCAATTCAGAGCGGAATCTCCTCCAGCCTGATGAGCTCGGTGCCCTTGAACTGGAAGAGGATCAGGTGCAGGCGCGTGCCGCGCGCGAGCT
>JAKSOY010000192.1 GCA_024405255.1 Kiritimatiellia bacterium
CGTATGGCCCAGGCGGAACTTCTAGCAGAAGACTACAAGGTGGACCTCGACGTGTTCGAGGGCCCCTTGGATCTTTTGCTCTATTTGATCCGCCGCGAGGAACTCGACATCTACGACATCCCGATCGAGCACATCACCAAGCAGTACATGGCGTATCTCGATCTGATGCATCAGATGAATCTGGATGTCGCCGGCGAGTTCATTGTGATGGCTGCGACGCTGATGGTCATCAAAAGCCGTATGCTGCTGCCGGTCGACCGGCGGGCCTCGGAAGAAGGCGTCGAAGAAGAATGGGTGGACCCGCGGCTCGACCTCGTGCGTCAGCTCGTGGAGTACAAGAAGTTCAAGGATGCCGCAGGCAAGCTGGGCGAGTACGAGGCGTTCGTACAGGAACGCTTTGACTACGGTGGCGGACGGCCCAAGTTCGAGAAGACGGCGGCCGATGCCGCAGATGCGCTGGCGCGTGTCGATCTGTACGATCTGCTGACGGCGTTCCAGGATGTGTTGGCGCGGTTGAGCGAAGTGCCGCAGGAAGAACTGAAGGGGTCGCGCTGGAGCGTGCCGGATAAGATGGACCTCATTCTGGAGCGGACCCGTGCCGACGGACAGATCGCGTTCTCGCATCTCTTCAATGCGAAGTCGCCGCGCGGCGAAGTCATCGTCACGTTCCTCGCCTTGCTGGAACTTTTGCGTCAACACCGCATCATCGTCTACCAGAACGCCGCCTTTCACGAGATCACCGTGCTGCCGTCGAAGGAGATGCCCGACGACCAGCCGCTGGAGGCACCGGACGAGTGGTAGTCGTTCCATTTGAGATTTGTCCCTAACGAGAAGCGACATGGCAGAAGAAGAACAACAGAATGCGCAGCAAGCGGCCGAACCGGAACTCATCGAAGTCCCGTTGGAGACGCCTGCATCTGAAGGTGAAACACCGGCGGATGCCTCGGCGGCTGCGCCTGCCGAGCCTGTGAAGCCCGAGCCCGTGAAACCGCGCGGGCCGCGCATCCCCTTGCCGTCTTCCCTGCAGGAGATTGTCGGGGCGTTGCTGTTTGCAAGCGAATCGCCTCTGACGGAAAGCGAATTGCGTGCCTGTGTACGCGGCGTCGCGCCGACGGAAGACGATGACGCCGAGGTGATGTCCGTCTACCAAAGCTGTACGACGCGTGAAATCAGCCAGGCGTTGCGGGGCCTCGAAAAAGAGCTGAAGCGGAGCGGGTGCGGATTCCAGCTCGTCTGTTCGGGCGGCGCGTATCGCCTGCAGACGTCTTCGACCTGTGGACGCTATGTGCGCGCGCTGCTGAAACTGGATCGCCCGAGCCGTCTGTCACGTGCGTCCCTTGAGACGCTGGCCATCATCGCCTACCGCCAGCCGATCACGAAGGCCGAGATCGAGCAGATCCGCGGCGTCGCGGTGGATACGATTGTGAAGTCGCTCGTCGATCTGCAGCTCGTGCGTCTGGTCGGACGCAGCGAACTCCCCGGCCATCCGTTCCTCTATGGAACGTCGCCGATCTTCCTTGAGCACTTTGGACTCTCCTCCTTGAGCGAATTGAACGAAATCGATCCCACGCTGCAGCGGTCCAATCCGCGAGAGCGTGCAAAGCTTTTCGTCAAGGAGAAGAAGCCCGAACAGCCGACGCTTGAAGATGCGGCGAAAGAACCGGATGCCGTGCCGGCGGTCGATGTGTCGGCAGCCGCGGCGCCTGTCGTTTCCGAGGAGGACGCGTCGGAAACGACGGTTGAAGGACAGGGCGAAGGCGAGACCGCGGGCGAGGTTCGTCCGCGCCGAGTCTCGTTCCGTCCGGACGAAGACGAATTGATCGACGACACCCCGGACGAGGTGCTGGACGAGGATGACGAGTCGCTGACAGACGATGACGACGAGTCGCTGACGGACGACGATGACGAGTCCTTGACGGACGATGACGACGAGTCGCTCACGGATGACGACGATGACGAATCGCTGACGGACGACGAGGATGATGACGAAGACGACGATGATGACGAGGACGAGTCTGAAGAAGGAGGAGAAGATGATGAATAGTTTGGTTGGCTTGTCTGTACGGACGGGTCTTTTGATGGGATTCGCCGGATTGATGTTCTGTGGGTGCGACAAGGGTCCGACGCTTTCGGAGATCGAGGCGAAGGAACGTACCTCGCGCTACTACAAGAATGCGATGGACGATCTGCAGGCGGGACATCTGGAGCCCGCCATCAAGGGTTTCACGAGCGTGCTGCGCGAGGAGCCCGGGTCCTACTCGGCGCACTTCCAGTTGGCGACGCTGTTGCAGGATGTGCGCAAGGACTATCTGTCGGCCATTTCGCACTACAAGGCGTACCTGGAATTGCGTCCCGCGTCGGACAAGGCGACGGTTGCGCAAGACCGCTTGAAATTCTGCGAGACGATGCTGCAGGCCCAGATCCTGCGCAAGGCGGGCGGCAGCGCCTCCAACAAGCTGGCGGCGGACAACGAGAAACTCACGAAAGAACGTGACGACCTCACGGCGCAGATCAAAAAGCTTGAAGGCGAACTTGCCAAGACCAAGCGCGATGTGACGCGTCTTGAAGCCGAGAATGCGGCGAAGAGCCGCAATATCCAGCGCTTGAGCGAAGCGGTGGAAGGTTCTTCCGCCGCACGCACGCCGTCGATTAAAAAGGCGTTGGCGGAAATCGGCAAGCTCGACGAGGAAAACGAGCGTCGCCGGTTGCGTCCGACGGACGCGGAACTGCTTGACAGCGACGACGACAATGTGCCGGATCTGCGCAATTCGGCGGAGCTCAAGGGCATCAAGGACGATCTGGCGAAGCTCGATGCGGAAACCCAGGATCCGCCGGCCGCAGGCGGTACGTCGACGGCGAAGCCGGCAGCGGGTGGCAAGAAGCAGCCGACGGCGACCGTTGGCGCCGGTGCCATGGACCAGCTGCTCGGGGCGAAGAAGGGGAAGAACCCGACGACTTTGCGGCCTGAAACCTATACGGTGCAGGACGGCGACACGCTTTTCAAAATCTCGCATCGCTTCTACGGATCGGCGCGCAAGTGGCGGGCCATTCAGGAGGCGAATCGCGCCATCGTGCCGGCTGACGGCCGCGTGCGCGCGGGTCAGGTGCTCAAGCTGCCCTGATCGCGCGAGGCGTTGAACGTTCACACGTCAATCAAGAAGTCGTAAATGGCCCATCTTCCATCATTTCTGATTCTCGGACGCGCCGCCAATGAGGTGGACGCCCCGTGGTTCCCCGATGAGGACGATCCCAACGGAGAATTGACTCCGTCGGCGATCGCCGAATGGCGGCTTTACCGTTATCTGGCGAGTGGCGGCATTCGGGCCTTTGCAACCTCGTCGATGTGCGCGCTGGTGCGGCGACGCCAGGACCGCTTTCTCTGGTTGACGGCCTTTGCCGGCGTGCTGTGGGTCGTTTTCCGTTTTGTCTGAATTCATTTCATCCATTTAAAGTCAACAGAAGAATCAAAGGAGCCTATTATGAAGAAATCCATCCTGACACTTACCGTTCTCCTCGCCGTAGGTTTGGCCTCGGCTCAGGAAGATCCTGCCGCCGCCGCTGCGGCGCGCGCCGAGTACCAGCGCGAACAGGCACTGGCGGATGTGCCGCGCCTCGTGCAGCAGTTCGACGTATTGGTTCAGAACCAGGATGAAATCGGACAGCGTCTGGTGAAGCTCGAGACGGCCGACAATACGGCGGGGTTGCGGGCTGAGATCGATGCGTTGCGCGCGGAAGTCGCCGAACTCAAGGCGTCCATCCGTCGTGACCAGGATGCGATGCGCCAGGAAATCGTCCGCGACCTCGCGGCGCGCATGCAGAAGCTCATTCCGCCGCCCGCACCGGCTCCGGCCCCCGTCGTCGTTGCCGCGCCGCAGCCGCGCGTGGCCCAGGCGGCACGTCCGCTTCCTCCGCCTCCGCCGTCGATCGGCCCGCACTATGAATACGTGGTGAAGCAGGGACAGACCCTCTCCTACATCGCGAAGGGATTCGATACGACGGTCGCGAAGATTCTCGCGGCGAATCCGCACATCAAGCCGAACGCCCTGCGGGCCGGTCAGAAGCTGATCATCCCGGCCGAGGACAAGAAGACGACGAAGCGCCGTTAATCGGTTGAGCCGTTCTACTTCTCGAAATAGACCGCGTGCGTGAGATCGGCGACGATCCGCACGCGGTCTCCGTGTTTCAATGTCGCGTCACCGGGCAGACGCGCGATCAGCGGCACTTTGACGGCATCGAGTTTCGTATGCACGATCGTTTCGGCGCCGAGCGGCTCCACGAGGTCCACCGTACCGACGAGTCCCGCCTGACCTTCCATGAACGGTTCGACGCGCACATGTTCGGGACGAATCCCCACGGTGCGTCCGAGGTCGAGCACGCCGGGCGGCAGCAGGTTCATCGGCGGCGTACCGATGAAGGAGGCGACAAAGCGGTTTGCCGGATGGTTGTAGACCTCGAGCGGTGCCGCGGCTTGCTGGATTTTGCCGCCGTTCATCACGACAATGCGCTCGCCCATCGTCATCGCTTCGACCTGGTCGTGCGTGACATAGACCATTGTGGCGCCGAGGCGATGATGGAGGCGGATGATTTCCGCCCGCATTTCAACGCGCATTTTCGCATCGAGGTTGGAGAGGGGTTCGTCGAAAAGGAACACCGCCGGTTCGCGTACGATGGCGCGTCCAAGGGCGACGCGCTGGCGCTGTCCGCCCGAAAGCGCCTTGGGCAGACGGTCGAGATAGGGCGTGAGCCCCAATGTCTCCGCCGCTTCGTTGACGCGACGCGCGATTTCGTCCTTGGGCGCGTGGCGCAGTTTCAAGGCAAAGCTCATGTTCTCGCGCACGGTCATGTGCGGATAGAGCGCGTAGTTCTGAAAGACCATGGCGATGTCGCGGTCCTTCGGCGGCAGGTTGGTGACCTCGCGCGCGCCAATCGAAATCGTCCCGCCCGTGGGAAGTTCGAGGCCGGCGATCATGCGCAGGGTGGTGGACTTTCCGCAGCCCGACGGACCCACCAGGACAAGGAACTCGCCCGGCTTCACGTCAAGCGTGAAGTCGTCGACCGCGGGGGCTTGTCCCGCGGCATAGACTTTTTCGACATGGCGCAATGATACGCCGACTTTCTGCTGGTTAATCGACATGCCTCTATTTTACCACAATTCCCCGTTTGCGTGAGGATGGAAAAGCAGAAAGACATCAACTCGTTTTCGTTTACGGGTGACAACTTGGATTGGTATGAAGGGCGTATTTTTGATACAATAGAAGCATGAAAATCAGCGATCGTGTCGTGTGCTCTCGGCAGACCCCGCCAGGCGGTTGGGGCTGGGGGGCGCGTCGGCCGAAGAATGGAAGTGCGAATATGAAAAAGAGCGTGTTGGGTCTCCTGGTGTGTTCACTTGTCTGGATGGCGCAGGCTGCGGCGTTGCGTCCGTGCGGATTGACGGTCGAGTATCGGGAGAACCCGTGCGGACTCGATACGGCCGCGCCTCGTTTCGCCTGGAAGCAGTCGGCCGCAGAGAACCGTTCGAATGTGCGTACGACAGCTTGGCGGATTCTCGTGGCTTCGTCGCGCGAGAAGCTTGCGGCGGATACGGGCGATGTGTGGGATAGCGGCAAGGTTGCGGGCGATACGAGCGTGGGCATTTCCTATGCGGGACGTGCCTTGGCGAGTTCGAGTCGCTATTTCTGGAAGGTGATGACCTGGACCGACGATGGCGCAAGCGCGTGGTCCGAGCCGGCCGAATGGACGACCGCGCTCCTGTCGAGCGCCGACTGGAAGGCGAAGTGGATCGGTCCCGCGCCTGAGACGCGTCCCGACGAGGATTTCGGCAAGGGCGAGTGGATCACCGCCCCGGCAGACAAGCGCGGGGTGGTGACGCTTGAATACGCGTTCGACTTCGACGGCGTTCAACCGGGCCAGTGTGTGGAGATGGTCCATGCGGGTGTGTCGCAGCACGAGATTGACGTCAATGGCGTGAGCTTCAACAAGTGGACGGGCCATGTGCACGACTGGCGCTATCTCCGTTTCCGCGACCTCACGCCGTGGCTGGTCAAAGGGCGTAACAAGATCGTCGTGCGCGTGCTTGCGGATGCGGCGCGTCGCCCGGGCGAACCGGTCGACCACATTCGCTTCCGTGCCGCCCCGGATGTGCGCGCCTTCCTCGCGAAGATCATCTTCCCCGACGGGAAGACGATTGTGACGGACGATTCCTGGACCTCGCCGTCCGGCCGCGTGCAGAAACTCGGCGCACCGCGGGCGACGCCCTACGGCAAGGAACTCGTTCTGCGTACCGAGAACGCGTCCCCCGCGTTTGCGAAGACGTTCACGGTGGCAAAGCCCGTGGCTTCTGCCGTGCTGCATGTGACAGGCGTCGGCTTCTACGAGGCGTCGCTCAATGGCGCGAAGATCGGCCGCAAGGTGCTCGATCCTTCGCCCACCGCGTTCGACAAGCGCGTGCTCTATTCGACCTATCGCCTGGACGATGTCCTCAAGCCGGGCGCGAACGAGTTGAAAATCCTTGTGGGACACGGCTGGTACGACATGCGTTCGATCCTGACGTGGAATTTTGAAACGTCACCGTGGCGAGACTTCCCGCGGGCGATTGCGCAGCTGGAAATCGTCTATGCCGACGGCTCGCGCGAGACGGTCTGTTCCGACCGCACCTGGCGGCAGGTGAAGAGTCCGATCGGCTATGACGACATCTTCGACGGCGAGGTGCAGGGGGCGTACGACCGCCGTATGCCGGATCTTGTCCGGACGCCGCTCTTCGCCGCGGAGGTGTCGGGTCCGCGGGGGCGGCTTGTCGCGGCGGCGCATCCGGGTGCGGAGGTGATGCGGACGATTTCCGCCAAGACGATCAAGTCCTTCGGCAACGGCACGTATGTGATCGACTTCGGCGAGAATCTTGCGGGCTGGATGCGTTTCACGCTGCGGGGACAGAAACCGGGCGATGTCGTGTCCTTCCGCTACGACGAACGTGTCAACTACGACGGTTCGCCCGCCATCAGCTCTCCGCGCGATGGACGCAAGCCCATCCAGTTCAGCAATGAGAAGGCGGCTGCCGGCAAAGGACACGAGTTGCGCAACATCGACCAGCATTTCCACTACACGAGTTCGCAGCGGGTTTGTCCTGTCGACGCGGCCTTCCAGACGGACCGCTTTGTCTGTTCCGGCGCGGCGGAGGAACGCTACGAGCCGCATTTCCAGTACAGCGGCTTCCGCTATGTCGTCGTGCGCGGACTCGCCCGCGAACCGTCCCTCGCGGATGCCGAGGCATGTGTGATCCACACGGCCTTCAAGACCATCGGCCGTTTCTCCTGTTCGGACGAAACATTCAACACGCTGATGGAGATGGGCGAGAAGTCGTACCGCAGCAATTTCGCCGACGGCGTGCCGACGGATTGTCCGCATCGCGAAAAGAACGGTTGGACCGGCGATGCGTCCATTGCCTCCGAACTCGCCCAGTACCTGTTCGAAAACACGGCCACCTACGAAAAGTGGCTGCGCGACGTCGGGGATTCGCAGCTCGCGGACGGCAACATCTGCTGCATCGTGCCCACCTCGGGCTGGGGCTACCATTGGGGGAATGGTCCTGCCTGGGATAGTGCGCTGCCGATCATCGCCTGGAATCTTTGGACGTATCGGGCCGACCGGCGGATCCTCGACGAGGTCTATCCCGTGCTTCAGCGCTATCTCGCCTATACGGCGTCGCGTGCGAATCCGCAGGGGCTCGTGCGTCACGGGTTGGGCGACTGGGTGCCTGTCAACCGCAAGCACATGCCGTCGACGGAGTTCACGTCGTCCTGCTATTACTACCAGGCGCTGCGCATCGCGACGGAAATCGCCCGACTGCGCGGGGCGAAGAAGGACGCTGACCGTTATGCGTCTCTGGCGGCGAAGACGCGTGCGGGCCTCAATGCGAAGTACTACAAGGGGAAGGGCGTCTATGACAACGGCGGACAGACCGCGCAAGGGTGCGCGTTGGCGTTCGGCATTGTCGAGCCGAGCGAGCAGGCGGCAGTGGCGGCGGAGCTGGTGAAGTCCGTCGAGCGGGCCGGGTGCCATGTGGATATGGGGCTCTTGGGCACCAAGCACGTCTTCCGCGCGCTGGCGCGCATCGGACGCGCCGACCTCGCGTTCAAGATGCTCGTCAATCCGACGAAACCCTCGCCGGTCGAATGGATTCAGAAGGGTGGCACGACCCTGTGGGAAGACTGGTCCGACGGCGCTTCGCGTACCCACATCATGTTCGGCGATTTCGTCGGCTGGGCCTATCAGTACCTGGCGGGCATTCGTCTGGAAGAGACGGCGCAGTCGACGAGCGCGGTGCCGCTGGTGACCAAGCCGGGCTTCCAGGAACTCGTCATCGAACCGAGCCTCGTCGATTCGCTCAACTGGGTGAAGGCGGCGGTGGAAAGTCCGTACGGCGAGATTGAAAGCGCCTGGGTGCGCGAAGGAAAGCAAGTCGTCTACACGATCACGCTGCCGCCGAACACGAAGGCGTGCATCAAACTCCCGGGCCAGGCCCCGAAGCATGTCGGTTCCGGCCGCCATGTGTTCA
>JAKSOY010000193.1 GCA_024405255.1 Kiritimatiellia bacterium
ACATTGTCTTTACGTTCGGGGGTGGAAGAGGGAGTCCCTCGCGCACGAAGTCGATGGGCGCCCCGGATCAGTTCCCGAACTATGTCTTGCCCCAACAGATGCGGCCTTGCGGCCCTCACCGACGGAACACAAGTAGTATATCAAAAAACCGCCACGATTTCACGCAGCGATTTCATTTGATGAGAATGGGCGATTATGCTATTATTAGCGCCTTTTCTGTCTGTGCTGAGCCCACTATGTCGACATCCGTTCCACATCCCGACGCCGAAGTTGCGGCGATCGACTACGCCTACCCGCCCGAACTGCCCGTGACGGCCCACCGCGACGAAATCCTCGCCGCACTCGCCCGTCACCCGGTTGTCATCGTCTGCGGCGATACCGGCAGCGGCAAGACGACCCAGCTGCCGAAAATGGCGCTGGAGGCCCTCGGCGCGTACGGACGTGTCGCCTGCACCCAGCCCCGCCGTCTCGCCGCCGTCACGATGGCCGCCCGCGTGGCCCACGAACTGAAGAGCGAAGTCGGCGCCCTTGTCGGCTACCAGCACCGCTTCGCCCGCCAGGTTTCGCGCGAAACCCGCATCAAGTTCATGACGGACGGCGTCCTGCTCGCCGAAACGCGGACGGACCCCCTTCTGCGCGCCTACGACGTGATCATCGTCGACGAGGCCCACGAACGATCCCTCAATGTGGACTTCCTGCTCGGCATCCTCACCCGCATCCTGCGCCGCCGCCGCAACCTCAAGGTGATCGTCTCGTCCGCCACGCTCGATGTCGCCCACTTTTCGGACTTCTTCGGCCACGCACCCGTCATCTCCGTGCCGGGACGCCTCTTCCCGATCGACATCCAATACCGCCCGCCCCGCGAGGACGACGAACTGGACCTCCCGCGCGACGTCGCCGCCGCCGTTGCCACCCTGCCCCCCAAGGACGACATCCTCGTCTTCCTTCCGGGTGAACGCGACATCCGCGAAACGGCCGACGCCTTGTCGCGTCTCCGCACGAACGACGAGATCATCCCCCTGCTTGCCTCCCTCCCGGCCGCAGAACAGCAGCGCGCCTTCCGCCTTTCCGCCCGGCGCCGCATCATCCTCGCCACCAACGTGGCCGAAACATCCGTCACCATCCCAGGCATCCGCTGCGTCATCGATTCGGGACTCGCCCGCATCTCGCGCTACATCCACCGCACGCAGGTCCAGCGCCTGCAGATCGAACCCGTCTCCCAGGCGTCGGCCCGCCAGCGCGCCGGTCGTTGCGGACGCCTCGGTCCCGGCATCTGCATCCGCCTCTATTCCGAAGAGGACTTCAACACCCGCGACGCCTACACGCCGCCGGAGGTCCTGCGCGCTTCGCTCGCCGGCGTCATTCTGACGATGCTCGACCTGCGTCTCGGCGACGTCGAACGCTTCCCGTTCCTGGACCCTCCCCGTCCCGCCATGATCCACGAGGGCCTGCGCGAACTGCTCGAACTCGGCGCCATCGCCCATCTGCGCATCAACAGCGCCGCGCGCGATCCGCACGATCCGGACCGTCCGCCCGAGACCGAGACGCGTGTCGTTCTCACCGAGATCGGACGCAAACTCGCCCGCATCCCCATCGAGCCGCGTCTCGCACGCATGCTCCTCGCCGCCTCGGACAACGCCATTCTCCCCACGACCCTCCCGCTCGTCGCCGCCCTCGCGTGCGACGACCCGCGGCGCCGTCCCGTCGACGCGCGCGAACAGGCCGCCCAGGCCCACGCTCCGTTCCGCGTCCCCGGCTCCGACTTTCTCGGCACGCTGAAGCTCTGGACCTGGTGGCAGACGCAAACAGCCGAACTTTCCCAGGCGAAAGCACGCGCCCTCGCCAAGCGCACCTATCTGTCCTATCCGAAGATGCGCGAGTGGCGCGACCTCGTGCGCCAGCTGACGGACCTGTCGAAGCAGCTGCGCCTCTCGTTCTCGGAAACGGTCGGCGCCAAGCAAGACGACACCTCGGCCCGTCTCCACAAGTCGCTTCTGACGGGCCTTCTCGGGCGCATCGGACGCTTCGACCCCGAGGAACGCAACTACCGCGGCGCCCACGGACTCCGCTTCTTCCTGCACCCGGGCTCGGTTCTGACGAAAAAGGACAAGCGCGCGTCCACGCCGACTCAGCCGCGTCCCGTCAACGCCCATGCGCCGAAACCGCAGGCCGCCACCGCCTACCCGCCCTGGGTGATGGCGGGTGAACTCGTCGATACGGCCCGCCTTTTCGCCCGTCAGGCCGCCACGCTCGATCCCGCCTGGATCGAACCCGTCGCCGGTCCCCTCTGCAAGCACAGCTACCACTCGCCCGAATGGGATCCGCAAAACGGCTTCGTGCGCGCGACCGAGCAGGTGGTGCTCTACGGACTCGTCATCGTCCCCGCCCGCCGCTGCGACTTCAGCCGCGTGAACCTGCCGCTCGCACGCGAGATCTTCATTCGCCACGCGCTCGTGCTGGGCGACTTGCCGCATCCGCCGCCCGAAGTGCGCGCGAACGAGGCGCTGCTCGACGCCCTTCGCCGCCGCGCTGAAAAGGCGCGTCGCCCCGAACTCTTCGACGCCGAACGCCTCATCGCGTACTTCGCCTCGGTGCTGCCGCCCGAGGTCGCTTCCGCACCCGCCTTGCGCAAGTGGCTCGCCCGAACGGACAACGCCACACGCGCACGCTTCCGGCTGAAGAAGTCCGACTGGTGGCTCGAAGCCGATCTGAACGAGACGGACTTTCCGGACGCGATCCGCGTCGGCGGCGTGAAGATGTCGCTTTCCTATCTCAACACGCCCGACGATCCCGAGACGGACGGCATCACCTGCACGGTCCGCAAATCCGACGCCGCCGCCCTGCGCCTCTGGCGCGCGGATTGGCTCGTGCCGGGCGCCCTGCCCGAGAAGCTCGCCTATTTGATTTCGACCCTGCCATCGGCCCAGCGGCGCGTGCTCACGCCGATCAGCGACACGGTGAGCGGACTCCTCGCCCACCTGAAGCCCGGGTCCGAACCGCTTGTGGACGCCGTACGCCATACGATCTACGAGCAATGGGGCTTCGTCATCCCGGCCGAAGCGTGGCAGACGCTCGACCTGCCGCCGCATCTGCGCGTGCGCTTCTGCATCCGCGACGACGCGAATGGACGCATCCTCGCCTGTTCGCGCGATCTCGATGCGGCGCTCACGGCAGCCGGCATCTCCACGACAGCCGCCCACGCGCATCCGCGCGCCGTCGTGCGCGTCACCGAGGACGCAAGCGACTTCTGGCCCTTCGGTACATTGCCGGAAAAGACGACCGACGCACGTGCCGGCTGGGCGCTGGAACACTTCCCGGCCCTTCACGACGACGGACCCGACAAAGGCGTGTCGCTACAGCTGTCGGCCGATGCCGAAACCGCCGCCGCCGTCCATGCCGCCGGCGTGACGCGGCTCTGCCTGTTCGCCCTCGGAGAACGGGCGCGCATCCCCTTCCGCCGCAAGTCGCTGCCGTTCGGCGCCCAGCTCTATCTCAAGTCGCTCAACTATGCCGACGAGCAAATCGCAAAGGACATCCTCGCCGGCGCCGCGCGCGAAGCGTTCGTCCGCAACCAGCCGCCGATCCGCGACGCCGCCACCTTCGACCAGCGCCTCAGGCTCAAACGCAACGCCCTCGTCGAGACGCAGATGGAAATGGCGAAGATCCTCGGCGAAGCCTATGCGTGCGCGGCGGAAATCGACAGCGCACTCGACGAGCTGAACGAGACGACCGCCGGCGCGATTCGCACGCAGCTCGCGTGGCTGCTCTATCCGGGCTTTCCGAAGAACGTGCCGCTCGCGCGTCTACGCCACTACGCCCGCTACCTCAAGGGTGCGGCACGGCGGGTCGAACGCGCGCGCACAAACCCCGCCGGCGATGCAACCAAAGAGGCGCTCTTCGCCCCCTACTGGATTCTCTATACGGACGCCGTACAAGGCAAGTCGTCCGTCAAGTTCGCACCAAAACCCCTCGCCGAATTCCGCTGGATGCTCGAAGAGTACCGCGTCTCGCTCTTCGCCCAGGAACTCCACACGCCCGAACCCATCAGTCCCAAACGCCTCGACGCCAAACTCGCCGAAGCCGCAATCGACTGACCGATAAAAACAAAGGCCCCGAACCTTGCGGTTCGAGACCTCTCGCAAAAGCCGCGATGGGCTTATTTGCTCTTATGACGCATCGCCTTCATACGCTTGTCGTATTTATGCTTCGACATTTTTTTCCGGCGTTTTTTCTTGATGGAACCCATCGTGGACCTCCTTTTGAGATTTGAGTTCGCCGTTCTCGGTTCACACCTTGAACTTTGAACCGTGAACTTTGAACTTAGAAAATGATCTTGTTGAGCGGCAATTCAATGATACCCGTTGCACCCGCAGCCTTGAGCACCGGCACGAGGTCGCGCACCTGGCGCTCCTCGACCACGCTCTCCACCGCAAACCAGCCTTCGTCATTCAGCTTGTTGACCGTCGGCGCGTGAAGAGCCGGCAGCGCCGCCACGATCTTCTCGAGCTTCTTCGCCGGCGCGTTGAGCTTGAGCAGCACGCGCTTCTGCGCTTCGAGCGCCGCAAGAAGCAGCATCTTCAGCTGTTCGATCTTCGCCTTCTTCTCCTTGTTCTTCATCGCCTTCTTGTTGGCGATCAGACGCGTGGTCGACGTGAGAATCGTATCGACGATGCGCAGGTTGTTCGCACGCAGCGAACTGCCCGTCTCCGTGAGGTCGACGATCGCATCCACGAGCTCCGGCGCCTTGACTTCCGTCGCGCCCCAGCTGAACTCCACATCGGCCTTCACACCGTTCTTCTTGAGATAGCGCTTGACGATGCCCAGCGCTTCCGTCGAAATCCGCTTGCCCTGAAGGTCCTTGACCGTCTTCACCTTCGAGTCGTTCGGCACCGCGAGCACCCAGCGCACCGGATTCGAGGTCGCCTTCGAATAGCTGAGCTCGCACACGTCCTCAACGTTGGACCCGTTCTCGTACACCCAGTCCCATCCGCAGATACCGGCATCCAGAAGCCCGAGCTCGACATAGCGGCTCATTTCCTGCGGGCGCAGCAAACGACACTTGATCTCCTCGTCATCGATCGAAGGATAATACGAACGAGACGAGCACGAAACATTGAACCCCGCGCGCTTGAACAGCGCGAAGGTCGATTCCTGAAGACTGCCCTTCGGCAGGCCGAGAACAATTGCCATGTTTACTTTTTCTCCGTTGGTTAAAGCCTTATTATATCAAAAAGACGGACATCTGGCAACTATCAGTTGTTTGAACGCATGAATTCTTTAAAATTCGCCGAAAAACGCCGTCAACGAAAGAGTCCGAGCCGAAGGAGGGGCAGGATGCGCTGGGCGAGCGTCTGGTCGAGGTCGAAGAGCGCAACCCCCGCGACACCGGCCCGCCGGGCGGCATTGACCTGGTCGATCACCTGGCTCGGCGTGAGCCGGCTTTCGTTCGCCGTCACGCCAATGCCCGAAATGACATGCCGCGCCTGACGGGGCGTACGCGCCTGACGCGCGAGAAGCGCGGACAAGGCGTTCGTGTCCTCGACGTAGTTCATCGGCACGATGTAGTCCACAAGCCCCTTCACCAGCCACGCTTCCCAGTCCTGCCCCACCACGGTGACACACGAGGGATAGCGCGGCAGAACCGCCGCCGTCAGCCAGAGGCGCGGCTGCTTCTTGCGCAGACGCGTCCGTGCCGCCGCGAGAAACTGTTCGACGAACCGCGCCGCCTGCGGAGGTTTCGCCGCCTTCTCATACCATCGGACAAAATCGAGGTGGACACCGGCGAGCCCCTCTTTCGCCGCCAGCTCGTCGAGGACCGTCAGCAGGTGCCACCGCACGTCGGCATGGGACGGATCGAGATAGGGCGTGAGGCGGCCGGACGTATCTTTGAGCCGCCATCCCTTGCGTGCCAGAAGCGCGAGCCGCGCCGATGTCGCACGCGTCGTGTTGAAGCAGAGAATCCACGCATGCACCCGAATGCCCGTTCCGCGCGCGGCCGCAAGACACGCCGCCAGCTGGTCGCCCCGCGTCTGGCAGACCGAAGAAACCGGCAGCACGCGCGAGGCATAATGCGCAAAACCCGCGCCGGCGACATTGACGAAGAGGTCCGTCACGCCGTTCGCCTTCAGAAGACGGATCGTCCGAGGCCAATCCCCCGGATAGAGACCTTCGCCCGAATGGTCCCAGACGGCGTGGATTTCGCCCGCGCGCGGCTTCTGCGCAAGCGCCTTCGCGCGTTCGGCGGCACGGCGCGCCTTCTGCTTCGCCTCCCAGGTCGCCACCGCGCGCCGCCCCGGCACGCCGACATCGACGAACGCGAGCAACCGACGGATCTTCGTTTCCTCTTCGTCGTCCGACGTAAAGAAATTCGCGCTCCACCAGCCGCCGACCGCCGGCACCACGGAAACGGGCCACGTGCGCGGTGAAGCCGTCCGCGTGCACGCCACCTTCATCAGCGCCGCAAGAGACGGCGAATAGGACTGCAGCACGGCAATTTTCCCCCCGCGCGTCCGAAAGGCATTCAACGCCGCCAGCTGGGTGGCGCTCGGCGTCTGACACGTCACGAGATAGATGAGCTTGCGTCCCGCCAGCTCACGCGCGAGCGCGCCGTCTCCTACGAGATCCGCCGTCACGCCGCCTTCGGCCAGACTGCGCTGCGTCCACTTCGCCCGCGACGCCGCATACCCGCGGTCCGCCACCGCGCACGCACTCGTCGCCTGCACCACGGCGATGGGATTCTTCGTCGGCGCTATTTTGCCCCACACGGGCCAAGCGAGAAATGAAAAGAGAAGAACGAGGAGCGCCGACAGGGCGCCACGCGACAGGCGACAGCCGACATGTCGCAGAAAACCCCTAAAAGAATGGAACACATTCTCCATTTCCCATTCTTCATTTTTCATTCGAAAAGGCGACCTGCATTTTCCATTTTCCATTTTTCATTTTTCATTTTTCATTCGAAAAGGCGACCTGCATTTTCCATTTTCCATTTTTCATTTTTCATTCGAAAAGGTTCCGCCCTTTTCCAGCAGATCGGGACGGCGCCGACTCGTCAGGTCGAACGCCTGACGGCGACGCCAGCCTTCCACTTTCGCATGGTCGCCATTGAGAAGTATTTCCGGCACTTCCATGCCGCGATAGACGGGCGGACGCGTATACTGCGGCGCTTCCAGCAGGCCTTCGTCGCCGAAGGACTCATGCGCCGTCGCCACCGTCCCGCCGCCCAGGACGCCCGGCAGCAGCCGCACCGTCGAATCGATCATCGCCGCCACGGGAATCTCGCCGCCCGTCAGCACGAAATCGCCGATCGAGACTTCATCCGTGACGAGCCGCCGCACCCGCTCGTCGAAGCCCTCGTAGTGCCCGCACAGGAAAATCAGATGCTCGCACGCGGAAAACGCCTCCGCCGTACGCTGCGTATAGGGCGCACCGGCGGGCGTGGTGAGCACAACGCGCGCACCCGGCGTGAGACAGGTTTCGATCGCCTCGTACCACACCTCGGGTTTCATCAGCATCCCAGGGCCGCCCGAATAAGGCCGATCGTCGATCGTACGGCGCAGATCGTGCGAGAAGTCGCGCAAGTCGACCGTACGAATAAAAACCTTTCCCGCACGTGCCGCACGGGAAAGGATACTCTCACCCAGAAACCCCCGAAACATTTCAGGGAAGACGGTGATGATGTCAATCCGCATTATTTCTTTACGAGCTTACGGACCGCCTTGTGGCTGCAGAACGTACGCTCCGTGTAGAGCTTGCTGCGCCAGGACGGGTTCTTCTTCACCACGACGATCTTCTCGACCGCCGGGCTGTTGAACGGGAAGAGCTTCTCAACGCGCACACCGTAGCTGTCGCGGGAAACCGTGAAGTTGCCCGACGCATTCGTACGGCCGTTATCGATCGCAAGCACCTTGCCCTCGAAGTCCTGAAGACGCGTCTTGTCGCCTTCCTTGATGCGCACCGAAACGCGCACCGTGTCGCCGGAATGGAATTCCGGGAAGTTCTTCGCCGCGAGACCAGCCGTCTGTTCGGCGTTGATCTTATCAAGAATTGCAATACCCATGATCTACCTCCTTAGGCCTTCTTCTCGGCCTTCTTCGCCTTCGTCGCGTGGTGCGGCTTCAGCTGCGGATTACGGGCACGACGAATCAACGTCGCAACCGTCGCGGAGGGCTTGGCACCATGCTTCAGCCAGTCATCAACACGCTCGAGATCCAACTTGAAGTTGTCTTCCTTCATAGCCGTATCATACCAGCCCAGGATCTCCAGGAACTTGCCGTCACGGGGCGAACGCTCGTCCGCCGCGACGATACGATAGGTCGCGTGGTTCTTGCAACCTGTACGACGCATTCTGATTTTAACCATCTTTAATTAACCTCGTTTCGTTGAAAACGGAGGGAGAGTATATCACTTTTGCGGATTGATTGCAAGTGGAAAAAACATAAACGCAAATTT
>JAKSOY010000194.1 GCA_024405255.1 Kiritimatiellia bacterium
AGCTCTCCAAGAAGGTGAAGAGCGCGGACGAGATCGCGCAGGTCGCGACCCTCTCCGCGAACGGTGACGAGGAGATCGGCAAGATGATCTCCGAGGCGATGGACAAGGTCGGCAAGGAAGGCACGATCACGGTCGAAGAGGCCAAGACCCTTGAGAGCTCGCTCGACGTCGTCGAGGGCATGCAGTTCGACAAGGGCTACCTCTCGCCCTACTTCGTCACGAATCCCGAGGCGATGGAGTGCGAACTCGAGAACCCGTTCATCCTCCTCTTCGAGAAGAAGATCTCGAACCTCCAGGACATGCTGCCGCTCCTCCAGAGCGTGGCCAAGACGGGCAAGCCGCTGATGATCATCGCGGAAGACGTCGAAGGTGAAGCGCTTGCGACGCTCGTCGTGAACAAGCTGCGCGGCTCCTTCCAGGTGTGCGCGGTGAAGGCGCCGGGTTTTGGCGACCGCCGCAAGGCGATCCTCGAAGACCTCGCGATCCTCACGGGCGGCAAGCTCATCAGCGAAGACCTCGGCATCAAGCTCGAGAACGTCACGCTTGAGCAGCTCGGCAGCGCCGCGAAGGTCACGGTCGACAAGGACAACACGACGATCGTCAAGGGCAAGGGCAAGTCGGCTGACATCTCCGCGCGCGTTGCGCTCATCAAGAAGCAGATCGAAGAGACGACGAGCGACTACGATCGCGAGAAGCTCCAGGAGCGCCTCGCGAAGCTCGCGGGCGGCGTGGCGATCATCAAGGTCGGCGCGGCCACGGAAGCTGCGATGAAGGAGAAGAAGGACCGTGTCGACGACGCGCTGCATGCGACGCGTGCGGCTGTCGAAGAGGGCATCGTCCCTGGCGGCGGCGTGGCGTATCTGCGCTGCCAGAAGGCGGTCGAGGCGCTCGAACTCACGGGCGACGAGAAGGTCGGTGCGGCGATCATCGCCCGTGCGATCGAAGCTCCGCTCCGCAAGCTCGTGAACAACGCCGGCCAGGAAGCGGCGCTCGTGATCGCGACGGTCAAGGGCAAGAAGGGTTCGGAAGGCTACAACGTGCGTACGGGTGAGTACGGCGACCTGCTCAAGTGCGGCGTCGTCGACCCGGCCAAGGTCACGCGTACGGCTCTCCAGAACGCGGCCTCCATCGCGGGCCTGCTCCTCACGACCGACTGCATGGTCACGGACATCCCTGAGAAGAAGGAATGCAGCTGCAACCATGGCGGCCAGCCCGGCATGGACGGCATGATGTAATTCCATTCGCGGAATGACCGCATCAAAGAACCGCTTCCACTTCGGTGGAGGCGGTTTCTTTTGTTACAACCTTGTGCCTCGACCGCAGTTTTGCTAGAATAGGTTCCAGGAGAAAAAGAAAATGGATTTTAAGGGATTGATAGGCGCGGCCGCAAGTTGCGGTGTGTTGTTGGCGTGTGCCGGAGTGTCCGATTTCGTGGACATGACGTATGGTATCGGGCATACCTGCGGTAACTGTTTGATCGGGCCGTCGTTGCCGCACGGGAGCATTCATCCGAGTCCGGATACGATGAGCCCGACGGGCAAGAAGCATCGCGCCGTAGCGAGCGGCTACTATCCGGGGGATCCTGTGGACGGGTTTTCGCAGATTCACGCGCATGGCGCGGGAAATAGCTGTCCGAGTTACGGACTCTTTCTCATTCGTCCGTGCGTGGGAGAGGCGGATTATGTGCCGTCGCCCATCGAATTCCTCGAGACGCATCCGTATTCGTTCCATGCGCGCCTCACGGCGACGGACATTGATGTCAGGCTCGCGGCGAGCGAGCATGCCGCCGTCTATGCGTTCACGTTCCCGCAGGGAAAGACGGGACGTATCGCGTGGGATGTCAAGCGGAAGATCGGTCGCGCGGTGGCCTCCAATGACGCAACGCTGGTCCGCCAAGGTCCTGTCGTGTCAGGTGGCGGGACCTACTCGGGGAATTGGAATCCCGCTTCCTACAAGGCGTTCTTCTATGCGGAAGAGGAGACGAAGGGGGCATGTGTGATCGTGCGACTGGCGGTGTCCTTCCGCAGCGTTGAGCGGGCGAAGGCGTGGTTTGACGCCGAGGTGCGCGGCAAGACGGTGGACGATCTTGCGCTGCGTGCGCGGCGCATCTGGGACGAGCGTCTGTCGTGCCTTACGATCGAGGGGACAGACCCCGAAACGCGGCGTCGGTTCTATTCGAATCTCTACCATACGTTCATCCAGCCGCGCGACCGCACGGCGGACTACGGCGATTGGCCGGACAACGCGGTGGTGATGGACGACCAGTACACGCTTTGGGATACGTGGCGCACGCTCTTCCCGCTGATGGCGATCGTCGATCCGAAGTCCGTCGCCGCCACCGTCAATTCCTTCGCGGCGCGTCAGAAGTACAATGGACGGTGCGAGGTCGCCTTCATCGGCTGCAAGGACTTCCAGGCGGGCCAGGCGGGCGACGAGGCGGATAACGTGATTGCCGATGCGATCGTGAAGGACGTACCGGGGATCGACCGTGCGGGGGCGTGGGAGGTTCTGCGGGCGCATGCCGCGCGTCGTACGACGGACTACCGTACGCGCGGATGGGCGGTGACCGAACGGCGCGAAGGGTATGACGGACGCTTCCGGAGCGGTACGGCGACCTTGGGCTTCGCCTACAACGACTGGTGCGCCGCACAGGTGGCGGAGAAACTCGGCAAGACGGACGAAGCAGCGGCCTTGCGTCGGAGGAGCGGTAACTGGACGAATCTCTGGGATGCGACGGCCGTGGATACGAAGAGCGGTTTCTCGGGTTTCATCCGTGCGCGGGACGCACAGGGGCGGTTTTCGAATACGCCGCCGCGTAAAGGAAAGGACTTCTACCAGGGTTCGGCATGGGAATATTCTTTCTTCGTGCCGCACGATATTACAGAACTCATAACCCGCTGCGGCGGGCGGGAGAAGTTCGCGAAGAGGCTGAAATACGCCTTCGACAACAAGCTCATCGATTTCGGCAATGAACCCTCGTTCCTCACGCCGTGGCTCGGGTGTTTCGTCGGGGATACGGCCCTCGCGGCCGACTGTGCGGCGAAAATGAAGGCGAGTTTCACGGAGAAGGGTCCGCCCGGCGATGACGATTCCGGCGCAATGGCGTCGCTCTATGTGTTCATTCAGGCCGGGTTCTTCCCGATTGCGGGTCAGGATCTCTACGCCCTGCATGGAACGAGCGTGCCGAAGCTTGTCTTCCATTTGCCGAACGGTCGGACGTTTTCGGTCACGGGCTGCCCAGGTGTCGGTTTTACGCGCGCCGTCCTGAATGGACGTCCGTTGACGACGCCGTTCATCCGCCATGCGGACATCGTCTCGGGCGGAGAATTGAAGTTCGAATAGGGTCTGTCCCCAGAGGATCATTCTCACTGATAAAAATAGACCCGTTTTTCTAGACTTCCTTTCCTGACGATTTTGTGATAAAATGACCTATGTAGGAGTTCAACCATGGAATCTAATATGATGAAGAACGTATGGCGTGTGGCGTTGCCCACCCTGTTGTTGTCGACGACCTTGGCGGCTGCCGAGACGGCGAAGCCGGCCTACCAGCCGGCGGCGTGGAATCTGGCGGCGCGCGAACGGTTTGCCGCGCATCGCTACGGTGTGTTCATCGTGTGGGGAATCTATGCGAACTATGCGCAGGGCGAATGGTATCTGCACCAGGGTCGCCTTGACCGCGAAGCGTATGAGCGCATGGTGGACGGATTCTATCCTTCCAAGTACGATGCACGCGAATGGGCGCGCATCATCCGCCGTTCGGGTGCGAAGTACGTGACGATCACCGCACGCCATCACGACGGATTCGCCCTCTGGCCGTCGAAGGTGGATACCTACAACATTTCCGCAACGCCGTTCAAGCGGGACATTCTGGGCGAACTCGCCGAGGCGCTCAAGGCTGAAGGCGTGGAGCTCTCGCTCTACTATTCGCTGCTGGATTGGCATCGTCCCGACTACACGCCCGGACGCTCCTATCTGCGCCGGCCGGGCAATCTCGTGGGCATCAAGGGCGACTATCCCTCCTATAAGCGTTACATGATGGGACAGATTGCCGAACTGCTCGACAACTACCATCCGATCAACATCTGGTTCGACGGCGAGTGGGACCATCTCGACAAAGACCGCGGCGGAACGTTCGACTGGCAGTTCGACGACATCTTCGATCTCATCCATTCTCGCCATGCGCTCGTTGCGAACAACAACCACCGCGCGCCGCGTCCGAAGGAGGACATCCAGCTCTTCGAGCGCGATCTGCCGGGCGAAGGCACGCTGTTCTCGCGCAACCAGCCGCTGCTGACGGATCGTCCGGTCGAGCAGTGCGATGTCATCCAGCGCAATGTGTGGGGCTATCGCATCGGAGAGGAGTCCTTCCTGACGCCCGAAGAGTCGGTGGCGCTCATCGTGCGGGCGGCTTCGCGTGGCTCGAACCTCCTTCTGAACATCGGTCCGGACGGTTCGGGACGCATCCCGCGCCGGGCGGTCGACGTCTTCGAGGGCATCGGCAAGTGGTTCGACAAGAACGGCGATTCCATCTATGGTACGCAGGCCGGTGGCGTGAGCTTGAACAAGGACGTGGTGACGACGCGGAAGGGCGATACGCTCTTCGTGCACTTCCTCGCACCGGAGGTCAAGACGTTCAAGTTCTATCGTGGGAAAGAACTCGTGACGGTGGCGTGTCCGCCGCGTGCAGCGGGCGATGTGTCGGATCTCGTTGCGCGAGTCGCGCTGAACGGGCAGACGCCGCGGCAGTATGTCGAGCCGGGAACGAAGGGTCTGTGGAAGGTCGTCGCCGAAAGCTGCACCGAGCCGGGAAACGGCAAGGACGCGATCGACGGCAATCTCGGCACGCTGTGGCATTCGCATCCCATGCCCTTCGATGTGCGTAAGCCGTTGCCGCCGCCGCAGAGTCTGACGGTGGATTGCGGCATCGTGCGTACGATGAACGGTTTCGTGTATGTGCCGCGCGCGAAGGACTGTAGCGACGGCGTGACGGACAAGTGCTCTTTCTACGTCTCGTGCGACGGAAAGAACTGGACGCTGGCGGCGAAGGGGGATTTCCCCGACATCGTCAAGAATCGCGCGGCGCGTCGCGTGCCGTTTGCGAAGCCCGTCAAGGCGCGCTATTTCCGCTTTGTCGCGGAGCATGCGCTGCCGGTGAACGATCGGATGTCGGTCGCCGAAATCGACGTGTGGTAAAGAAGCGAAAAAATGTGAAGGTCGTCTGAACCTCTGTGCGCGTTTGGGCATTTACATTAGTAGGAGGTAGAATGCGCGCGCATGGAAGTCTGGCAGGCGATCAAGAACGACAAAGAATGCGGCGCCAAGCGACTTGTCTCCGAATATGGAGACCGGTTGTTTGGCGCGGCGTTTTTGTTGTGCCAAGATGCCCCGCTCGCGGAAGACCTGGTCTTTCGTACGTTCAACCAGTCCATTCGGAAGATCGGGCAGTACCAGCCGTCGGGTGATTTCTTCAGCTGGCTCTACACCATTTTGCTCAATTATTGGCGGATGGACGTTCGCAAGAATCGACTGAATCTTGTCTACATGGGTTCGGCGCTCGACTTGCCGCCGGTGGAGGTCGAACACGTCGGCTCGCAGATCGTCGATTCGGCGACGGACGACGAGGTTCAGGCGGCTTTGGACGAGTTGCCGTCGCAGATTCGCGACGTGGTGGTGCTGAAATATTTCAAGGACCTCTCGGTCGAACAGATCGCAGAAGTCCTTGCCGTACCGCAGGGTACGGTGAAGTCGCGTCTCTTTACGGCGCGAAAAATCCTGTTGTCGGTTTTGACGCGGGAGAAGAAAAACAGAAAGAAGGAAGTATGACGGAAGATGAATTTGATTCTGCCTTCAGTCGACGTCTGAAGACATTTTCGGAAGAGCGGAGCCTGCCGCCCGATTTCTCGGATCGTCTCGTCCAGTCTGTCCATCGGTCGTGTCTTCTGCGGCGGGTGAAACTGTTAGGCGTGATTGCGGCGCTGACGGCCGTGAGCCTGCTCGTGATCGGCATTGGACGTCGCGCACCTGATTCGAGAGCGGGTGAAACGGCCCTGGTCGCCGCCCAGACGCCGACGTCGGAATCCAACGTGTCCGGCTGGATGTTTCTCGGCTGCATTCGGGAATGCTTCCGCCGCTCGAAGACCGGCAAGCGCAAGGAAGACGAATAGCCTTGGAAGTCTTTTCAAACCAACAAAAAGGAAAATCAAATCATGATGACGAAAGTGATGATCATAGTCGGTGTGAGTGTAGTCTCAGTCGTGGGCCTGTTCGTGTGGGGACAGATGATGTGCGGAAAAGAAGAAGAGGCAGACGCGACGAACGCATCTTCCTCGGATGGGAAGAAGGCCTGATTCCCGTACAAGGGGAATTCAACGACGGCGGATGGGGGCGACTCGTCCGCCGTTGCGATTTTTTTGTGGCCGAAATTGCCATTCAGGGCAAAAAGGCTTGCCAATTCGCCGTTGATGTGAGATAATAGACTCTCACTTGCAAGAAAAAGAGGAATCGTCTCCATGCCCACCACGCTTACGATGAAAGACCATCGGTCCTTGTTCCGCCAGTTGCTGGCGGGTATGTACGATGCGGTGCTGATTACGGATCCCAATGGGCATCTGCTGCAGTTGAATCCGCGGGCGAAGGAGTTTTTGCAGTATCAGACGGACGAAGTGATGGACTGGCCCATCGGCCGTTTCATTCCCGGTGTCACGCCGGAGATGGTGGAACGCATTCGCGCGGGGCTTGATCAGGCCCGCCACATGATGATCGATGCGAACTGCCTGCGGAAGGACGGTACGGCGTTTGCGGCCGAGGTGACCGTGAGCCTGGTGGATCTTCTCAATCCGGGCGACCTCGTGTTCACGATCCGCAATACCGAGCGTCGTCGTCGTCAGCTTGAGTCGTTCCGCACGCGCGAGAATGCGTATGAAGTGGCGCAGTCCGCGCTTTTCGCCTGTACGCGTGAAGGGCGCTTCCGCGCGGTGAACCCGGCATTTGTCGCGATGTTCGGACTGTCGGACGAAGACGAAGCGCTCAAATCGTCTTTCGAGGACTTTTTCGAGGATGAACCGCTGGCGGAGCTGTTCCAAAAGGCGCTCGCGGGCAAAACGGGTGCGGTGCGTCTGACGGCGCCGGAAGACGGTGCGGACGAAAAGGATGTCGAAGTGCAGTTGGGTCCCGACCGTCAGGGCAAGAAAGTTGTCGGCGTCGTGGGATCGGTCATTCGGGTTTAAGGAAGCCATGAGAGAGAGTCAGAAGGGTCCGCGCGCGCCGAAGTTCGCCGCGAATGTCGAAGTGCTGGTCGTCAACCGTCCGGATGCGGGGAAGTCGTTGCAGGACTTTCTCGCGGCGCGATTGGGGTTGTCCCGTCGGGCGGCCAAGGCGGTGATCGACGGACGGAGCGTGTGGGTGAATCGTCGTTGCACGTGGATCGCGCACCATACGTTGAAGATCGGCGACGCGGTGGAGATTCCGCGGGCCGTCGTGTCGGCGGCGCGCCGTCAGGCCGGCAGCGCCAAGACGGAGATCGCGCCCGAGACGCGTAAGCACGTGCGTGTGCTCATCACGACGCCCGACTATGTGGTGGTGGACAAGCCGGCGGGCCTCGTCTCGAACGAAGATGCGAAGTCGGTGGAAGCCATTTTGCGTGAACAGCTCAAGGAGCCGAACCTTCAAGCCGTGCATCGTCTCGACCGTGATACGACGGGCTGCCTGCTGTTCGCGAAAACCTATGCGGCCTACTTGGCGGCGGTGGAGGTGTTCAAGACGCGTCGCGTGAAGAAGGCCTACTGTGCCATTGTCGCGGGGTCGTTCCCGTATGCGCATCAGAAGATCGAGACGCCGCTCGACGACCAGCCGGCCGTGTCGAACGTCGCGCGTGAAGCGGTGGGGCCGGACGCCTCGTTCCTGCGGGTGCGGATTGAGACGGGACGTACCAACCAGATTCGTCGTCATTTGGCCGGCGTGCGCTTCCCGATTGTGGGCGACCGTACGTTCGGACTCAAGAGCGCGCGCGACCCGCGCCTGATGACCGTGCCGCGCCAGATGCTGCATGCGGCGTCGCTCGAGCTGCCGGATCCGATGCGCAAAGGCGAGCAGATCAAGGCGCATTCGCCCCTGCCCGCGGACTTCCGCGCGGCTCTGCGCCTCTTCGGCATGGGCAAGAAATAGACTCTGCGGCTGTTTTTCGCAACTTTTTCCGTGTCTTTGGACGATTTTTGTTTTCAAATCCGAAAAAAGGTTGTATGATATTCGGTGACGAGTGGATATTGTGCCGCCGTGCGGTGCTCCATTCGCCTCATTAACCGAAAGGACAGACACATGGCTACAACCAAGAAGGAAACTCCGAAGAAGGCTGTCAAGGCCCCTGCGAAGAAGTGCTGCTGCGCGAAGAAGGC
>JAKSOY010000195.1 GCA_024405255.1 Kiritimatiellia bacterium
ATGTAACGAATCGACTTTTATCCTCTGGGCAACCCTTGCGGCAGCTGCCGATCGGTGAAAACGATGATTTGAATTGACGGAGTGGAAGGGATGTTATATCATATTGAAAAAATTGAATTGAGGATGTGTCGATGAAAAAAATGGCGATGATGTTGCTGGCCTTGGTGGGCTGTGTGGCGCTTGCGGCGGAGACGACGCCGACGAAGCGCGTGCTGTTCATCGGCAATAGCTACACGCTCGATGCGGAGACGGCGACCTTCCTGCAGGACATTGCGGACCGGTTCGATCCGGCGAGGTAAACAGACGCGATGACGCCGCTTCCTCCGCATGTCACTTCGTTCCTGCGTACGGTTCGTCGTCGGACGAATCGTCTGCGGTGCGGACGCGCGCTGGCGCTGGTCGGGATCGTGTCGCTCGCGGTTCTCGCCCTTGCGATGGCGGTGGATGCGACGGTGACGATCTTCGATGAGACAGGACGCTGGGCGCTGACGCTGACGGTCTATCTGGTTGCGTTCGGAAGTATGTTGGGCGCGTTGATTGCGCTCGTACGCGGGCGTCCGACGAATACGCAGCTGGCCCAGCGCATCGACGCACGGCATCCCGAATTGCAGGAGCGCCTGACGACGCTGGTCGATGTGGTGACGCGCGAAGCCGCCGGCGAGGAAACCGGGGCGTCTCCGGCATTGCTTGCGCTGCTCGCGCGCGAGGCCGATGAACACGTGGCCGCGTATCGCGCACGGCATGAGGTGCCGCTTGCCCGTCTGGTCCTGTGGCTGCTGCCGCTGGTGGCGCTGCTGCTCCTTTTCGCGGGGGCCTATTGGGCGCGACCCAAACTCGTGACGTGTCTCGTCCAGCGCGTGCTGACGCCGTGGGTCGATACGGGCAATCTCTATGCGGACCAGATTACGGTGACGCCGGGCGATCTGACGGTGCTGGCGGGGACGAACATCGTGATCGCCGTCCAGACGACGGGCGACTTCGGACAGACGGGGAAGTTGCGCATCTCGCGCTGGACGGGGACGCAATGGGACCGTGAACGCGTCTCGCCGATGTCCGCCACGAACACCTTCGAAACCGTGGCCGACCTCGCGGAACCGCGTTGGCGCTATCGCGTGAATTGCGGTCCGGCCGTGTCGCGCTTCTATGAGGTGAACGTGGTGCCGCATCCGAACTATGCGTCGTTCGTGGCCACGGTCGCCTGGCCTACGTACACCGGGCGCACGCCGTCGGTCGTTTCCAATGCCGACGTCTCGGTCGTGCGCGCCGTGGTGGGGAGCACGGTGACCTTCGCCGTGACGGCGCCGCCGGGTGTTCGGCCGGCCTTTGCGCTGGCCGGCGCACAGGAGGTTCGTGCCGCGACGAATGTCTGGCAGTGGAGCATGGCGTGTGCCGCGTCCAACACGGTTCCGTGGTCGTTGCAGATGGCGCGCGTGGTCGAAGGATTTGTCGAGAAAGTCGCCCAGGGCCGCCTTGAAACGTTTGTGGATGCACCGCCCGCCGTCGCCGTGCAGGCTCCGCAGAGCGAGCGCCTGACGCTGCCGACGAGCAGTCCGCTGTCCGTGGCGTTCATTGCGAACGACGACTTCGGCCTCGCCGCCGCCGAGTTGCACGTGTGCGCTGCCGGTACGACGAACAGTCTGGTGCGGCGTGCGTTGAAGCTGGAACGTCTGGCGGGGGCGAGCCGGCGGATGGAGACGACGCTTGACTGGGACGATCTGCCGTTGGGCGGGGTTCGCGATCTTGAGATCGCGGCGGTCGTGCGCGATACGCGTCCGTCCGCGTTCGGCGGTGCGCAGATGGCGACGTCGATGCCGATTCGCGTGCATCTGGACGACGGGGCGAAGGCGTACACGCGCCAGGCGCTGGACGAGATGATCGCGCGTACGAAGGCGCTTTATCGGGATGCGGTTCGCGATCTTGAGCAGGCCGTCAACCAGGCGAACGACTTGCGGCAGGATGTGCGGCGCGAACATGGTGCGTTCAATGAGGCGGCTGAAAAGAAATTGGATGCGATGACGAAGAAGTTCGAGTCCGCGCAGGAGAAATTGAACGAACTTCTCCGCGAGCTGAAGCCGAACGAAGTCTTCGATCCGCAGCGCGAGGCGATGCAGCAGGTGCAGGAGCAGGAGATGGCGCAGGCGGCGCAACAGGTCCAGCAGGCGCAGCCGACGACGGAAAATCCGGCCGAACGCGCGCAGGCGGCGAACCAGATGCCGCAGACGATGAAGGAGGCGCTCGACAAGATGCGTCCGCTGGAAAAGCAGCTTGAAGCGCGGGCCCTTGCGGCGCAGCAGCTCGATCATTTGCAGAGCCTGGCGGACCGTCAGGAGAAGCTTGCGCGCGAGGCCGAGGCGCGTGCGCAGGCGTCGAAGCCGGATGCGGAGGGGAATGCGCCGCAGCCGCAAGCGTCCGAGTCGGCGCAAGAGGGCCAGCAAAAATGGGAGAAGGACGAAGAGTCGCTGGGACATCAGACCGGAAAGATGTCCTGGCGCGATGACACGCCCGAGCTTGCGGAGGCGTCGCGCCAGATGCATGCGGCCGTGCGTCGTGCGCGGAACGAGCAGAAGGGGCGTGCGCCGGACGAGGGCCAGCAGCAGGGGGCCAGGAAGAAAGCCCAGCAGAAACTGGAGGAGATCGTGCGCAATCTCGCGTCCGCCCGCGAACGTCGGGAAGAGGCGGCGCAGGTCGAAGCCGGGCATGAGAAGAGCGAGGCCGAAGCGGCCCAGCGTTTGCCGTACACGGAGGGCGAGCGGGAGAGTCTCGAGCGACTCCATCACGATGCGCGCGAGCATGAACGGCGTGCGTCGCAGCTGGGACGCGAGGCTGCCGATTTGATGATGCAGGCGGAGGCGGACGAGGGGACGCGGCAGGCGATGCGCGAAGCGACGGAGTCTCTGTACCAGGAACGGAAGCACGCTGCGCAGGCGAACACGGCGTTCCAGCAGGCGCGGTGGAATAAGCGGCTGCCGGCGCCGAAGGGCGAGAATGCGGACCTCGCCCGGGAGTTGCAGCAGGTGGCCGACAAGATGGCGGCGGCGGAAGAGGCCGTGAAACAGGGCGGTCCGAAGGGCGCGACGGAAGACGGAAAGCCGGAGGACGGTTCGTCCGACGGTGCGCAGAAGAAGCAGGGATCGAGCGCGGCGGCGGCGCGGGCGGCGGCGAAAGCGTTGCAGCAGGCGATCGAACGGAAGCGGTCCGAGCTGGGAATGCAGCAGAAGCCGGGAGAGTCCGGGAATCGTCTGGCGCCCATCAATATGAGTCGGATGGCGGACGGGCGCGTGCCGCCGCTGCCGGCGAATCTCAAGGGGCTCATTTCGCCGGAAGACTGGATTCGCATCCGTGCGGTTCTCGGCGATGCGGAGGCCGTCGACCTCGCGCAGATTCCCGACGAGTACCGTGATCTCGTCAAACGCTATTTCCAGATCCTCGCCGGCGAACATTGAGGCGCTGTCGGACCTTCACTCCGCACGTGTCGGCCGCGGTGTGTTTTCGGCACGATGGCCCATTTTATGGTATAATGGGAGGTGGCCTATTGGGTCAAAAGGAATGAAAGTAAAAGAATGATTAGAACGGTGAAGGAATTGGATGAGGTCTGTACGCGACTGCGTACGGAGGGAGTGGCGTCGCTGGATACGGAATTCGTGTGGCGTCGAACCTATCGTCCGACATTGGCCCTTGTACAGCTTGGTGCGATCGATGGAACGAGCTGGGTCGAAGATTGTCTGCAGGGATTTAATCCGACCCCGCTGGGCGACTTGCTGGAAGACCCCCGGACCGTGAAGATTCTGCACGATGCGCATCAGGACCTCGAACATCTGCACAATTACACCGGGGCGAAACCCGTCAATGTATTCGACACGCAGCTGGCGGCCGGTTTTGCGGGGTTGCCGGCGGGTCTGTCGCTGCAGCGACTTGTCGCGGAGATTGTCGGCATCACCTTGCCGAAGACCGAGACGGTGACAGACTGGCTGCAGCGTCCGCTCACCGAGGCGCAGATCAAGTACGCCCTCGATGACGTGCACTATCTCGGCGAAGTACGTGAGGCGTTGATTGCGCGTGCCGACGCGCTGGGCACACGTGCGTGGATGGAAGAGGAGATGAAGCGCTACGAAGAGCCCTCCTCCTATGGCGATTACGAGCTGGACGAATTGTGGAAGCGCGTCAAGTGCGGACCCGTCCGTTTGGAGCGGCGGGGCTTTGCGATTCTGCGTGAACTTGCGGCAACGCGTGAGAAGTGGGCGCGCGAATGGAATCTGCCCCGCGGGTGGCTGGGCGAGGATGGTTCGTTGGCCGAGATCGCGAAAAACGCGCCGACGGAGCCGAAGGGGATTCATCTTCGGCATCGCCTGAACAACCGCGCCCAGCGAGACCGAATCATCGCCTACTATGTCGAAGCCGTCCGTGCGGGGCTTGCGGTGCCGGAAGAGGAATGCCCGTTCAATCCGCATCCGCATTACCTGCCGGAGGTACTGTCGGCCGCAGAAGAGGCGCTCAAGTTCGTGCGGGAGCGTGCGGCGGAGATTCATGTGGACGCCGCTGTGATTGCGAACCGGGCCACGCTGACGGCCTGGGTGGACAACCCGGAAGATGCGTCCAATCCGCTCGCGAACGGGTGGCGGTATGAGACGGTCGGCCGTTTGGTTGCGGAGCGTTTTCAAGTGTAAAGAAGGGAAGAGGAAGGCGAATATGGAAAGAGGCGAATTAGACGCCGAGCTCGCCGAGGAGATTCGTGCGCGCGTTCTGGGCGAAGGTTTCATGAAGATCGTGCAGACCGTGCGTCGGAACGGCAAGACGTTTCGCATCTCCATTCGACCGGTGTCGATTGGCGGTGTGGTGCGCTATCAGGCCGAGATGGTCGACGAGGGACAGGTGCGCGTGAAGAACTTCGATGCGAATGGCGCGGCCGAGGGCTTGGAGGAGATCATCGCGCAGAAGGGTGCGCGCGAGCTGCATGTGCTGACGGCGAAGGGCGATCTGCATGTGCGGGTGACGAAGAAGGGGCATGTGATGGCCTCGCGCAGTGCCGAGATGGACCGTGCGGTAAAGGTGCAGCCGCATGATCGCGTGAAGAAGACGCCGCTGACCTCGTTCGATTCGACGGCCCTGTTGCGCGTGATCGGACTCGCCGACGGCGAGGGACGCATTCGCGCGTCGATGCGCGGCAAGTACGACCAGGTGAACGAATTCCTCAAAGTCGTGGACGACGTGCTGAAAGAGGCGTCCGCCAAAGAGACGCCGTTCACGGTGGTCGACTGCGGCTGCGGCAAGGCGTACCTCACGTTTGCGCTTTACTTCTATCTCACGCAGACGCTCAAGTTCCAGCAGGTACGCGTCGTCGGCGTGGACCGTCGGGCGGATGTGATTGCGAGCGCCCGGAAAATGGCGGAGCAGCTGGATGTCGTGGGGAAGGTGATGTTCGCCGAGTGCGATTTGGGCGACTTCAAACTTGCGGATGTGACCGGCGGGGACGAGGTTTCGATGGTCATCTCGCTGCATGCATGCGATACGGCGACGGACGAAGCGCTTGCACGCGGGGTCGAGTGGAAGGCGCGCTACATCGTGTCGGCGCCGTGCTGTCAGCACGAACTGCAGAAAGTACTCGGGAAGTCCGATGGCGCCGAGGTGGCGTCGCGGATGTTCGCGGGCGTGCTGCGCCAGGGCATTCTGCGCGAGCGCATGTGCGACATTCTCACGGATACGTTCCGTGCGCAGATCCTGCGCATTCTCGGATTCCGCACGCAGGTGGTCGAGTTCGTGTCGCCCGATGCGACGGCTCGCAACATTTTGCTACGGGCGGAATATGGCGTGAAGTCTGGCCAGAGCGGAGCGGTTTCGGAATACCTCGACCTGCGCGATTTCTGGAAGGTGACGCCCTGGCTTGAGACGCGCCTGGCGGGACTGCTGGAAAAGCATTTGACGCGGTATGAATAAGGGAGGAATTTGAGATGCCGATGTATGTCTACGAGGCGAAGGAACCGGAGAAGGGGTGCGAAAAGTGCGCGCACGGCTTCGAGATCGCACAGTCGATCAACGATCCGAAGCTGACGACGTGTCCCGATTGCGGCGCGGCGATTTTCCGTGTCATTCAGGCGCCGGGTCTTGGGCGCTCCGAAACCGATCTGCACTACCGGGCGAAACGCGCCGGTTTCAAGTGCCTCAAGAAAGTGACCAAGGGCGAATACGAACCCATTTACTAACCTCAGAAGGAGATCAAAAAATGAAGTTCATGAAATTCCTGTTCCTCTTGACATTGGGTGCCAGTGTAATGGCGGCGCCGACGGCCCCGCAGGCGAACAAGCCCATTGAAGGGCGTCGGTTCGCCATTTGCCTAGATGCGCCGCAGCCGAAGGACGTCGATCGTTTCTGTGCATTCGTGAACGACCGTCTTGCGAAGGACGGATTCGATACGATCGTGCTGCTCACGCGCTATCGTTTCGCCTTCAAGAGCCATCCCGAGTGCAGAGGGAACGATCCGCTGTCCGAAGCGGATGTGAAGAAGATCCTGGCCGCGTGCCGTGCGAACAAGATCGAGCTCATTCCGAAGATGAACCTGCTGGGCCATCAGGACAAAGTGCTGACGTGCCTGTTGAAGGCCCATCCGGATATGGACGAGTCGTGCGGGAATCCAAAAGTCGCGCACGACTACTGCCGGTCGATCTGTCCGCGCCATCCGGCGTCCTTCAAGCTCGTGTGCGACCTGATGGACGAAATGACGACCGTGTTCGAATCGAAGGCGATTCACATCGGCTGCGACGAAGTGTTCGAGATCGGGAAGTGTCCGCGCTGCAAAGGAACGCCCACGGGGAAGCTCTTTGCCGACTGGGTGAACGGACTCAAGCGCCATAACGACAAGCGGAACATCAAGACGATGATGTGGGGCGATCGGCTGCTCGATTCGAAGAAAGTCGGGTTTGGCGAGTGGGAGGCGAGCCGGAACGGAACGTTCGAGGCGCTGTCGCTCGTCGACAAGGACCTCACCATCTGCGATTGGCACTATGAAAACTGCAAGGCCTATCCGTCGGTGGATGTTTTCGCCGAGGCGGGATTCAACTTCTGGATTTGTCCGTGGCGGTATGCGAAAAACGCGAAGCTCTTCCTGGCCTATGCGAACACGCACGAGAAGGGGAAGGCGATCGGCCTGATGCTCACCACGTGGTGCGGTTTCGCCGGCTATGCGGATGCGATCGAAGGCAAGTTCTCGCCGGGCGCGCTCAAGGATCCGAAGAAGACCCTGCAGAGTCTGCGCGAGACCTATCAGGCCTTCGTCGAGGCCCATAAGGCGCTCACCCGGTAGTTCACATTGCGTGCGAATTCGCACGGAAAAGGTCGGGTTATTTTGGTATAATACTTGACATGGACAACCTCAAGCAGATCATGTACGGCGTCACGGACTTTGCGCTCATGCGCAGGGAGAACGCCTATTTTGTTGACCGCACCGGACTCATCCGTGAACTCGAGAAGACGCGTTACGCGATGTTCCTGCGTCCGCGGCGGTTCGGTAAGTCGCTGCTGTGTTCTATTCTCCAGTGTTACTACGATGTCGACTACGCGGAGAAGTTCGATGCGTTCTTCAGCGAACTCGACATCGGGAGGAATCCAACGCCCGAACACGGCAAGTACCTGTTCCTCAACTTCAACTTCTCGCAGGTCGCCAAAGATTTCTCGCAGGTCCAGGCGAGTTTCAACGACTGCTGTTCTGAACGGATCGACGTCTTCGTGGCGCGCCACGAAGACCGGCTGCCGCCCGGTACGGCGAAGGCGGTCCTGTCGAAGGGGTCCTGCCATGAGAAGCTCAACGCGCTGACGACGCATCTTATGGGAACCGGCGTCAAGCTTTACATCGCCATCGACGAGTACGACAACTTCACGAACACCATCCTCGCCGAGTCGCGCGAACACTACGAGGCGCTTTGCCACGGCGAAGGATTCTTCAAGCAGTTCTTCAACGAGCTGAAGGCGGCGACGACGGGCACGGACGCGCCGGTGTCGCGGCTGTTCGTCACGGGCGTGACGCCGGTGACGATGGACGACGTGACGAGCGGCTTCAACATTGCGACGAATGTTTCGTTGGATCCGGCCTTCGCTGCCCTGACGGGCTTCACGCGCGACGATCTGCGCGAGATGCTCGCCTACTACCGTGCGAATGCGGGTTTCGCCTTCGACGAGGCGGCGGTCTACGAGACGATGCGCCGCTGGTACGACAACTACCGGTTCGCGCCTGAGACGGGTCCAGACGGGGCCGAGCCGCCGCACGTCGCGAACCCGACGCTCGTCCTCTATTACATGCAGTACTTCCTGCGGAACCACAAGCCGCAGCCGGAACTCGTGGACGAGAACCTGCGGATGGACTACATGAAGATCCGCCACATCATCACCG
>JAKSOY010000196.1 GCA_024405255.1 Kiritimatiellia bacterium
TACTTCATGTGCGTGAAGCCGATCGGCGTCGCGGCCGAGCAGGTGCGCAAGCACCTCATCGAGAAGTACTCCACGGGAACGATCGTGCTCTCGGGCCTGATCCGCCTTGCGTTCTCCACGGTCGCGTGTGACAAGCTGCCGACGCTCTTCGCGAATGTCGCGGCGGCGATCAAGGATCTGCAAAAATAAGATTTCAATCAAACTAGGAAAGACGAATGAACAATCTGACGGCTGATGAACTTCGCGAGATGTACCAGAGCTTCTTCGAATCGAAGGGGCATGCGCGCATTTCCGGTGCAAGTGTGATTCCTGAAAACGACCCTACCGTGCTCTTTACGACCGCGGGCATGCATCCGCTGGTGCCGTATCTGATGGGACAGATGCCGCATCCGGCGGGCACGCGCCTGACGGACGTGCAGAAGTGCGTGCGCACGGGCGACATCGACGAAGTGGGCGATGCGGCGCATCTGACCTTCTTCGAGATGCTCGGCAACTGGTCGCTCAACGACTACTTCAAGAAAGAGGCCATCAGCTGGTCCTTCGAATTCCTCACCACGAAGCTCGGCTTCAAGCCCGAACAGCTCAACGTCACGGTGTTCCGCGGCGAAGGCAAGGAAGGCGACGAGGGCTACATCCCGGCCGATGAAGAGGCCGTGGCGATCTGGAAGTCCCTGGGCATTCCGGAAGAGCGCATCTTCCGTCTGCCGCGAGAAGACAACTGGTGGGGTCCGGCGGGCACGACGGGTCCGTGCGGTCCGGATACGGAGATGTTCATCGACACGGGCAAGCCGAAGTGCGGGCCCGACTGCCGTCCCGGCTGTCCCTGCGGCAAGTACATCGAGATCTGGAACGACGTCTTCATGCAGTACAACAAGAACGAAGAAGGCAAGTTCGTTCCGCTCGGGCGCCACAATGTCGATACGGGCATGGGCGTGGAACGCACGATCTGCATGATGTCCGGTGCGGCGACGGTGTACGACACGGAGATCTTCGCGCCGATCATGGCGAAGATCGACGAGCTCTCGGATGCCGCGGCGGTGGCGAAGCTGGATCCGGCGACGGCGCTCAAGAGCCGCCGCATCATTGCGGACCACATGCGTACGGCGACGTTCATCCTCTGCGATCCCAAGGGCGGCGTGAAGCCGGGCAACATCGGTGCGAACTACGTGCTGCGCCGCCTCATCCGCCGCGCCGTGCGCTACAGCCGCTTCCTCGGCATTGCGCCCGGGTTCACGGTGAAGATGGCCGAGACGATCTGCGCGAAGTACAAGCACGTCTATCCGGAACTCGAGGTCAACCTCGCGACGTGCCGTCAGGATCTCGAGGCGGAAGAGAACCGCTTCAACGCGACGCTCGACAAGGGCGCGGCGATGTTCGCGAAGGTCGCGGAGCAGCTCAAGCTCCATGGACAGAACCAGATTTCCGGCAAGACCGCATTCAAGCTCTACGACACCTTCGGCTATCCGCTTGAGATGACGCTCGAGCTCGCGAAGGAGCAGGGCCTCGAAGTGGATGTGGCCGGATTCGACGAAGCGAACAAGAAGCACCAGGAACTCTCCCGCACGACGAGCGCGGGTTCGTTCAAGGCGGGCTTGCAGGACAACTCGGCGGTCGTCACGCGCATGCATACGGCGACGCACCTCCTCCATGCGGCGCTTCACAAGGTGTTGGGTCCGACGGCGAACCAGAAGGGTTCGAACATCACGGCCGAGCGCCTGCGCTTCGACTTCACGTGGCCGGACAAGATGACGCCCGAGCAGCTCGCGGAAGTCGAGAAGCTCGTGAACGGCTGGATCGCGGATGCGATTCCCGTCACGAAGAAGATGACCACGGTCGAGGAGGCGAAGGCGGAAGGCGCGATGGCGCTCTTCGGTTCCAAGTACGGCGACCAGGTTTCGCTCTACTCGATCGGCGACGTTTCGAAGGAGATCTGCTGCGGGCCGCATGTGGAGAACACGAGCGAACTCGGCAGCTTCAAGATCCAGAAGGAGCAGAGCTCCTCGGCGGGTGTGCGCCGTATCAAGGCCGTCATCGGCAATCTTTCGTAGGTTTTAGGTTTTAGGGATTAGGTTTTAGCGAGTAGTAGGTTTTAGTGATTAGGTTTTAGGTTTTAGTGAGTAGCAGGTTTTGCCGTAGACGGCTCGGACGCACTAAAACCTAGAACCTAAAACCTTAATGGCAATGGAAAACTTACGAGAACTCTATTTCGCCTACGTGGATACCTTCCGCGTGGACGGCAAGCTTCCGTTGATGATGGAGCTCAAGCGTATTCACACGGCGAAGGTTGTGGAGAATGCGCGGGCGATCGTCGCGGGTGAAGGGTTCGATGCCGCCACGGCGCGCGTGTGCGAGCTGGCGGCGCTTCTGCACGACACGGGCCGCTTCGAGCAGCTCCGGCGCTACAACACGTTCCGTGATTCGGACTCTGTCGATCACGCCGTTTTCTCGCATGACATCGTCCAGGAGAAGGGCTGGCTCGACGGATGCGAACCGTCCGTGCGTCAGGCGATTCTCGATGCGGTGCTGTTTCACAATCGGCGCGATCTGCCCGACGGACTGGATGCGCTGACGCGTGCGGCGGCGCAGACGGTGCGCGACGCCGATAAGCTCGACATCTTCCGCGTGCTGGAAGACCGCGTTGCGAATACGGACTGGCGGCACGACTGCCAGGCGTTCTGGAACCTGCCCACGACGGCGCGTCCCAATCCCGCCGTGCTGGCGGCGATTCGCGAGGGACGTCCCGTCGACTACCAGAACATCGCGTCGCTGGCGGACTTCGTCCTCGTGCAGGTGGGATGGATGGTGAGCGGCCTCGCCTACGCGACCTCGCGCCGGCTCTGCGCCGAACGCGGGCATCTGGCGTTTCGTCGGAACTTCCTTCACGAGCTGACGGACGACCCCGCCGTGGACGAATTATGCGACTTGGTGAAGCTCTGATTTCCATTCGCGCGAAAATATGATATAATACACTCCATGGCAGAAAAAACGGCAGTCTATCCGGGGACGTTCGATCCCATGACGCTTGGTCATTTCGATTTGATCAAGCGTGCGGCCGGTTTGTATGACCAGCTCATTGTCGCGGTGGCGGCGACGAGTACGAAGAACGGCGCGCTGTTCGACGCGGCGCATCGCTTGGACATGATCCGCGAGGATGTGAAGGTCGCGGGGTTGACGAATGTTTCGGTGGAGCTGCTCGATACGCTCCTCGTCGACTTCTGCCGTCGGCGCGGCGTGCGCACGGTGATTCGCGGCGTGCGCGTCTATTCCGATTTCGAATATGAATTCCAGATGGCGCTCACGAATCGGCGCATGGCGCCCGAGATCGAGACGCTGTTCATGATGCCGAGCGAGAACCTCGCCTATGTCACGGCGTCGACCGTGCGCGAGATTGCGCGCTATGGCGGAGATACGTCCACATTCGTGACGCCGGCGGTGCAGAAGCGTCTGGCGGCGCTGCATGCGGCGGTTCAGGCTTAAAATATTAGAGGACAGGATTCAAGATGGAAATGCAGGAAAAAGTTCTGATAGACGTGGCGCGGCTCGACAAGGACGGCGAGAACTATACGGGCGTCCTGGATGATGCCGTGCTGGAGATGACGGGCGATCTGCTGCGTCCTTTTGCGGGCATTCGCTACGATCTTTTTGTGCAGCTTTTTGGCACGGAGCTTCTCGTGCGGGGCACGATCGCGCAGGATTTTGACGCGGTCTGCTGCCGGTGCGGAGGCGATTTCGACTTCACGACGACCGTCGATGACTTCACGGCCAGTTTTGAAGTAAATGAAAAAACTGAATTTGTAGATTTGACTGATGAGCTAAGACAGAGTATAATACTCGCTTTGCCGTCATACCCGATTTGTCGGCAAGACTGCCGCGGGGTGTGCCCGACGTGTGGAAAGAACCTCAATGAGGGTCCTTGCACGTGTCAGCATACAGAACGTGACAGCCGGTGGGGGGCCCTCGACGGTCTCCAACTGGAAGAGGAACAGTAAACGATTTGGTTACACAAATAAAAGAAGAGAGAGTGCATCATGGCATCACCGAAGAACAAGAAGTCGAAAATGCGTAAGCGTCAGCGTGAGGCGCAGCTCGAGAAGGCGATCCTCGCTGAAGTGCAGACCTGCCCGAACTGCGGCGGTCTGAAGCAGTCGCACCGCGTCTGCCCGAACTGCGGCATGTACAACGGCCGCAAGGTGCTGTCGATCACCGCCAAGTAAAGGGCGTATGACGCGCGTTGCGCTCGATGCGATGGGCGGAGACAACGCTCCGGGCGAAATCGTCCGGGGCGCTGTCGAGGCTGCTGTCGGCCTGGAGGACATCAAAGTCATCCTGGTCGGTAAGCAGGATCAGATCGACGCCGAGCTTGCCAAGTACCCGAAGGAGGTCGAAAAGGCCCGCAAGCGGGGAACGCTCGAAGTTGTTCCGGCTTCGGAGGTCCTGGAAATGGACGACGAACCGGCCAAGTCCGTGCGGGCGAAGAAGGACTGTTCGATCAATGTCGCCATGCGCCTCGTGAAAGAGGGCAAGGCGGATGCCTTCGTTTCGGCCGGAAATTCCGGTGCCGTGTCGGCGAGCGCGATTTTCAATCTCGGCCGTATCCGGGGCGTCCATCGCCCTGCGATTGCGGCGATTCTGCCGACGCGTCGTCCGATCCGCCCGCTGCTCCTGCTGGATGCCGGCGCGAATATGGACTGCCATCCGGACTGGCTCGTTCAGTTCTCGATTATGGGCAGTGCCTATTCGAAGGCGGTGCTGAAACGCACGAAGCCGCTCGTGGGGCTTCTGTCCATCGGTACGGAAGACTGCAAGGGCAACGAGATGACTAAGGAGACGTTCGGTCTGCTGAAGGAGGTCAAGTCGATCGACTTCCGCGGCAACGTCGAGGGTCATGACATTTTCCAAGGGCAGACAGACGTCATTGTGTGCGATGGTTTCGTAGGCAATGCCGTGTTGAAGACTGCCGAGTCGCTCATCCATGCGATCAGCTACTTCCTGAAGAAGGAATGCTTCAAGGGGATTTCGCGGATCATGGGTGCGATGCTGCTGAAGGGGGCGTTCAAGTCCTTGAAGCAGCAGCTTGATCCGGATATCTACGGCGGTGCGCCGCTGCTGGGTGTTTCGGGGGCCGTGATCATCTCGCACGGTTCGTCCAAGCACAAGGCGATCTACCATGCCGTTCGCGTGGGTGCCAATGCGGCGCGTAACGACGTGACGGGACAGATCGCGGCGATGATCGAGGAGTACGAATCCTCGCGTAAAACACTTTAAACGGCGAGCATCTGGCTCGTTCGTTTCGTCGGAGCGTTGCACAGTCTGGTAGTGCGTCAGCTTTGGGAGCTGAATGTCGTGGGTTCAAATCCCGCCGCTCCGACCATCCTTCGCGATTTTGGCTTTGCCAAAATCGGCTACGGATGGCACGCCATCCTTCGAAGAAGGTGGCGGGCCAGGAGTAGCTGGGGCGAGACGCAGTCTCGCGGAACGAAGGATGCCCTCCGTAGTCGTTTTCGCAGAAAACGCGAAGGAGGGCTGGCATACTGCCCGGGACTCGACATGGGGTGTTCATTGATTACGCGCCGAGGCAGTTAGCCAGTTAGTCAGTTTAGCAGTTTGACAGTTGGTGGGGCAATACACTTCCGTAGCCTCTGCGTGAGCCATCTTCTTCATGCAGAGAGCGCAGAGTCTGCGGAGACGATCCTGTCAACGGATGACACGGATTGTCACGGATTACGTGCCGAGCCGGAGGTGTCACGTTGATGTGGCGCCAAAGGGGGCCGTGCCGACTGGTATTTGACACATCATCAAAATCAATCCCATAAGACCCATGGGGCCTATCATGATCAATCCCATCAAACCAATAGAACCTATCACAGGAGATCCGTCCCATCCGTCCTAGACACAAAACACAGGCACTCGGCATTGCATGATGAGTACCTTAGCTTGTTTGGCTCTAGGATTCGCATTTGCCCTTGCATTCAGCTTGTCAGGCGCATTCGGCGACAAGAAAAATTCATCAAATAATGGCGTAAAATAAATATTGTAGTTGAGAATTACGCCCTGTCTGTGGTATAATTCTTGCCAAAGGAAGGAACTGGATTATGATTATTCGCAAAATTGAGCCAATTTTGAAGAAAGCACTAACCGAATATCCAGTCGTGACGATTTTCGGTCCGCGTCAGTCGGGAAAGACTACGTTAGCCAAGGCATGTTGTCCGGATTTTGATTATATTTCGCTTGAGGACAAGGAAACGCGGGAGTTGGCTATTGCGGATTACAAGGCGCTTTTTGCTCGGCATCGACGTCCTTTGATCATCGACGAAATCCAGCGTGTGCCTGAAATCGCATCGGCCGTGCAGGTCATGGTGGATGCTGATCGGGAGCGGTGTGGACAGTTTGTGCTGACGGGGAGCCAGCAGGCTTCGCTTGCAGCGGCAATTGATGAATCTTTGGCTGGTCGAACGAGTGTACTGGAACTTTTACCCTTGTCGCTGGATGAGATTGCTGAGAAGGCGAAGGGGATGACGGCGGACGAGTTGATGCTCAAGGGGTTTATGCCAGAGCTTTACCGTGTCCGTAAGGACATGACATCGTATTATCGCAATTATTTTCGCACCTATGTCGAACGTGACGTACGGCGGTTGGTGAATGTCAAGGATTTGATTTTGTTCGAGCGGTTCGTGACGTTGCTCGCAGGACGTGTCGGTCAGATTGTCAGCTTTTCGGCTTTAGCGGGGGAGACGGGGGTGTCTGCGACAACGATTGCCAATTGGATGTCCATCCTCGAGGCGTCGTTTTTGATATTTCGCCTTCCGCCGCATTTCAATAACATTTCCAAGCGGCTTGTGAAGTCGCCGAAAATCTACTTTACGGAAGTCGGGCTTGCGGTTTATCTGCTGGGCATTGAGACATCGCAGCAACTGGCGCGGGATCCTCTTCGTGGCAATCTGTTCGAGAATATGGTGGTGTCCGAGGCGCGCAAGCAGTTCACGAATCGTGGTCGTGATCCGCGTATGGAGTTCTATCGGACGGAAAAGGGCTTTGAGATCGATCTGATCCTCGGACGTGGCACGAATGTTCGTCCCGTCGAGGTGAAGTCGGCGCAGACATTCGACAAGTCGTTCGCACGCAACCTCGCGACTTATGCGGAAGCGGATACTACGTCCGTTTCGCCACTGCTGGTCTATGACGGTGAACCGATCGAGTCGTTTGGCCCGGCGGGTGTTGCGGTGTCGAACTTTCGTGCGGTCGAATGGTGAGGTGGTCGGCCGAATGAAATTCTGATTTCCCTCTGGATTCTTACTCAAAGCTTTCGTCCTTATTGTGGTCCTCGGTTTGTCCTCGCTGGTCTTCTGGGGGGGGATGGAAGCTTGTCCGTTGGATAATGGCTTCCTGCGGCATGTCGTGAGACGGTGGATGGAGAATAAGATTCGAGGGAACAGCCCCCGGTGTTAGGCGGCAACGATCTGGCGGCAAAAGTCTCGCATATAGGGCCGGGGGGATTTACATCGCTGAAATGCAAGGGGGAACCGTCGATCACCACCTTGCGAAAGTTGTCGCCCATGTGTTTTAGCGAAAAAGTTGAAAACGGTTGTATTTGCTTCTGACTTCACGAACATAGATCGTCCGGAGGATTTTACCACACGTCAGTTCGAGGGGTTTGATGGCGCATTTGACGAAATTCGGTTCAAAGGTGAATCGTCAGAAGGGTTTAAGAGTTCCTGTTTTATGGACATGTCCATGAAACAGGAAACCGGAACGAAAGTGGGACGGACATGCGCAATATGATTTCAAAATGCGATCGACAGTCCTGCGAGTCAGCGATCCAGCGTTTCAATGGACTTCTGGTTGACGAGGAACGGAACGATGCCAATGAAGGTGACGCCTTCCTTGCTTATCCAAGGTTTTTTGTAGGGATCGCCTGTGACAACGATTTTGCGGAAGGCGTCATGCACGTGGGTCAGCGAAAAAAGTTCTTGCTCGCGCTTGGCTTCGTCAGGAATCTCCCACGCGGCTTGGATGTAGATGCGCTCCGAATCGCGATTCACAACAAAGTCGATTTTGTGTTGCCGTTGTTCGCGCATGCCGTCCTTGTTTATGGCACGAGTTTCAACGACACCGACGTCAACAGAGTAACCGCGACGAACCAATTCGTTGTAAATGACATTTTCCATCAGATGCGTCGGCTCGTACTGTCGAAAGTTCATCTGGACATTGCGCAGGTAGATGGTTGTCATAGCAAGTCTTCTAATTTAATTTCGGCGGATAAAGCCAGTAAGTTTAAAGCGCAGACAGTATATAGTGTCTGCCCATTAAATCATTAATAGCCGGAATCGTTCGGTTTTCGTTGCAA
>JAKSOY010000197.1 GCA_024405255.1 Kiritimatiellia bacterium
TTTGTAATGGACTTATCAGCATGGATATGTTAGACTAGCGCTGATTGCTCCAAAGTATTGGGGCATTATAAGAAAGGAAATGGGTATGGAGGGACAGTTGAAGAAGATCGCTGTGGCGGGGATCGCGTTCGTGTGCGGTCTGGGCTTGTGGGCCGAGGTGGCGTTGCCGATGGGGTATCTGCCGCTCGAATATATTGAGTCGACGGGGACACAGTATATCAATACGCGCTATAACCACCAACAGAACGACAAGGTGGTGTGCGATGCCGTCATTTCCACCACGGGCCAGAAGGTGTGGTCGTGTCTGTTCGGGGCCATCTGGAACAATGCCGATAATGGACTTGTGATCGAGGTGTCCAACAACGGTGCGGATAAACCGTATCTCCGTTATAAGCGAGGGGGGCAGAATTCGCAGTTGGTCGTGCTTTCCAATTCAACGACGGTACGCGGCAGGCGTATCACGATTACCTGCCAGGGTAAAACCGCATCGTGGACTGATGGTACGGACGGTGGTACGGGAACGACGTCGGTCTTGACGGGCAATTCGCAGATTCCGATGCTGATCTTCAATGCGAACCTTGCGACGACGGCGAACAGTGTCAAGACGAGCGACAACTGGTGGACATCCGCGAAGCTGTACAGTTTTCAGATCTTCGATGTGAACAATGTCGCGAAGCGCGACTTCGTACCGTGTCGTACCGAGCTTGGCGAGGTGGGCCTCTGGGACAAAGTCGAAGGCAAGTTCTACGGTAATAGCGGTACCGGCGTTCTCCGTGGCTCCGATGGTGCGGACGATATGTCGGTCGGCCATGTTGCCTACCTCGAGTCGACGGGCCTGGCGGGCAAGCAGTACGTCAATACGCTCTACAACCACAAGGGTGGCGACAAGATCGAATGCGACGTGAACATCTCGACGGGCAACCAGAACATCTTTTCCTGCCTCTTCGGCGCGATGTGGAACAACAATACCGACGGCTATGCGATCCAGGTTTCGAATGGTAAGGCGACAACGCAGTACCTCAAATATTTCCGCGATAATACGAGTGTCGTTCTCGGCAATTCGACGGCCCTGCGCGGCAAGCGCATCACCATCACCTGCGAAGGCAAGAAGGCAACTTGGAACGACGGTACGACGAGCGGTTCGGGCACGCTCTCGTCCGCCTCGCACGACTCTCAGATTCCGATGCTGATCTTCAACCAGAACTATGCGACCACGGCGGGTGCCGTGAAAATCCACGACAACTGGTGGACGGCGGCCAAGCTCTACCGCTTCGACATCATCTCCTCGAACGGTACGCCGCAGCGCAAGCTGGTGCCGTGGCGCAAAGCAGATGGCACGGTTTTGCTCTACGACCACGTGACGAAGCAATTCTATGCGAATGCGGGTTCGGGGGCGGTTTTCGGTTATGCGGCAGGGCCGACCTGCTACTACACGGTGAACGACGACTGCTCGGTGCTGGAACTGCGCAAGGGGACCGTTGACGACGTCGCGATTCTCGGACTCTATTCGACGATCGAAAAGGCGGGACCTTTTCCCGTCAACGCGGCGGCGGTGACGAATTTCCCCGCATTATGTCTGACACAGGGCCGTCTCTCCTTTGCGGATACGGCGGTGAAGACGATCTCCGTCACGGGGACGCTGACGCTGAAGGGCGGTGCGAGCGTTGAATTAGATGTAACGCCCGAGGGGGCGGACTGCCTGGCGGCCGGCGCGGTGGTGCTTGACGCTTCGGCGACGGAGGCGAATCCGATGATCATCGCCGTACGGGCAACGGGTGTGGTGGGGCTTACGGACGATGTGCCCGTCATCACGGGCGGAGCGCTCGTCGAGGCCGATGCGGCGAAATTCAAAGTGCAGGACGGTTTCCCGGCCACTGTCGCCGTGGTGGAGGGCAACCTCGTGCTGCGTCCGCTTGAAGCGACGGCGGCAGAATGGTCCGGCGCTGCCGGCGATGGTCTCTGGAGCACGGTCGGAAACTGGGTGGGGGCGGCACTGCCGATGGTCGGTGCGCCGATTGCATTCCCCACGACAGCCGGGGGTACGATTGTCGACGATCTGCCGAGTGTTGCGGCGCAGTCGCTGACCTTCCCTGCGACGGCCGGTGCCTTTACTTTTACGGGCGTTCAAACGCTGACGGTGCAGACGACGCTGACGAATGCCTCGGCGGCGGTACAGACGTTCCGTTTGCCGATGGCGCTTGGTACGGCGGGATTGCCGTTCACAATCTGTGCGGAAGGAGACCTGGCGCTCACGAATGAAACGAAGACGGCGCTTTCGGACGCCTTCGTGAAGACGGGTACAGGTATGTTGACGATCAACGACGACACCTTCGCGGCGGCCGCGACGGTGCGCGTGGAAGCCGGTACGCTCAAGTTCGTCAACACCGGCAAGACGACCACGGCCGGCACGGCGGGTGAGATTCACATTGCGAACGGCGCGCGGTTGGACGTGAATGTCGATGCAGGCAATGGGTCGAACCTCGCGCGTACGGAAGTGACGCACGGCAAGACGGTGTACGTGGAAGGTGCGGGGCCGGACGGCGAGGGGGCCGTCCTCAACTCGAAAACGAATAATGCGTGGGGGTGTACGTTCGGGCGGCTCGTACTGGTCGGGGACGCCTGGATGGGTGGCCCGGCCTGCGGCAATCTCTCGGTTCGTCCGCTTCCCAATTCGCGCATTCCCGGTTCGACGCTGGAGGGTCCTGGTACGCTTCATGTCAAGGGGCCGGGCGAAGGTTTCGGCGGCATTGGACAGATGGCGCTTCATACTGTCGTCTGCGCGGTCGGCGGTATCGTGGCCGAGAGGGGGGCGTACCTCCAGTTCGAAGGTCCCGCCACGGGTACGGTGACGAATGGGGTGACGCTGATGGATGGTTCATTCCTGCGTTTGTTGAGCGGTCCCACGTTTTCTACGGGCATCCCGCTTACGGTTCCGGCAGGAGCGACGGCATTGGTGATGACGCAGAGCGGCAACGCCGTGATCAACGGCACGTTGTGTGTTGACGGACGCCTGGAGACGACGAACGCGCCCGCGACGGCGAGCATCAAGCTTGCGGGTACGCTCGCGGGCAAGGGGACGTTGACGGGTTCGAGCTGTATCTTTTCGGGGTCGTCGACTTGCTGGAAGATGAAGGCGGATGACTCGGGCTTTACGGAGAAGGTGGATATTTCCGTTCAGACGAATGCGAACTTCCTTGTGGACCTCCGTCGGATCGAGGTGACCTACACGGGATCGACGGCAACGCCGAAAGTGCTGGTGATCGGTCCGGCGGGCAACCTGACGTCGATCTTGGCAGCGGCGAATATAACGCTCGCCGTTGTGGACGGCGAAGGAATGACAGTGCCGAACTGCTGGATCGGTATCAACGGCGTACACGAACTTGAGCTCCACATCGCCGATGCGAATGTCGTGTTGGAGGCGACATGGACGGGACTCGGACGCGCGGGCGATCCAACGGATCCGGCGAACTGGACCTGCAGCAACTCGGAAGGCGTCCTGACAGGGGGACTGCCGATGATCGCCACCCATGTGACGATTGCGGGTTCGCCTCTGTTCACTTGCACGGCGGAGACTCCGCTTGCGTGTGCGTCGCTCACGTTCGACAATGTGCGTCTCACGGCGGATGTCGATTGGTCGGGCCTCGACCTTTCGCGGGTCACATCTGGTAGTTTCATCGACCTTCAGGGACACGACCTCGCGCTTTCACTCGCGGCGAACAGCACCTATGCGGCCACGATTACAGACACGAGTTCCGTCGGTCAGGGCGGTACGCTGCGGCTCGTCGTTCCCGAGGGCGTGACGGCGCTGAACAGTCATGTGAAGATTACGGGCTCGGCGGGCTTCGCGAAAGACGGCGCGGGCATTTACATTGCCGGTGTCGCCAATCCCGGTTACTGGGGTGAGACTGAAATCATCGCCGGAACCTTCCGTTGTACGACGAACGGCCTTTGCTTCGGCGGCGAAGGATCCCGCTGCACGGTTCATGCAGGCGCGACACTCGACTTCGACGGTTACGGTAACCAATACTACCATCCGCTTGTGCTGGATGGCGGCACGCTGCTCAGTACAACGGCGCGTGGCCAGCATGTTTATGCCTGGTTCAGCGATGTCACCTTGACCGCAGATTCCTTTATCCGCGGTTCGGGCTTTGGGTTCGTTGGCTTGAACGCCAGCGCGGCCACGTTGGAGATGAACGGGCATCGTTTGCAGATCGATGTGGATCCGAGTAAATACTTCTACTTCGGCAACCTCACCGTAACGGGGGACGGTACGATTCTCGGAAATTCGGGCGGGTGGTTTATCTTGGGTGGCTCGGAAAGCGGCGACTCGCGTTACGTGCATGCTCCCACGACGCGCCTTGAAATGCGCGGGGCGGCGATTCGCGATCGGTCGATCACGAAGGGACCGGTGACGTTCCTCGACTATGTGAGTGACTACACGGACGGTTACGATATGAACGGCCAGAACGGCTGGATCGCCGTGACGGGGCGGTTCCGCCCGGGTGTGGAATGGCACAATACGCAGCTTGCTGCCGGGGCGACGATCGATCTCTCGAACCGGACGAACGCCTGGAATACCCTGTGCTTCTTCGAACAGTCGAATGCGACGGGACATGTGGCCTTTGCGAGCGGTACCTACAAGGTCGATCTTGGCGAGCGTCAGGTGAAGTCGGGTACGCCCATCATTCTGTGGGAAGACGAACCGCCGGTCAATGCAGCTGAATTGTCGTTCAAGCTCCTTGGCGGCGACCGCGCGGAACTTGTCCGGCGTCCAGGAGGTGTATACCTCCTCCGTGGTCTGATGTTCATTGTGCGCTGAGTGAGTACGCGGAGTACGAACGGTGATGGGCAGGAGCTATTGGGTTGCGGCTTTCTGTGTTGCGACCGTCCTTGTGAGGGCGGCGGACTATGGCGACGCCCTTGCGCAACGGGTGTTGCCGGCCAATATGACGCATGCCGCGTACGATGTGGCGATGGCGGCGATCGATGCGGCCGACCGGGCGGCCGATGCGGCGTGGGGTGGCCTCGCCTCGTCTGACGCCTATCGGACACATGCCACCCGGCTTCGCGCGGCGTTCATTGACGCGATCGGCGGACTCGACTTGCCGCGTACGCCGCTCCGCGCGCAGGTGACAGGAACCGTTCAGCGAGAGGGGTATTCGATTGAGAAGGTCCTCTTTGAGAGCCGCCCGGGCGTGTATGTGACGGGACTTCTTTTCCTGCCCGATCCGACGCGTTTTGCCGCGCCTTATCCCGCCTACATTGTCCCTTGTGGACACGACAACGACGGCAAAGGCGCCGCTGCCTATCAGCGCGGTGGCGTGCAGGGCGCTCTTGCGGGGTTTGCGGCGTTCGTCTACGATCCCTTTTCGCAAGGCGAGCGCGAGCAGGTGCCGGGCGGACTTTGCTGTGCGCCGCACAACCGTTATGGCGCATTGGCGGAACTGCTCGGACAAAGCACTGCGCGCCAGCGGATCTGGGACGGTATCCGCGCACTCGACTATCTCGATACGCGTTCCGATATCCGCCATGACGGCTATGGGTGCATGGGTAACTCGGGAGGCGGCACGGAGACGGCGCTGTTGGAAACGGTCGAGCCGCGAATCGTTGCCGCGTGCCCCTCGTGTTTCATCTCGACGTTACGCGATGTGTATGCGGCGAACGGTCCACAGGATGCCGAGCAGCAGGTCTTCGGTGAGCTTGCGTTTGGCTTCAACCACGCGGGGCATGTGCTGGCTGGTGGGAACGCGGTGCGCATCCATTGTAATTTCGACGACTTCTTCCCCTATGCGGGCGCGTGCTCGACGATTGCGGTGGTGACGAATGCGGCGCGGATGTGTGGACTCGACGTGACACGCTATGGCATGACGGATGTGGCAGGTCCGCACGGATGGTACGAGTCGGCGCGTACATCGTCTGTTCAATGGATGCGGCGCTGGCTCGGGGGTGATCTCTCGGCACTGCCGATCGATGTTTCGGCCTGCCGTGCGCTGGACAATGGATTTTCGCTCAGTTCGGTCGATTGTGGCCTTACAGGTACGGCGCGGTATGTGACACCCACTGGGCGTGTGAAGGATTTGGCGGGGTTTCGTAGCGTTTTTGATCTGTTGAAAGACGACCTCGCGGCGGCGGTGGCGGCGCGTCCTGTGCGGTCGACGACGGCGCTTGGGCGCATCGCGGCTGCGCGTGCCGGCATTCGCGATCTCAGCGAAATCGGTGCGACCGTGCGGCTGGCGGGCGAGCAGACGCTGGCGGATGGTGTACGCGTGCGGCGCGAGGTATTCTCGTTCGCGGATGGTTTTCCGGTGCCGCTTGTCACATTCTTTCCGGCGGGGACGCCGACGGGGCTCATCCTTGTCACTGACACACGGGCGCGGACCATCCACATAAACCGAGTGGCGGAGGCGTTGGCGTCGGGGCGGGCGATTGCCCTCGTTGATTTGGCGGCAGGTGGCGAAACGGGTACGCTGAAACATGCGTTCTACGGCAACTCGAATGCAGATGAAGAAGTGGCGGTGATGCTTTACACACTTGGACGTTCCCTCGTCGGTGTGCGGGCGGAAGAAACGATCGCCGTCGCGGCGCATCTCGTGGAATTGACGGGGCTTCGTCCCGTTGTGGTGGCGCATAATCGCTCGGTGATTCCCGTGGCGCATGCGGCGCTCGTCCGGCGCGATCTTTTTGAGGGAATCGAACAGGTGAGTGCGCCGAACAGCTGGGCGAGTTCCATTCAGACAAGCGAGTCGATTCCGATGGCGAATGTTGTGCATGGTGCCTTGCTCGACTACGATTGGACGGATCTTGTCGTGGCTTTTCAAACAGCGCCGGCGGGAACGGTGGCGGTAACGAACATCGAGAAGGGAACCGACTTTGCTTCGGTCGCGATTACCGTGTCTGTGGCGATGCGCGAATGGGGCCAGACCCCAGGCGGTGCGCAACTGACAGTCGCACTCGCGCCGACGGTCGAGACGAATGCGGTCGTTACGCGCACGTTCGAGTTGCCCCAGTCGGAGGAGGCGCAATCGGTGACGGCCGATTTCACAGGGCTCGAGGCGGGTGGACGATATCGGGTGACGGCGACGCTTGTGCGAGACGATTGGCGGGTTGAGTCCGTGCGCGAATTCATCGCGGCACGTGAGACGACCTGGTTCAGTGAAGATGCCGAGTCGGTTGTGGAAAATCCACAGTGGCAGGGCGGGGTTTACACGCCGCCGCTCACGAAGGCGGTTCAATGTGAGAGTGTGCTTGCGGCGACGTTTGTGGCGGGATATGCCGATGTCGCATCGATTCCCGCGCCGGAGGGTCGGGCCGCCGTGGCAACGATTCTCGCGGACGACGGGCGGGCGGAGTTCGTCGTTTGGAAGGGGGACTTCTGGGAGGCGACAGGCGTACGTGTTGCGAATGAGACGCCGGGTGAGTTGCGTTTTTTCTTTGATCGCAAGGCACAGACGCTCACGTATCGTATTCGCACGGCGGCGGGGGAGCAGGTGCTTGGTGAAGGGGCGCTGGCGGATGAGACGGCGCGTCCTGTTGAGGCGTTCGTATTGGTGGGTGATTGGGGGTGGACGGCTTTTGACGGATTTGCGTTTGACATCAATCGCATTCGCGACGCGGCGGGGAACGAATGGCTCGACCTTGCGGCGGCGTTCGCAGCAGGGGCACCGGGCCCGTTGGAGCCGCTCTGGCGTACAGAAGGGGTGTTGCCGACGGAACGGCTGGGCGTTCTGACGGTGCGCGATCCGATGGGCTGGTTGGACTTTTCACCGATTGGAGCGCGGGTGCTGGCGTGCGAGATGACCAATGATGTGAAGACATGCTGGTATGGTGCTGTGTCAGCGGCGGAAGCCGCGACAAACCGATATGTGAAGTCATCGTGCGAATTGGGTCTCGTGCGGCTGATGACTGATGCGACGAGTATCGGCCTTCGGGATTTTGTTCGGGCAGATGCCGATGTGGCGTTCAGTGTGTGGATCGATGGCGTACCGGTGGGAAATCCTGCGATCGCCGGATTCGTCCAAACGCGTCCGTCGCTTTCAACAGGAACATGGCAGAATGCCATTCCCACGACCATTGATTTCCGCAACGGCCGTGTGACGGTCAGGGCCGATCCCGCGCAGACAAACGCCTTCTACCGAATCGCCATTCCCTCCGAACGCTGAATCGTACGTGTGTGGAGACGAACGTCTGCCCTCGGAACCCGCCGAGTTGGGTGGAATCCACATTTTGGGGGCAGGGAATTAGGATTTGTGCTATAATATGACCATGGCCGAGATTGGTCGAGGAGTTGAAAGTAGATATGAAAGTAACACACGTTTGTTGGATGGGGATGC
>JAKSOY010000198.1 GCA_024405255.1 Kiritimatiellia bacterium
ATTGTTCGATCCTCCTTCGCTAAAGCTACGGAGGACAAGTTGTTCGGATTGTTTGATTGTTCGATTGTGCTGGTTGACACGTAAACGGGGAAGCTCCTGTGTGGGTCTGTCCCCCCCTGGGCAATAGGGGTGAAATGATTGACTTCAATTGGTGGATTTGCTAGACTGTCTCCAGTCTGTCGGGAGGTTCCTGTAAGGTCGGGGCATTCCTGATTGCGGTTTAAAATCGAAAGGAAGGTTTTGAGATGTTGAACAAGGAGAAGTCGAGCAAAAGCGGCGAGGTGAACGGTCTGAAGACGACGCGGCGGAGTTTCCTCGGCATTTCACTTTCGACGGTTTCGCTTGCGGCGCTGCCGAAGAAGGCGAAGGCCGCTGATCCGACGGGCGCGAAGCGTTTCTATCGTGGACAGTTCCACACCCACACCTATTGGAGCGATGGGCGAGCCTTCCCCGAACAGGCGATTCGCATCTATCAAGAACATGGCTACGACTTCCTGGGCATCAGCGACCACAACCAGTATGATGTGGGCCGCAAGGTGAAGGGCCTTGGCGGCCGCGGAATTTCGCCGGCGATCTTCGAGGCCTACAAGTCGGAATTCCCCGACATGGTCGAAACGGTGAAGACTCCGAAGGGGACGACGGCGGTTGTGCTGTCGCCGATTTCGAAATTGCGCAAGCGTTTCGAAAAGCCGGGCAAGTTCCTCCTTCTCGATGCCGTCGAAGCGACTTCGGGCGTTCTGAACAAGACGACGGGGATCGGCCATCAGGTGCACATGAACTACCTCAACGTGCCGGGGGTTCCGTCCTATGTCAAGGCTTTCCCCGCCAACGAGACGGTGCGTGACCGCATCCGCAACACGGAAGCGTCCGTCGCGAAATTGGCGGCGGAACTGAAACGCGAGACGATGTTCATCCTCAACCATCCGTTCTGGCAGTGGTACGACATCCTGCCCGAGGATCTCATCGCACTGCCGCAGGTGCGTTTCTTCGAGCTCTCCAACGGCGGCAGCGGCTACAAGGCCCCGAATGGATTGCCGACGGACGGCTTTGACCAGGACCGCTTCTGGGACATTGTCAACGCCTTCCGCGCGCGGCGGGGACAGCCTCTGCTGCTGGGCGTGGGCAACGATGACACGCATTGCTACTTCGGCGAACCGGCGGTCAAGCTGCCGCGTTCCTGCATGCCGTTCGGCGCGTGGAACTACGTGCGTGCGGAGTCGCTGACCGCCGAGGCGCTTTTGAAGGCGATGAAGGCCGGCGACTTCGCCTGCTGCACCGGTTTCGAGCCGGAGGACTTTGCGTTCGACAAGAAGACGGGCACGCTCACGGTGTCGGTTGCCGGACGCAAGGACAAGGTTCGTACGATCGAGTTCATCGTCACGAAGAAGGACTTCAGCGAAAAGCCGATCAAGACGCTTGTCGTTCATCCGGCGGAGGTGTCGGATCCCGCGAAGGCGAAGCGCTTCGAGCGCACCGTCAATCTCTACGACATGACCAAGATCGGGTGCGTGGCCAAAAAGGTTTCGGGCAAGATCGGCGGACCCGTCAAGGCCTCCTACACGATGGCGCCGGACGACCTCTACGTACGCGCACGTGTCATCTCGCCGGAGCGTCCCGTCTGTTCCGACAATCTGCATCCGCTGGTGCAGACGTGCTGGACGCAGCCGTACCAGCGTTAAAAAAGGAGACGCGAAATGAAAAGCGGCATGAAAGTCGTGGCGGTGTCGGTGCTTGCGTGGATATCGCTGACGGCGATGGCGGCTGAAGTGTCGCTGGCGGATGCGCAGTGGCGGTTCGCCAAGGACCCCACGGGGAAGCTGCAGGCGGAGGCGCCGAACTTCGACGATTCGAAGTGGGAGCGGGTGCGGGTGCCGCACGACTGGGCGATTTCGGGTCCGTTCAATCCCAAGGCGGAGAACGGCGGCAGCGGCAAGCTGCCGTGGAAGGGCGTGGGCTGGTACCGCCGCGAATTCCAGATCGACGCGGACTTCAAGGGATGCGTTTTCCTGGACTTCGACGGCGTGATGGCGCGTCCCCAGGTGTACGTCAACGGCAAGCTCGCGGGCGGCTGGAACTACGGCTATGCGAGCTTCCGCGTGGACGCGACCCCGTTCGTAACGGCGGGGCGCAACGTCCTTGCCGTGCGGGCGGATACGACGGCACACCATTCGCGCTGGTATCCGGGCGCGGGCCTCTACCGCAAGGTGACGATGCGTCTGGAGAACCGTGCGCATTTCGCCTACAATTCGGTGGTGGTGCGTACGCCGCGGGTCGAACGCGACGAGGCCGACGTGACCGTGGGCTGGGAGACCGAGAACGCGCCGAAGGGCGCGCGCGTGGAAGTGGCGGTCGACGGCGCGGTGCAGGGTGCGGTGCGCGCCGATGCGGGCGTGCTGGCGTTCACGCTGAAGAATCCGCCGCGGTGGGACATCGATTCGCCCAACCTCCTGCGGGCGACCGTGCGCCTCCTCGACGCAGACGGTGCAGAACTCGCGCGCGAGCAGGTACGCTTCGGCGTGCGTACGATCGCGTTTCCGGTTGCGGAAGATACCAAGGACCGTGCGGGCAACGGATTCCATCTCAACGGACGTCGAGTGCAGCTTCATGGCGTCAATCTCCACTCCGACCTGGGGCTCTTGGGCATGGCGTTTGACAAGTCCGCCATGCGCCGCCAGCTTCGGTATATGAAGGAGATGGGCGTGAACGCGCTGCGCACGAGCCACAACATCCCCGCGCCCGAAGTGCTCGACCTCTGCGACGAGATGGGCATCGTGGTGTGGGACGAGGCGTTCGACAAGTGGCAGTGGACGGCGGGCCGCCGTTCCGAGGAGAACCTCGAGCGCTACATCGGCGAGAACCTCATCCAGTTCGTGCGGCGCGACCGCAACCATCCGTGCGTCATCGTCTGGTCGATCTCCAACGAAATCGAACCCGGCAAGGATGGCGACGCGAACAATTCGGGCATGACCAAGGACCGCTGTTCGCTCTTCCGTACCATCATCCGGCGCGAAGACGCGACGCGTCCGGTCGGCAACGGAAATGTCTGGACCATCACGCGCCAGCCCAAGGCGCTGGCGATGGACATCTGGGACGATCTCGATATCACGGGCTGGAACTATCTCGCGTGCTACCGTACGCTGAAGGCAAAGTATCCCCGCAAGCCGGTCATCTACACGGAATCGGCTTCGGCGTACAGCTCTTACGGCTACTACATGAACCCGCCGGCGCAGAACCGGCGCGACTACCCGAAGAATGACAGGCAGACCGACGCCTACGACCGCAACGGGAGCTTCGACCTCCCGGACGGCGAGTTCGCCTACATGGAGCAAGACGCCTACTGCTGCGGCGAATTCGTGTGGACGGGCATTGACTATCTCGGCGAACCGACGCCGTATTGGAAGGAAAGCCGGTCGTCCTACTTCGGCATTATGGACCTCTGCTGCGTGCCGAAGGACCGCTACTGGCTCTACCGTTCTTATTGGAATCCCTCGGCAGACACGCTTCATCTGCTGCCGCATTGGAACTGGCGCGGGCGCGAAGGACAGAAGGTGCCGGTGTACGTGTACACCAACGGCGACAGCGCGGAACTGTTCGTGAACGGCAAGTCGCAGGGGATGCGCCGCAAGGGCGAGCCGGCAAGCCCGAAGTTCGTCAACATGCTGGCGGGCGCGAAGGCGACGGCCTCCAGTGAGGAGCGCGAGGGCAGTACCGGGGCACATCCCGCGAAGGACGCGATTGACGGCAACGGCAACTCCCGCTGGTGTGCGGAGGGTGCGAGCGTGCCGCAGTGGCTGCAGCTTGAACTGCCCGAGCCGCGCGCGTTCCGCTGGGTGAGCGTCATCATGCAACGTGCCTGGAAGGACTATGGAGTTGCGCTTTCGCTTTCGGACGACGGCAAGGTCTGGCGGAAGGTGTTCGAGAAGAAACTCGACGAGGATCGGAAGATCGCCTTCGCCAAACCCGAGAAGGCGAAGTTCCTGCGGTTCGACATCACCGGCTCGAAGTCCGGCTATTGGGCGTCGGTGCGCGAGGTGCTGGCGGGTAACGAACAGACGGAGCCCGAAGATCCCTGCTACGCGGTGTGCGACCGCTATCGTCTGCGCTGGCTCGACGTGGTGTATGAACCCGGCGAAGTGAAGGTGGTGGCGTACAAGGACGGCCAGAAGCTCGGTGAAAAGACGATGCGCACGGCGGAGAAGGCCGTGGCGCTCAAGGCCGTAGTCGAGCCGCACCTCACGGCGGACCCGAATGAACTGACCTGGGTCCAGATTGACGCGTTCGACGCGAAGGGGGTGCGCGACCCGCTCGCGAAGAACCGGGTGAAGTTCGCGCTGAAGGGTCCGGGCAAGATCCTCGGCGTCGGCAACGGCGACCCGACGGCGATGGAGGCGTTCACGAAGGTCGACAGCCATCCGATGTTCTTCGGCAAGGTGGTGGCCGTGGTCCGTCGTGAAGGTCCGGGCGAACTCGTGCTCGAAGTCTCGAGCGACGGTTTGAAGCCCGACGCCGTCCGCCTGCCCTGATGCCTTCCTTTCGACGCCCTTGTGTGTGTCGGGTGCCCCCGGCGGATCTTTACAATTTCTTTACAATCTCTTTGCAGATCGATGACAACTCTTTTTCCAGAATCGATTATACTTTCCCTCGTCAACGGCAAGGTGCCGATTGACAGAACGAAAGGATGATGTCATATGAAGAACATAAGGATCTGGAAGAAGAATCTGTTCGCGGCAGTGGTGGTCGCCATGGCGGGTGTGGTGTCGGCAGGCGTGACCTGTCGCGTCGAACCCGACTATGGCGTGCGCTTCGCGGACAAACCGGGTGAAGCGTATGTCAAGGTCTCGCTGGCGGCCGACAAGGTGGCGTCCAAGAACCGTCCGCAGGTCAATCTTGCCATCGTGCTGGATCGTTCGGGGTCGATGCACGGTGACCGTATCGTCAAGGCGCGCGAGGCCGCGTGCGAGGCCATACGCCGTCTGGACGCACGTGACATCGTGTCCGTTGTCGCTTATGACAATCTCGCCGAAGTTGTCATCGCCGCCCAGCCGGCCGTGGAGAAAGAGGCGATGATCGCGAAAGTCAGGGCCATCGAGGCGCGTGGAAGTACGGCGCTTTTTGCCGGTGTCGCGGCGGGTGCGGTGGAGTTGAAGAAGTATCGGGCCAAATGCGAAATCAATCGCGTGCTGCTTTTGTCGGACGGGCAGGCGAACGTGGGTCCGTCGTCCGCAGAGGAACTCGGCCGTTACGGTGCGTTGCTCATGAAGGACGGGGTTGCTGTCTCGACAATCGGCCTCGGCATGGGGTATAACGAAGACCTGATGACGCGCCTCGCGCAGAAGTCTGACGGCAACAGCTACTTCGTGGAGAACAACGACGATCTGCCGCGCGTCTTCGCCCGGGAACTCGGCGATGTCCTTGCCGTGGCCGCGACACGCGTCTCGCTCAAGGTGCGTTTCACGGCGGGCTTTACGCCCGTCCAGCTTGTAGGACGCGACGGCCGCATTGCCGACGGTGTTGCGAGCATCGACTTGAATCAGCTCTATGGTGGACAGGAGAAGTACGTCATCGTGAAGTGCGACGCGGCACCTGGCAAGGCCGGTACTAAGTTGACCATCGCCCAGGCGCAGGTCTCGTATGTCGATCCGAAAGATGGCGGAGATCGTTCCGTGACGGCTTCGGGTGCCGTGTCGTTCTCGAACGATCCGACGGCCGTCACCGCGAGCGTGAACAAGAGCGTCGTGCGTGAACGTGTCCGCAACGAGAATGCGCTGCGCACGGAAGAGGCCATTCGACTCGCCGACCGCGGTGAATTCGAGAAGGCGCGTGCGCTGAATATGCGCAACTCTTCGGCCGCACAAGACGCCCAGAGAATCATCGGCATTGACGCAGAACTCCAACAGGAGGCCACCACGCAAGCTGTGTGGAGCGAACAGTTCAACCGCAGGTCGTTCGATTCCAAGGCACGCAAGGGAATGAAGACCAAGGGATTTTCCACTCTTAATCAGCAGCGGCTCGAGTGACACTTACCTCCAGATGTCGAATTCCGATCGCCTTGGGCCTTTTGGCCTTGCCCACGCTGATTTTCGCGTGGGTGGCGGTCGGTCTCATCCGTCAGAATGCGAACCATCTTTTCGAACGGCTGGTGTCGGCTGATCGGGCGCTTGTTGAAGGCAAGGTGGCGAATCGTCTGGCCGGGTGTGTCGAATCGGCCAAGCGGCGCATTGAATCGGTGCTGGCGAGTCTGCCGGTCCGTCCGACGACCGAGGATCTGATTTCCTGCGCCTCGCGTGAACCCTCTGTTCGGAATGTCTTCCGTTGGATTCCGAGTGTCGGCGTCGTCTATCCACGCGAGAAAGGGGCCACGCAGGAGGAACGCCGTTTCCTCTCGCGCTATGTCACGCTTTTTGACGAAGGGTTCCGTACGCCCGATTCAGCGACCTCGCAGATGCGTTTTTCAAAACGGAAGGTTTCGTCCGAGACAGGGCGTTTCACCTGGAAATCCTGGTTCGAGGGGGATCGTCTGTCGTACATCGGCTGGCGCAAGAACGATGATGGATCCGTCTTGGGGGCCGAACTTGAAATCGTCGCGGTCGAGGCCGAGTTCCCGGCCATCCTTTCCGCAGAACCGTTTGACGGACTGGTCATGTGCCTGCGAACGGATGATGGCCGTGCTCTCTTCCAGACGGCCGCGATTCCGTCGGGACGCGCCGCATTCACGCTTTCGTTGGCACCGGCCCTGCCGCACCGCGAGCTGGCCGTCTGGCGTACACGTCTTGATGGCGCTTCGTATGACGACATCTGGCGGTTGATTGCCGTCTCGGCCTTGCTCTTCACGTCCTTGGGGTTGGGCGTCGGATTGCTCTTTGTCGCGGCTGCGCGTGAAAGGCGCGAATCGCTGCGCAAGACGTCGTTCGTGTCGAATGTTTCGCACGAACTGAAGACGCCGCTGACATCGATCCGCCTGTCTGCGGAAATGCTCTTCGAGCGGCGGGTGACGACGCCGGAGGCGCAGGCCCGGTATTTGGACGTGATCGTACGCGAGTGCGCTCGGCTGTCGCGTCTCGTGGAGAATGTGCTCGACTTCAGTCGGCTTGAACAGAACCGTCGCAAGTACGTTCTGGAGGACTGCGAGATTGGCGCTGTCGTTGCGGAGGCGGCCGAGTCGCAGCGTACGCGCGTCGAGACTGCCGGGTTGGCGCTGGCGGTCAGGAGCGAATCGGTCGTGCGGCGCGTCGATCGCGATGCGCTCGGGCAGGTGGTGGTCAATCTCATCGACAATGCCGTGAAGTATGCGGCATCGGGCGGAACGCTTGATATCACCGTGCGTGCAGATGGCACGATCGCCGTCGAAGATCGCGGACCCGGCGTGCCGCCACGCCACCGGAAGCGGCTTTTCGACCGTTTCTATCGTTGCGACAACACGCTGACGGCCCATGCGTCCGGCAGTGGCCTCGGACTCAACATTGCGCGGCGGCTCATGCGCGAGATGGGCGGAGATCTCGTCTACCGTCCGCGCGAAGGCGGCGGTGCGTCGTTCGTGGTGACATTGGGAGGGAAGACATGAAACGCATTCTCGTTGCGGAAGATGATGGGGATATCCGGCTGATGGTGTGCGACTTGCTGAAGAGCGAGGGCTACGCGGTAGCTGCCGCTTCCGACGGAGCGGAAGCGCTTCGGCTTTGGAAAGCGGCAGAAGCGCCGTTCGATCTCCTGTTGCTGGATGTGATGATGCCGGGCATGAGCGGGTACGATGTGTGTCGGGCCGTTCGCGCGGAAGGGTGTCGGGCGGCTGTCGTCATGCTGTCCGCCAAAAGCGAGGAAATCGACAAGGTCGTTGGCCTCGAACTCGGTGCGGACGACTACATCACCAAGCCCTTCGGCGTGCATGAGCTTCTGGCGCGCATCGCCGCCGTTTTGCGGCGCAGCGCACCGTCGGTCGTTGAAGAATCCTCTGAAGACGCCTTTTGCGGAACGGTGTTGAGCGCCAAACGCTATCGACTCGAAAAAGGCGAAAAATACGAACCGCTCACTGATATCGAGATGAAGCTCGCGCAGGTGTTCGCCTCTCATGCGAATACTGTCCTCTCGCGCGACAGTCTGCTCAACGCGGTGTGGGGTGTGAACTACACGGGAACGACGCGTACCCTTGACCAGCATGTGGCAAATCTCCGCCGGAAGGTCGAAAGGCTCGGGGGTGACCCGAGCGGACTGCAGACCGTTCACGGGATCGGCTATCGTTACGGCAAGGATCCTGCGTTTTGAAGATTACTGAT
>JAKSOY010000199.1 GCA_024405255.1 Kiritimatiellia bacterium
ATGAGGAACAATGACATATTCACTACGACATATTCACCGGGGTCCCTCTTAGACCACGGAAACCGTGATGAGCAGAAATGGAGGACTGTATGAGAAAAACAAATATAAGGATCATCGCCCGCCGCGCGATTGTCATGGCACTTTTGTTAGGTACAACGGGTTGCGTCTATTCTTACTATGAGGTTCGTGTCAAGAACGGACAAACTACGACGGATATGATTTTAAGCTGTGACAAAGAAAATGGCGTTCTAGATGTCGTTTGTTTGAATGCTAAGCGGACTATCTTCTATCCAGAGGATTTTGAGTACGTTCATCGGTATAGCGATGGAGACAATTGGTACTTTTGGAAAGAAGCATTGTGCCGTTTGCCGACGATATTTATAGAGTTGCCATTCTATTTTATTAATCTTCATCGTGAAGAAATTCCCATACAATTTGATATGCTCGGCATTGCGGATGTTTCATTGGATAAAAATATATCATGCTATAAGGTTCCATGGTGGCGTTTAAACACTGAAACGAGTTGTCTTGCTATCACAAATAAGATTGGGTGTGTTGGGGACGATGTAGCTGCGATGTATGTGGAAGAGTCTAATGCGGATTCAATGGATATCTCGACATCGAAGCGTTCATTAATCAAGATGACATATAGATATATGACATCTGGAAAATCATTTGATGTTCCCGTAGCAACTGATAGATTTTGTAGTAGGATATATTTTACAGATATGTATAAATGTTATGCGTTAAGTGATGTTGTTAAATTAGAGACTTGTAGTTTTTGCGGGATAATGATTAAATGCGATGAAAAGGTTCCTTTTCTGTGGCGAATCGATCTCAAAACAGGCAATCGTGAGCCTGTCGCATGGCTAGACAAGGGGAAGGTCACATACGCCACACGAAAAACGAAGATAAAGTAAGGCGCAGCAGTGGCATACAACTCACATGGCAAGCGGATTCGAAGCGAAAACCTCGCCGGTCAGGTCACGACAAAGTGATTTCTTCAATTAAACCCCATCGCCATCTGTGGCGACTTTTGCAAATCGTATTCGTAACCATCAATCAAGACGCGCAACGATAGTTCTCCACCAAGCGCAGTAACGATTTTTTGCAATGTGCCAAGGCGCATATTGTCAGAGTTCTCAAAACCTGCATAAGCAGGTTGAGAGACATTGAGCTTCTCCGCCATTTGACACTGGGTGAAGCCAGCTTGACGGCGAATCTCCGATAAGGTGTATTCGCGATGCATTTTGTCGGCTTCGGCTTTAATCCGCGCCTGACGCTCGGGCGACATCTTCGCCCGCAATTCTGACCAAGGATGATGTCCGCTCATTTCTTTTCCTCCTTCAGCTCATTCAAATACTGCTCGTAAATCTTTTCTGCCTTCGGCACGTACTCTTCATACCATCTGGCATTCCCCGTCTTGTCACCACCAAGAATCAGCAATGCGTTTCGCGCAGGATCAAATGCATAGAGAATCCGATAGGGATGTCCGCTGCATTGAATCCGCAATTCCCGTAATGCGATCTTTGAGCCAACAATCTCCGACGAATAAGGAAAGCGAAGCGTCGGCCCTTCACGTTCCAACATATCGACTACAGCCGCACATCTGTCTTGCACGGTTTCCGTTAGTTCCATCCACCAGGAATAGAACTCATCGGTATACTCGATCTGCCAATTTCCGTTCACGATGCATATTATAACATATTACTTATAAGCAGACAATGGTAAATTGAAGAAGAAGTCGAACTTATGTCCGAGCCGCTTTGAAGAGAGATTACTCCGCTTTCGCCGTCTTGACACTCGCGGTCAGCATCTTGATGAGTTCCGTACAATCTTCGCAGATTGAATCAAACGCCGGACCGGGCTCGACGAGTTTGGCGTCACGCAGGAGTTCGAGCCAGTATTCTGTTTCCGCAGCCTCCTTAAGCGCGATCTGAAGCTTCGAGGCAAAATCGGACTTGCTCTGCGCGTAACGGCTTTCGGCGATGTTCGTACCAATCGACGTCCCCGAGCGCAGAATCTGCTTCGCAATGACCGATTCCTTGTGCTCGCGCATATATTTGTAGAGCCGCACAATGCGTAGCGCGAAGGCCTTGGACTTCTTCAGCATGATAGATTCGGTCATAATCTCTCTCTTCCTCTCTTTCCCGTGTGGCAGGCAGGTTATAGGTTAAAGTGAATAACGAATAGGTTCCATATCACCGAATAGGTTCATTTGACATTTCATTCGTCAACCTATTCACTCTAACCTATAACCTATTCGTTGATATGGAGGTGAGGGGAGTCGAACCCCTGTCCGAAATGGAATCAACCAAACTTCTACGCGTGTAGCCGGCCTTTAATCTCGAAACGGGACTGCCGACAGGCGGGCGATTCCCGAATCATCCACTCGGTTGTACGAGCCTCGAACGCGCGAGCGGAGCGCTTCCGGACAAGTCCTGCTAAATGATGCCGCGGCGGCTTAGCAGGCGTCTGCCGGGCGACATGCGGGCTATAAGTTAGGCCGCGAGAGCGTAATCGTTGTTCGCAATTACTGTTTTTCCCGTTTTTTAACGAGGCCAACGAGAATCCTCGACGCGCGATCTGACCTCAACACATCCCGTCGAAACCGGATCACCCCCTTAAAGAAAGACTTCCTGAAGGGAAAGCGGCGCGCATTATACATCATTTTGAGCATTTAAGTCAAGGGTGATTTATGATAAAATATACGGCATGTTCAAACAACTCATAATTCTTGTTTTTCTCGCGGCCTCCCTTCCGCTCGCCGCGCAGTTGGCGTCGGCCCTTCCAACGGACCGTCTGGCACTCGCCAAACAGTTGGCGAACCGCGGTCTCTACGCGGAAGCGCTGAAGGAATTCGAGGCCATTCGCGGCGACACGTCCGTCCCGGGCGACGAGGTCTGCTATCGCCTCGGCGAAGCCTATCGCAGCGCGAAGCGCCCGAAAGACGCCCTTGCCGCCTACGACGAGCTGCTGAAGAAATATCCGCAGTCCCGCTTCGTCGACTTCGCCCGCCTGAACCGCGCACTCCTGCTAGACGGCGACGCCCGCACCAAGGAGCTGATGGCCCTCAACCATGTGGGCGCCTCCGAACAGATCCGCGTGACCGCGCTCTACTGGCTGGGCGCCGCGGCCGAACAGGCCAAGGACCCGCGCTCGGCCCTCGTCTGGTACGAACGCGCCGCCGCCCTTTCGTCCACCAACGAAGTCGGCCGCCTTTCGCGTCTGCGCTGCGCCGGACTTCTCGCCGCCTCGGAGGACACCGCCGACCGCCGCAAGGCACAGGCCATCTATCTGGACATGTCGATGAGTGCAGACCAGGCGCTCGCCCAGGAAGCGCTCTATCTCGTCGCCATGCTGAGCTACCGCGAGGGACGCTACAAAGAGGCCGCCGACCTTTTCAACCGCCTCTCGACGCGCTTTCCGCAATCGCCCCGCATGAAGGAATGCAGTCTCTTCGCGGCCTGGTCCAACTACCTGTCGGGACGCTACGCCGAAACCCTCAAGCTCGCCGTGCCGTTGCGCGAGGCCAAGGTCGAGGACGCCTATTATCTGGTGGCCTCATCCTTGCGCTACCTCGAGCGCCGCTCGGACGCACTCGACGCCTACACGCTCGCGCTCAAGGACTTCCCGAACGGCAAGCATGCCGACAGCGAATGGTTTGAACGCCTCAGTGTGCTCGCCGCCAACGGCGACCACAAAGCCATCCTCGCCACGCTCGAGCAGCGTCCGCATCCGCCGAAGCGCATGGCCGCACGCGCCTGGAGCTACGGCTGCGAAGCGGCCATTGCCGTCACCAATTTCCCGCAGGCCATTGAATACGCCCGTCTCGTCGCCGCCGAACCCGACGTGAAGACGGCCTCGAGCGCCGTGCATCGTCTGGCGTGGCTCTATGAAAAGACGAGCGACTGGCCGCGTTCCGCCCTCGCCTACCGTTCGCTCGCCGAGAAATGGCCGAACGATAAAATCGCCCCGCAGGCGCTCTACCAGGCCGGTGTCACGGAAACGCGCGCCGGTCGCCCGGAACAGGCGCGTGCCGACTGGACCAAGCTGCTCGCCAAATACCCCGACTCGCCTTTCGCCGGCGAGGCCCTCGCCTCCCGCGCAATGGCGGAACTGCGCGTGAAGGAATACCGCGCGGCCGAGCGTTCCATCTCCGAACTCGCCACACGCTTCCCCGACCGCGCCAAGACGGCGGAGATGCTCTACTGGTGGGGCGTCGCGGCGAACGGCATCGACGATGCGCCTGAAGCCGAGAAGCATTTCCGCGCCGCCCTCGTGGCCCATCCGACGGCGGAGTTCGAACGCGAGATCAAACTCGAGCTTGCGTCCATCCTGCAGAAGCGGAACGAAAAGCAGGAAGCCGCGAAGATCTTCAGCGAACTGTTGAACACGAAGGCCGTCGACCGGTTGCCGCCCGCCACGCTCGCGTGGGTTTCCGAATCGATGCTCGCCCTCACGAACTACACGGCCGCCTTGTCGGCGGCGAAGGTCATCGAGTCGCGCAAGCTCGATGCCGACTGGCAGCAAGTCGGCGCCACATTGGCCGGCATGGCCCACGAGGGACTTGACGAACGCGACGCCGCAACGGCCGCCTACCAGCGCGCCCTCGCATCCGGCGCCCAGACCGTGCGCGGCGCCCAGGCCGCACTTGCACTGGGACGCATCGAATCCGCGAGCGGTCTCTTCGACGAGGCCAAGACGCATCTGTCGGACGCCGTCCAGCGTGCCGCCCCCCAGAACCTGCTGGCCCTTCGTCTGCAAGCCTACGTGGCGCTCGCCGCCAATGAAGAGGAACGCGGCGACCTCGCGGCGGCCCTGGGCTATCATATGCTCGTCGGGACCTTGTTCGACGATGCCGAGGTCGTGCCTCATGCCCTCGCCCGTGCCGCCGCCATCATGCGCAAGCAGGGCCGTGCCGCCGAAGCGACCAAGCTTGAGTCCGAGCGCAAACAGCGTTATCCGAAAGCCCCACCTGAGAAATGACGGGAGAAGTGAGTCATGGTAGACAATTATGGCATTGCCGTTGAAGAGGAAGAATCCGAGCGCGCCGAATCGGGAACCCGTGGCGCGTTGCTCGCCTTCGTCCTGCTCCTCTCCTGCGCGGCCCACGTGGGATTGATGTACTCTTGTTCGGACTGCGCGTTCGCCCCCCTGCCCGGTGAAGTCAAGACGGACCGCAAATGGACCAAGCAGCTTCCGACCATGCAGGTCAAGAAGATGACCGAGGATCCGCTCGTGCGCGCCCTTCACGAGGCGCGTCCCGTCGCCGCCCCCGTGGTGGAGCAGCAGGAACAGCTTGTGAACCGCCTCGCCCCGGTGACGGAAAGTTCGCTCACGCCGGAACTGCCGCGTGCCGCCTCAACAGCACCGACGGCCGACACCATACCCGAACCGGCCAAGGCAGAAGCTGCAGCCTGGCAGCCCCGCCAGGAGATCGCCGCTATCGAGGTCCCGGTCGTCAAGGACGAAGAAGCCGCCCTTCCGCGTCTCGTCATTCCGAAAGTCGACCGCGTCGCCAATGCCGCCGATATCGTACCGGCATTCGATCCGGCCATCCTGCCCACAGGACCCGATGGCGACGGCAAGGGCGGCGCCACGCGTGTGCCTAAGGCCACCTCGCTTGTCGCCGCCGTCGAGGAGGCGAACAACGTCGGCATCGCGCCGATCGCCCCGCCGGCCGCACTTCCCCCTCCTCCGACGGGACTGGGCAACGGCGGTGCCACGGGGACCAACCCGCAGCAGTCGTTGACGGCGATCGCCGCCGCCGAAAAGGCTTCGCTGACAGCCGACCTCAAGTCGGATGAAGCCAAGAAGGCCGAAGAAGCCGCCAAGAGGCTCAAAGAAACGGCCTCCACCAAACCGCCACCGGCGCCCGATGCCGCGGCGACTGTGGACGAGAAGGTCATCGCCCAGGAAAAGGAAGCGGTCAAGACCCTGCGCGACGAGACCGCCGTGCAAGGTGCGCCCTTCGACAAGAATGTCTCTTTCGGACTCGGCGCCTGGGTTGATCCCGCCCACCCGAAGGAGAAGTATTTCCGCCTGACGATGAACAGCAAGTCCGACAATCCGCTGCCGGTCATTTCAAAGGACATCGTCTATCTGCTCGACGCATCCGGGTCGATTGCCAACGACCGTCTGAAATACTGCCGCAAGGCCGTCTCGAAAGCCTTGACCCTGCTGAATACGGGCGACCGTTTCAACATCATCGCCTTCCGCGACAAGTTCACCTACGCCTTCAACGATGTCGCCTGGAAGGAAGTCTCCGAAAAGTCGCTCGACCAGGCCGAGGAATTCATGTTCCATCTCACCGCCCATGGTCAGACGGACGTCTTCCGCACCTTGCGCGGCGTGCTCGCCATGCCCCGCGATCCGGCACGTCCCGTCGTGGCGCTCGTCATCACCGACGGCGAAGCGACAAGCGGCATGACGCAGAGCGCCGAAATCATCTCGAAGTTCAACGAGCTCAACGGCGGCCTCATCTCCGTCTACATGTACGGCGTCAAGGAAAACGCGAACGCCTACTTGATGGACATGGTCACACGCGGAAGCCGTGGCAGCTGGTACCGCCACGAAGGCATGCGCTGGACGGCGGCCAGCGGCATCCCCACGCTCGCCAAGAAGTTCGAGCGTCCCGTTCTCACCGACATTTCGGTGCTCTTCGCGTCTTCCTCGCGCGCCGAAACCTATCCGCAGCTCGTCTCGCATCTCTGCGAAGGCGAACCGCTTGAAATCTACGGGAAGTGTCCGGCCGATCAAAAGGAACTCGTCTTCTCCATGCGCGGCCTGAACGGCGCCAAGGTTTACGAGAACGTCTTCCGTCTCTCGTTCGGCAAAGCCCAGCCGCTGAAGGATACGACGCGTACGGAATGGGCCCAACGGCGTATGTACGCCCTCATCGCGGCCTACACGCAAAAGCCCGATCCGCAGCTCAAGCGCGAGATCCATGCCTTTGCCAAACAGTATCAGATTCAAATTCCCTACGAAAAGGAAATCAAGTGATTTCGGAATCCCCTGCGTTCGACACTGTCGAGGACTGCCTCGCCGCGCTTCGCCGTGGCGAGATCATCGTGGTGACCGACGACGAAGACCGCGAAAACGAGGGCGACTGCATCTGCGCCGCCGAGTTCGCCACACCTGCAAACGTCAATTTCATGGCGAGCCACGCCAAGGGCCTCATCTGCATGCCGATGTCGGCGGCCTGGTGCGCAAAGCTCGATCTGCCGCAGATGGTCACGACGAATACGGACAACCATCAAACGGCGTTTACCGTCTCGATCGATGCCGCCGAGACAACGACCGGCATCTCCGCAACCGAGCGCTCGATGACCGCACTCGCGACCGTGCGAGACGGAACTCGACCTTCGGACTTCCGTCGTCCCGGCCACATGTTCCCCCTTCAGGCGCGCGCGGGCGGTGTGTTGAAGCGCGCCGGACATACGGAGGCGACCGTCGACCTCTGCCGTCTTGCCGGACTCAAGGAAGTCGGCCTCTGCTGCGAAATCATGAAGGACGACGGCACGATGGCCCGTCTGCCCGAGCTGACGCGCTTTGCAGCAGAACACAAGCTCAAGTTCATGACGATCGCCGATCTCATCGCCTATCGCCGTCGAACCGAAAAGCTGGTTGAAAACGTCGTCGAGGAAGTCGACCTGCCGACCGACTGGGGCCACTTCCGCCTGCGGATGTACAAGTCCCTCACGACCGGACTCGAACACCTGGTTCTGCTCAAGGGCGACTACGCGAACGGCGAACCCGTGCTCGTGCGCGTTCATTCGGAATGCTTCACGGGCGATGTGCTCGGCAGTGAGCGGTGCGACTGCGGCCACCAGCTGCACAACGCCATGCGCATGATCGAGCGCGAGGGTCGCGGCGCGATTCTCTATATGCGCCAGGAAGGACGCGGCATCGGACTGCAGAACAAGTTGCGTACCTATCACCTGCAGGAAAACGGCCTTGACACCGTCGAGGCCAACGTGCGTCTCGGCTTCGCCCCCGACCTGCGTGAATATGGCGAGGGTGCCCAGATTCTCGAAGATCTCGGCATCCGCCAGATCCGCCTGCTTACGAACAACCCGTGCAAGGTCAAGGGACTCGCCGGCTACGGCATTGAAATCACCGAACGCGTACCGATCGTCGTGCCCGCCAACGAACACGACAAGCGCTATCTTGAAACGAAGAAAGAACGCATGGGCCACCTCATTTGACGGTCGGCAACAGCTCGCCGAGCTTCATCCCATGCGAGGCCTTCACGAGAACAATCGTT
>JAKSOY010000002.1 GCA_024405255.1 Kiritimatiellia bacterium
AAATCGGTGCAAGTCCGGCCTTGCCGTTCCGATAGAGAATCGACGAATTCTTCCCAGCAGATAAACGACAAGCGTTCCTTTGCGGACAACAGGCGGAGCCATCGTCAGAATCCTTTCGTATCCAAAAGCTGGAAGTCGATTCCGAGAATGTCAAGAACCTTCAACATCTTGCCGACCTGCACAGTCTCCTTGCCATTCTCCAATTCAACCACAAAACGACGACCGACATCCGCAGCCTGAGACAGTTCAAGCTGCGTAACCCCTTGCCGTTTCCGTTCTGCACGAATACGTGCGCCGATTTCTGTGACCGTCATGCCTTCCTCTCCTTTGTTCCCGAGCGGTATCTTACCAAATTTTCCGCCGATTGTCCATTCCCAATATTCCCGTTCGGGAACTTTGAGGGCAGTTGACGAAGATTCCGGAAATCGGCTCCGCCGGACGCGGGGGGCGATTGGAAATTCTCGCTTCGCGCCTCCATCGACCCTTAGCCCCAAGTCCATGTCCTGCGGGAGGATTGCCGGTACCAGACCCGAAGGGAATTTCTTCAAACTGCTTTCCGTGTCCCGCGAAGCGGGTTTCCGCGTGGTCCGTGGTAAATCTCGTGTCCCCAACGACTCCTTCCCCAAATGTGCAAGTGTGTAAGTGTGCAAACGGTCAATGTGCGGTAGTGAGTGGTGAGTACCAGTACACTTCATAGCCCCAATCAAACAATCCGAACAATCGAACAATCCGAACAATCAAACAATCCGAACAATCGAACAAAGGGTGAAATTTGGGTGAAAATAGAAACACACGCAAAGACAAATGACCATCTTTTTGGTATAATATTCTTTTCGCAAGAGAAGGACAGTTTGAAGATGTGGAATTATTCTGAGAAAATGATGGACCATTTCCGCAATCCGCGGAATGTTGGCAAAATTGACAACCCTGACGGGACCGCCACCGTCGGTTCGCTCGCCTGTGGCGACGCCTTGACTTTCCAGTTCAAACTCGGTGCCGACGGTCGTATTGCCGAAGCGAAATTCCAGACGTTTGGTTGCGCAAGCGCCATTGCCTCGTCTTCCGCGCTGACCGAAATGGTAATCGGCAAGACGCTCGAAGAAGCCTCGAAGATCACCAACCAGCAAATCGCCGACTTTCTCGGTGGACTTCCCCCGCAGAAGATGCACTGTTCCGTCATGGGACGCGAAGCGCTTGAAGCCGCAATCAAGAATTTCCATACCGGCGAAAACGCCGACCGCAATCTTGAAGACACCAAGCTTTGCACCTGCTACAACGTCTCCGAGAACGAAGTGCGCCGCGTAATCACGGAAAACGCGCTCACGACGGTCGAGGAAGTCACGAACTTCACGAAAGCCGGCGGCGGATGCGGCAAGTGCAAAGAAAAGATCCAGAAGATTCTCGACGAGATCAATTCCAAGTAAACTTGTGTAGGTTGGGCGTTAAAAAGTTTTGGAAGTTGGGAAGAGTGGGAACTGAGTTCTATGAACATTGGCTTTGACAATGAGAAGTACCTCGCCGAGCAGTCCGAGGAAATTCGTCGCCGCGCCGAGAAATATGGGCGCCTCTATTTGGAATTCGGCGGCAAGCTGATGAACGACATGCATGCGGCGCGCTGCCTGCCGGGATATGACCCGAATGTCAAGCTGCGCCTCCTGCAGACGCTCAAGGATCAGGCGGAAATCATTCTCTGCATCTACGCCGGCGACATCGAACACAAGAAGATGCGCGCCGACTTCGGCATCTCCTATGCTGACGACGCGCTCAAGCTGATCGACGATCTCAAAGCCCTCGGACTTCTCTTCCGCGGCGTTGTCATTACGCGCTATGCCGGCCAGATGGCCGCCCAGCAGTTCCGTCAACGTCTCGAGAACCGCAACATTCCGGTGTTCTTCCACTATGTCACGCAGGGCTATCCGGCGGATGTCGAAACAATCGTCTCCGAAAACGGCTACGGCAAGAACGACTTCATTCCGGTGGAGCGTCCGATCGTCGTCTGCACAGCCCCCGGACCGGGGTCGGGCAAGTTCGCCACCTGCCTTTCGCAGATCTACCACGAGTATCGTCAGGGACGCACGGCGGGGTATTCGAAGTTCGAAACCTTCCCTGTCTGGAACGTGCCGCTCGAGCATCCGCTCAACGTCGCCTACGAGGCCGCCACCATCGACCTCAAGGACCACAACATGATCGATCCCTACCACCTGCAGGCATATGGGAAAACATCGGTCAACTACAATCGCGACGTTGAAGCCTATCCCCTTCTTCGTGCCATCTGGGAAAAGATGACCGGCGGCGAATGTCCCTACAAGTCCCCTACGGACATGGGCGTGAACCGCATCGGATTCGGTATTGTCGACGACGATGTCGTCAAGGACGCCTCGAAACAGGAAGTCATCCGCCGTTACTTCCGCTACATCACCGACTTCGCCATGGGTACGACGGACCGTGACTCTGTGGCGCGTGCCGACGCCTTGATGCAGAAACTCGGCCTCAAGCCTGAAGACCGCATCCCCGTCGAAGCCGCGCGCAAGGCCGTGCAAGATGCACGTGACGCCGGCAAGGGCAAGGAAGGCGGCGCCATCGTTTCCGGTGCCGCCATTCTCCTCAAGGACGGACGCATCATCACGGGACGCAATTCGGACGAGATGCACGCCTCTGCGGCCATGATGTTGAATGCCGTCAAGGCTCTTGCGGGCATTCCTCCGTCGATCCCGCTGATCGCGCCGAACGTCATCCATTCGATTGCGCATATGAAACGCGACATCCTTAAGGGTGGCTATACATCCCTCAACTTGGATGAAGCGCTCATCGGCCTCGCCATTTCGAGTACTGCCAATCCGACGGCCGCCGTCTGCATGGAAAAGCTGAACCTCTTGCGTGGTTGCGAAGTCCATCTGACGCATATCGTCACACCGGGTGACCAGGCGGGTCTTCGTCGTCTCGGCTGCCGTTTCACGAACGATCCTTCGTTCGCCTCGAAGACGCTTTTCATGGCTGGACAGTAACCGGCAGGGCGCAGACTCCGGCTACGCTGTGATATCGGGGTTATGTGTTCACATTTGTAACCCGTTGGTTGCGGCGCGGCTGGAATCCGCGCCCTACCATTTCGGGGGCGTCAGGCATGGTCTTTGCCGATGTATTCGCACGGTGCCTTCGCCGCGAGAATTCCCTGAACGAAGCGGACGCCGTAGCAGATGTGCGTCGCGAAAACACCACACCAGGTCACGAACCACATCAGCGGATTGAATGCGAACGTACTGACGATCGTCAAGACAAGGTAGAACGCCATCGGTGCGCAGATCGCCGCGAGAATCCACGGCGCCGCCGCACCGCAGGATGCGGCCCAATCTAGTCCAAACCAGCACGCAAGGACAGCAACCAGTGCCACCACATAAAGCGTAAATGCGGTGGGAATGAAATAGGACAAGTGAAGAGAATTCTCCGGGAAACGCTTCACAAAATAGCCGCGATGGAACGCGTAGCGTCCAAGCTGACGCAAATGCGCCCCGAACAGCGGACGACGATGATGGTACACGATCGTCCACGGATCGTAGACGATACGCTTCTTTTCATCGCAGACAATCGACTTGCAGAGGAGCGTGTCTTCGCCCGGCCAAAAGTCCGTTCGATACCCGCCGAACTTGCGCAGAAGCGAAGTACGGACGAAGAGATTGCAGCTCGGATAGTCGTCGACATCCAAGAGCACGCGCCCGCCGACGTAACGATAGCGGTAGTTGCCGCTCACGAAAACGTTTTCGTAAACCCGGCCACCCGCCTGCGCGAGGAATGCGTCTCCTGGCGGGGTGACACCCGGACCTCCCACGCCCCCGATTGCGGGATCACTGAAATACTTGACCGCATTCTCGATCCAGTGCGCTTCAGGGAAGGCGTCGTCGTCGATAAAGGCCACGACATCCCCTTTCGCCTGCTGAATGCCCAAATTCCGTTTTTCCGCCGGACGCACCTTACCCGTCGGAAGGACCGTGAGCGGGAAGCGAAAGTCGGTCGCGAATCGGTCGATAGACTGGTCCGGCAAAACCAGAACCTCAAATTCTGAATAGGTCTGCTCGTTCAACGCCTTGAGACACTCTTCCAGCATCCAACTCGATGACGGACAGGCGATCACCACACTCACAAAAGGTTTTGTCTCAAGAGGTGGCGGCACCTCGACCTTTGCATAGTAATGCAACAGACGCAACCGATAGAACACAGCCAATGTATCATGGACCATCTCGCGCACCGTACGAATCTTCAGTGCGCCGAACTTCTGTCCAAAGCGGATTTCGACAGGAGCTTCGCTGATCTTTGCGCCGCGTCCACACGCGATCGCAAGAAGTTCGAGATCAAATGCGTATGTCTTGACCAGCATTCGATCCAACGCTTCGCCGAGCGGCTGACGGCGGAAGAGCTTCATCCCGGTCTGCGTATCGGTCACGGGGAGGCCGATAAACAGATGGACGAGCGAATAGTAGACAAAACTTGAAAGCCGGCGATGCCACGGATACTGCACCTTCGATTCCGGGTGGCGCTTCGAACCGACGACGATATCGCTGTTCCGACTCTTCATCGAGTCGAAGAACTTGGGAAGCATTTTGGGGGCGATGTCTAGATCGCCGTCAAGGAGAAGAATGAAGTTTCCCTTCGAGGCGCGGAAGCCGACGCGAAGCGCATTCCCCTTTCCGGCATTCTTTTCAACCCAGACCGGATGCACCACGTCGGGACGTACCGCAACCGCTCGGCGTAAGGCCTCTGCCGTGCCATCGCCACTGCCATCATCCACCGGAACGAGTTCGTAGGGAATCCGGCCGGCATCGAGACAGTTGGCAACAGAAACAAGATTTGATTCTATCGAATCGGCAAGACGATAAACAGGCAGAATGACACTCAAGAGACCCCCATTGAGGATCTCCTGAGCGGATGTCCATTCTGTCGTTTGAACCGCCACGCGCGGATCACTTCCAGAACTGGAGCTTGGACGGAATCTTGTTCGTCCAGGTATCGCGGGAAATCCGCGCCGTGAAGCCACCGCCCGGCCCCAACTTGACCGCGAACTTGCTGCCCGTCTGGACCTTCTCTTCGCGGTGGATGTAGTCCGTCGCATCGCGGTTGGCATTCACGCCGTCTTCGAAGATTTCCGCGACCCACTCACCCTGGGCCAGGAAATCGAGCGTAATCACAAGCTCCTGAGGCTGCCAGGCGCCGATCGCCGACACATACCACACATCGCCTTTCCGACGAGCAATGGCCGCGAACTTGTCGACATCGGCAGCCAGACCGATCGTCTCGTCCCAGACCGTCGGAACCTTCGCCATGAAATCGAAGCACTCCTGGTTCTTGAGATACTGAGACGGCGTATCGCACAACATCTGCAACGGAGCTTCGAAGAGCGACATCAGCGCCATCTGGTGCACACGCGTACCCTGCGAACCCGGCAGGGAATTCGACGGACGAAACGCGGCACGCGTCATATTGCGCATCGCACCCGGCGTGTAGTCAAGCGGACCCGCCACCATTCGCGTGAAGAGCACCTTGAGGTCGTTCGCCGGGAAATCGGAATCCGGTTCCCACTTGAGATTCTCGAGGCCATGCACGCCTTCATAGTTGACGATGTTGGGATAGGTGCGTGAAAGTCCCGTCGGCTTGTACATGCCGTGGTAGTCGACCATCAGCTTGTACTTCGCGGCAATCTCAGCGGTCCGCGCGAGATACGAGACGACGAACTGGTCGTCACGATCCATGAAGTCGATCTTGAAGCCCTTCACGCCCATCGCCGCATAGCGCTGGAAGACCTCGTCGGGATTCGACACGAGATGCGGCCAGCTGCACCAGAGGATGATGCCCACGCCGCGGCTTTTCGCATAGCTGACAAGCGCCGGCACATCGACGTTCTTGTGAATCTTCATCACCTGCAGCTTCTCGCTCCAGCCTTCATCGAAGATCACATACTCGATGTTGTTCTTGCTCGCGAAGTCGATGTAGTACTCATAGGTCTTCGTGTTGCAACCGCTCTTGAACGGAACGCCCGTCACATTCCAGTCGTTCCACCAGTCCCATGCGACCTTGCCCGGCTTGACCCACGAAGGATGTCCATCGAGCTTCGACGGCGTCGCAAGCGCATAGACGATATCGCTCTCGACGAGCTTCGCCGTATTCGGGGCGAGGATGAACACACGCCACGGATAGGCCCGCGTACCCTGCGTCGCCGCAATGTAGTCGAGGCGTCCGTTCACCTGGCGCGAACGGCGCGTATCTTTGATCTTCTGCGGATCGGGCAGACGAGCCAGGCTGGACTTCAACGCCGCCGGCGCCTCACCATTCGGCACAAGATTCCAGCCGGCATAGTCCAACAGGTCGCTTTCCGTCACGACAAGGCTCACACCTTCCTTCTCGCCGACTTTCGGATACTCGACGAGCAAGGGCAGGTAGACGACACCCGACTTCTCTTTCAATTTCCCCGTCGTCGTCTTCTCATAGATGGACTCCCAGCTGCAGTAGTGCCCACCGCCGCGCGTCCATCCGACATAAGCCGTCAGGTCGGGCTTCGGGAAGGTCAGCGGAGCCTCGTCTTCCGTCACCGTCACCACGGGATCGGCCCAAGCCGTTTTGAAGCGATACGCGACACCGTCGTTGCGTGCGTGCAGCACGACCTGCCAGCCGCCCTCAAAGGTCACGGTCGTCTCGTTGCCGTTATCGTCCACCTTCGCCTTCTTATAGCACGGCGTTTCCAGCACGGCATTCCGACTGCCGTGTTCATTGGCCAGCACTTTCGGCTTTTTCAGAAGGTTCTTACCGCCAATCGTTCCCTTTTCCTTGAAGGTCATGGAAATCGTTGTCGGCGCAATCAGCTCCACGCCATCGCGGTAGACGGCATACTGAAGCGACGGTTCGGTGATGAGACGAATCTCATTCAACCCGTCCGGTGACTTTTCAATGATCGTCTCCGCGAACGCGGGGACCAACGCGGCCGAAACCGCCATCAAGAGGAGTGTTTTTTTCATACGGATATTTTATCAAAAATTGGTTGATGATGCCACGGCAAAAAGGTCGCATGCGTTGGCCGTCGTTTGCGCGGCAAATGTCTCGACGGGAACGTTCCGTTCGGCTGCAAGACGCGTGGCGGTATGAACGACATAGGCCGGTTCACACGGACGTCCTCGCAAGGGGACGGGCGAAAGATAGGGCGAATCCGTCTCGACAAGGATTCGGTCTTGCGGCACATAGCGCGCCGAGGCACGAACGTCGTCCGCCGACTTGAAGGTGACGATACCGGAAAAGGAAATCATAAACCCGCGGTCGAGGAGCTGTCCCGCGAAACGCGGAATGCCCGTGTACGAATGAATGACGCCGCGCAGACGGTCGCCGTGATGCCACGGGATCTCGTCCAGGACACCCAATGTGGCATCATCCGCCTCGCGCGTATGAATCACGACCGGCAGCGCCAGTTGATCGGCGAGGACGAGTTGCGCCGCAAAAAGATCGCACTGCGCCTTCAGCGTCTCGGGATTGTAATGGCAGTCAAGACCGATCTCGCCGATTGCCGCCACGCGGTCGTGATGGGCGGACACCAACTTCGGCAATGTCGGCAGCACGTCTTTTGCACGCTCGATCTGATCCCGATCAAAACCAAGCGCCACGCACCCGGGGGTGCGCAGCGCGTGGACGTTGAGTTCGTCGTCTCCGCCCACGGCCAGCACACGGGTCACCCCGGCTGCAGCCGCGCGGGCGAAGATCGCATCAACGTCATCGTCCGCGCTGAAATGGGCATGCGTATCAAAGAGTTCCATCAAGGGAGCTTCGTCTCTTCAACCGTCGTGCTACCGTAGTTGGAAATGTAGTAGTTCCCCCGCCACACGCACGGTTCGCTCGGCGCACGGAAACCACCCTTCTTGAGGATTTCGACCTTACCGCACGGCAAAACCCGCACAGCCTGGCAGCCATTCATATCGGCGATGTACAGGTTGTCGTTCTCGTCGACGCAGAGACCGTCCGGCGTCTTCACACCGGCGTCGGGCTTGACGAAGAGTTCCTTCTTCGCGATACGCCCGTCGGCTCCCGGCGTCAACTTCCAGACGCGGCTCTCGCCGTAGTTGCTCACATAGATCTCGCCCTTCGACGTCACCGCGACACCATTGCAGCCACAGGCCTTTGTGAAGGTGTCCTTGAAGACGAGCTGGGGATCGGCCTCGGTATTCGTCACGCGCACGTTGCGATCCTTCGCATCGAACATGTAAAGGCCGCTCGGCTTCGCGCCATTCACCGGCTCGCCCTTGAGAAAAGCCTGCGTGAGATAGAGCTTGCCCTTGAGATACTTGACGCCGTTCGCATTCCAAAGTCCGCCCGCGATCGTCTCGCACGTGGCGACCTTGTCGTCCTTGAACGTGAGACGCAGCAGACGCGCCGAACCCGCCTTCTGGTTGTCGCACACATAGAGTTCGCCGTCGGGACCAAAGCAAATGCCCATCGGGCTCGACCAACCGCTTTCCGCGTATGCCGGAACGTCGATCCACTTGGTCGGCGCCTTGCCCGGTTCCGTCAAACGAAACAACGCACCCGGCTGCTTGTGATTGTTGTTCGGCGCAGCAATGACCAAACGACCGCTCGGATCGACAGCCATGCCGTCGGGCTTCGTGCAGGTCGGCGGCATCTGAAGCGTCGCAGCACACGCCACACTTGTCGCAAGAATCGTCAACGGAAGTATCTTCATTTTAATGGTTCCTTTCTGTCTTTAAATTATAACATAGTTGAGCCGTAAGAGCAATATCAACGCGCGGCGAGTTCACACCAGGGTTCGATGTCCGCCAAAAACGGATGACATGTGTCTTTCGGCGAGAGAATCCGCGGCACATTGAGCTCGGGCCAGGCGATGGACAATGCCGGATCGTCGAATTTCATGCCGCGTTCGGACTCGGGATGATAGAGATTGTCGCACTTGTAGGCAAAGAGCGTATCGTCTTCCAGCACGAGAAAGCCATGCGCAAATCCACGCGGCACATAGAACTGGCGACCGTTCTCGGCGGACAGCGTCACTGCGACCGAACGGCCAAAGGTCGGCGATCCACGTCGAATGTCCACCGCGACATCCCACACGGCCCCACGAATGACGCGCACGAGCTTGGCCTGCGTCCAAGGCGCCGCCTGCCAATGAAGTCCGCGCAGCACGCCCTTCTGCGACAGACTCTCGTTGTCCTGAACGAACACCGCGTCAATTCCCGCCTCTTGATAGCGTGCGGCGTTATACGTCTCCGTAAAATAGCCGCGCGCATCCCGATGGATCGCAGGTTCAAGGATCAACGCACCTGGAATTTCCGTCTCAAAAACCTTCATCTCTTACTGTCTCCGTTCACGCGCACCAAGTCCCAACGCATTCTGTACCCGCACGATCAACGTATTCGGCACCAGCGCAAATACGAGCGCCTTCAAGGCCTCATTCAATCGTTTCGACAACGGGGGCAGTCCGCGTTTCGAAAAATCGATCGGGATTCCGTTGGCCTGGCACACGGCAACCCCGAAACGCTCCCAGCAACCTTTATGTACGGCATCGACGAAGGGAAACTCCCGTACGCATGTCGCCAAAATCGGACGCTCTTCCGTCCCAACGGAAAACGAACCATAACGTTCGAACTCCCAAATGCTGGAGGCTGGACGCGCCAATTGCCGCAAAAACTCGCGATTCCAGAATCCCGCCAAGGTCGAGATGCAATAGGCGGTGTTTTTCGGATACTCCATCAATCCGTCCGAACGCGCCTCGCCGTGTTTCGGGTTCGGCACAAGACGCAAATTCACGGCATTGAAAGACTTGAGCTGTTCAAGTCGATGCAAAAGGAGATCGGTTGACACCGGCGCCTCCAGGAAATAGTCGTCACACAGCATCAGCACATACGGCGTGGTGATCTGGTCAAGCGCCTGGACAAGCCGGCTCGCCCAGTTGGTCCCTTTGCCGCAGGCGATCACACGGTCAAAGGCCGGACGCGTCGCCGCCTGCTCGTCTTCAATCGTCGGGACATGCTCGGTGACAAGAACGGTCTCGAATGGACAGTCCGGCCAGAACTTCCGCTTCAACGCGGCAAATGGTGCCAGCAAATCGATGTAGGCGTCACACGAGGCCACCAGTAGGGTACAATCCTGATTCATCCCGCACACGCCTCCCTACACCCCGATGAGATAGCAGATGACCGCAATCAGTCCGTCAAAGACGGCAATTGCGATAATGCCACCGACCACGGCATTCGTCGCTGCAACACCGACGCCATCCGCCGTATTCCGCGTACGCATCCCGCACGAACACCCGATGAGACCGACCAGGAACCCGAAGAAAATGGACTTCCCCAAGCCCAGCAGAATGATAAAGACCGTGGACGCCTTGGCCACATGACTCCAGTAGACGACTGTCGGCACATTCATCAACTGTAACACGATCGCCCCGCCGATGAGACCGGCGAACTCGGAAAAGATCGTCAAAAACGGCATCGCCAGAGAAGCCGCCAACACGCGCGTCAAAACGAGGAAACGTACCGGCGGCAGTCCGAACGTCGTCAACGCATCCAACTCCTCGTCGACTTTCATCGTACCGATCTCGGCAGCGAAGGCACTTCCTGAACGTCCGGCAAGAATGATCGCCGTCACCAACGGACCCAATTCGCGAAAGAGTCCGATGGCAATCAAGTCGGCAACATAGACCTCAACGCCAAATGTCCGCAAGGACGCGGCCGACTCGAATGCGAGGATGAGTCCCAACAAAAAACCGATCAGCGCGGTAATCGGCACCCCGTCGAATCCGGCACGTTGAAAAGCCAGCGCAAAATCACGGAAACGGAACCGTCGCGGGTGAATGAGCAACCCCAGCGCATTCACAACCGTCTCGCCGAGAAAGGCGCAGTTTGAAACACAGTTCGCAAAACATTCGCAAGCTGAACGCCCCACCGTCTCGCAAAGTCCCATCCGAGGCGAACGCGCGAGCCGGGTCACATTGTAGCTTTGAAAATCATAACGCGCACGGATCGGCTCGATCAGGCCATTCGGATCAACGACCGTCAGGACAAGCCCCTGTTCCGCCGCCTGGCGATCCAATTGAAGGAACAGCGCTTCAAAGGCTGCGGACGATCCGCTCAAACGAGAGATGTCCATCAGCACCGTTTCCCCCTTCTTCAGGCGGCGGACGCGATGGACATCCTTCCAGGCGGACGCAATCTCGTCCGCACTGGATCCTTTCAGCACAATCGGCTTCATGGCGCCTTCGGCGCAACCTTCTTGTCACCCGACAATTGTTCCAACGAAGGCTGCACAGGCGTCTTCACCGCGGGAGTTGCTGCCGCGGGCTTCGCGGCAGGGGTCTCCGGCTTCGCAGCCGGTGCCGTCGAAGCAACGGGCTTCACGACCGGTTGAGCGGGAGCCGGAGTTGCCGGAACCGGGGCCGGAGCGGCGGGAGCCGGTTCATTTCCCGGCTCGGTTGCCGGCTTCGTTTCGACTTCGGCGTGCTTCTCGCGGATCTTGTCGATGACCTCACGCAAGTCCTTCTGGTCCTTTTCGAACGTCTTCGACTCTTCGAGAAGTTCCTTCTGATGCTTCTCAGCCCATTCCTTGCGATCCTTCTCGTCCATCTCGGCGAGCTTCTTCGCACGCGCCCGCTTCGCTTCTTCCATCGCCTTGTTCGTCTTGCGTTCTTCGTCCTGACGCGACCACTCCTCGGAGAGGCGACGGAGCTGTTCCTTCTTCGCGATCGGATCGGCGACCGGACTCAACGACCAGCCGTTGTCCTCCCACGGACGCGGATCGCTCAACGACTTCTTGCGACGGATCGCCTCAGCCTGCGCGGCATCCGCATCGTCGAGCACGTACGGCGTCATGAACACCAGCAGTTCAGAACGCGCTTCCTTCTTCGAAACGCTCCCGAAGAGCCACTTGCCGATCCACGGGATGTCCTTGAGAATCGGAATGCCGCTCTCGCTATTGACATCCGTCTTCTTCGTGAGACCGCCCATCACGACCGTCATGCGGTTTTCAACCGAGACATCGCTCGAGATCTTACGCGTCGTCACCGTGGCGTACGGATCCGTGCCGCCCGATTCGTTCGGCACGTTCTGGTCCGCACCCTGCGTTTCGAACGTCTGTTCGACCGTGAGCACCACGGTACCGTTCGGATTGATGCGCGGCGTCACCTTCACCGTCAAACCGATGTCGCGCTTTTCGTAGTTACGCACCTGCGTACCGGAATAGGTCGAACCCGAATACTGGTAACCGCTGAAGAGGTAGATCATATCGGTCGCCTCGATCGTGGCTTCCTTGTTGTCCACCGTCATCAGAATCGGCGAAGCAAGCACCTTCGTGCGGCTGTCGCTCTTCGCGGCCGTCAAAACAGCCGACATGTTCAGCTTATCGCTCTTCAGCAGATAGTTGACACCACCGCCAATCGGGGTCGTACCACCAAAGAAGCCCGCCGCTTCGACCACGTTCGTTCCCACGGCCATCATCGACTGCAACGGGGCTGTACCCGAACCACCGCCGCCTCCGAGACCGTAGTGGTTGTGGTTGCCGAAGTTGTCACGCACCATCGTCGTAATCTTCTCAATCACCGGAGTGGCGCTACTCGCATCCGCTGGTGTCGCCGTTGCACTCATCGACTTCGAACCATCGGGATTAAGCACTTCCTCCCAGTAGAGCGGACGGCCATAACCATCCTTCGCCTGCTGCTGGGAGACAACCCGCTGGCGACCGCGCTGGACCCAGTCGATGCCTGTCTGGAGGTCGTCGCCGAGTTCGACCTGCACGATGACCGTTTCGATGAGCACCTGCGAGAGCTTGACATCCATATCCTCGATGACTTCCTTGACTGCCTTCATGTCGGCCTTGCGCGCCATCATCACGATGCCGTTGATGCGCTTGTCGGCGAGGATCTTGATGTTGTCCTTATTGAGTTCGCCGAGCGAAGACGAAGCCGCGCTCGAGAAGGTCGGCTGCGCCGTCGGCGGGCGCGCCGCAGGCGGAGTAGCCGGACGCGTCAGATTGCGGTTCGCTGCCGCATTCCGGGCATTGGGGTTCTGATTGTTCTTCGACGCCGACGACGAGGAACCATTGCCGATGAGGTCGTTCAGCATCGACGCCACTTCCTCGGCATCGGCGTACTTGAGACGGACCACTTCCACGCTCACTTCCGGCGTCGTCTCGACGTCGAGCGTTTCAATGACCTTGTCGAAGAAGTCCATGTTCGTCTTCGCCGTGATGACGATCAGCTTGTTGGAACGTTCATCCGCGAGGATCAGCACCTTGCCGCGGATCATACCGCGATCGGCATCCGAAACCTGCGCAAGCATCGTCGCATTCGGCGTCGGCGCAGCGGGTTGCTGTCCCGGACGGTTGTTGAGGTTCAGAAGCCGCGGCGGCTGTGCCACAGGCGCACGCGAGGCAAAGCCGGGAGCACCGCTCGTCTTCGGTCCTGAGGCTCCTTGTTGGGCATCCTTCTGACTTTCCGTCACAATGGTTTCAAGCGCCGTCTTGATATCCGTCGACACGGCGAACTTGATCTGACGCACGAACACGTCCTCGAGAACAGGCGTCGGCTGATCGAGTTCCTTGATGACTTCAAGCATCCGATTCACGTTCTCCTGCGTATCGGTCACGAGAATCGAATTGTTGCGCTCGAACACCTGGAAGAGTCCCGTCGGATCCTTGAAGCCCTCGATTGCCTTCTGCGCCTCTTCCGCCGTGATGTGCGTCAGACGAATCAGCTGACTGATGACCTTGCCCTTTTCAGGAATGGAATTGGTCGTCATTGACGTACGAATGCCCTGCGTACGCACCGTCTTGCGGTCGAAGGCATAGAGGAAGATGTCGTCGACTTCTTCCAACACGACACCGTTCATCGTCAGGACGCGCTCGATGGCGTTGAGGTACTGTTCCTTCGAGAGTTCACGGTCTTCGAACGTCTTGAGCGTCACCTGCGTCTTCGGCAGGTTCGGCGCCGGCAGCAGAATCTTGTCCGCCACGTCCGCATAGGCATAGAGGAGGAGGTCCAGCGGGGCCTGGTCAAAGGCCAGACGCGTCGGAACGCCGTTCGTGCCCTTCGGAATCTCCGCCAGCATTTCCTCAGGCGTCTTCTGATCTTCGCCACCGGCCATCGCGCCGTTCGCACCGGCGCCCATACCAGGCATGCCGACACCGCGATTGGCGCCAAACGCGCCACCACGTCCCGGCAGGGCGGCGCCGTTGTTAAAGCCTCCCATCCGGTTGCCGCCACCGAGCAGGCCGCGACGGCCGCCAAAATTTCCGCCCCCGCCAAAGGGACGCATCTGCGCTTCGACCGGCGTCGCAAACAACGCAGCGAGCAGAAACAGCCCCAGCGTATAAATCATTTTTCTCATTTCGAGGGTCCTTTCATATAGGCACAAGTCAATGTAAATTTCACCGTCAGGAAACCGTTGTTACGGCTCGAGATGTCAAGATCGCGCACGTCGAACATACCACCTTCGGCATGCTCGAGCGCAAAGAGGAACTTGACCACGCGCGCGAGCGCCGCCTCGAACTTGACGTCGATCGGCATTTCCCACACGCCACCGTGTTCTTCCTCCGGCTTCGGCTGTTCGCTGAGGATGTGCACGCCGTTCTCTTCAGCGATCTTCTCCAGCAGACGCTGCCACCGCGTTTCCGTCGGCTCGCCTTCTTCCGCCATCGGCATCTTCACGCTGACTTCTTCGGATTTCTGCACCCATTCGCTTTTCGCGGCGATCAGCTTGTTCTCTTTGACAAGCTGCTTCTTCGCGTTCTCGTAGAGCTTACGCGATTTCGCCCAGGCAGCCTCGCGACCGCTGAACCACAGCAGCACGGCCAGACCGTACAGCACAACCATGCCGACGACGGCAAGAACCGTCCGATCCCGACGGGACATCGTAGACATGCTCATTTGCCACTTCCCTTCTTCGTCGGTTTCACGTCTTCCTCCTCCGTATGGAAGAAACCTTCCATCGTGAAGCGAATGGTGCCCTTCTTCGAAATGTTCTCGCCGCCGGACTGCTCCACTTTCGCGAAGAGCTTTTCGCCGTCGCTCGCATCTTCAAAGGACGCCCCATTGAGGTTGTCCATAAACGTCCGCAAATCCTCACGCTCCGTCGCCGTGCCCATCACGCGCACGCTTTCCCCGCGACGATACTTGAAGTTGCTCAGCATCATCGTTTCAGAATTCGGCAGAGCGTCCGAAACCGTCTTGAACACCTCCAGCGCACCATGCGCATGGTCCGCATAGCGCTGGATGAGTTCCACCCGGCTCTTGAGTGCCGCCACTTCCTTGTAGGCCGTCTGATGCTTGCGGTCTTTCTGCAGGCCCTTCTGATGGTCCGTCATGAAGTCGTACGTCATATCGACACCGAACAACACGCCCATGATGAGCAACCAGATACCGCCGGCAATGGACAACGCCAAGATCATCTTCTTGCGGAAGCGGTTTTCCGTGAGCGCCTCGCGCCAGACTTCCGGCGTCACGTCGAGTGTCGCGCCTTCAACCGTCCGACGCGCCGCACCTTCCGTACCGGCAAATGCATCGTCCACCAGCACTTCACGCAGAGGCCCGAATATTTCCAGCCGCTGGAGGAACATCGGCTCGACATGTCCGCGCGAGCAGACGACCACCTCGTCCACGCCATCCGCACCGCCGAGCTGCAAAAGGCTCAACGTGACTTCACGTCCCAGTTCGGACGGCGACACCTGCTGCCCCAGCCCGCGCAAAAACGAAGGTGCGCCCTCGTCAAGCACGACCAGGTCCCATCCGTCGTCCATGTCCAAGAGCACGAGCCGACGCTTCACATCGGCCTTCTCGCAAATCTTCGGCCACAGTGCGCGCAACCAGCCGAACGCCGTGGCATCCGTCCGCGTCACATGCACCTTGGCCGCCGCCAGCGCTTCGCTGATCTCGGCGGACGCCGCATCCGGCAGCGCCGCAATGACGGCCACGATTTCCTTGTCCGTCTCGGCGACAATCTCGTAGCCCGGCACGAGAACTTCGTCCGGGAACGGCGAGATGCCATCCAGCTCGAGCTGGGCCGCACCGATCAGATCATCCCGCGCCTCGGCCGGCAGCCGAACGGTTTTCACGAGAAATTTCGAAAGCGGCAGCGAGAGCACGAACTCCCGCACGCCGAACTTCTGCGCCGCCGCACGGAACGCGCGCGCAAGGGGCTTGTCCTCTTCGGCGATCTCTTCAGTCGCCGCCGCCTCGTCCGTACCGGGCTCCGCACCCGCGTCTGCAGGCACAACCGCACCCGGCAGATCCGACGCCGCAATCAACGGCCAGGAGTCGCACGCGCCACGCGCAAACGACTCGCCGTCTGCGTCCAGTCGAACGCCGCGAAGCGCGGTGCCCTCAAGACCTAAAACTGTCACTTGTTTTGCCATTCGGTCTATTATCTCATTTCCTTATGAGTCGCGCAACTCAAAAGTTAAAATTCTCACAGTTTTTCAATGGCTTCAAAGGGCACGATAAACGACCGTTCCAGCCGTTTGCGTCCGTTCGCCGTCGGCGGTGACAACCGTCGCCGTCGTTCCCTGCGGGACCGTCACCGTCAAATCGATCGTCCCCGAGGGCGTCCGCTGCCAGTCGACCGCGATGCGTCCCTTGCCGGGCACGAGATGGGAGGCCTTCACATGGTCAAGACCCTTCGGATAGCAAGGCGCCACACGGAACGTCGCAAATGCGGGCGACGTGCGGCGAATGCCCGCCAGACCTTCATAGTACCATTCAATGATGTCGCCGAACATGAAGTGGTTGTAGGACATCGGGCGACACGCCCAGTCTTCATGCAGCGCCGTGAGTCCCTTCTTGACCATGAACCCATAGCCGGGCTTGTCGTCGCGGATCGTCATGTCGAAGATCAGCTGGCCGTACCCGTTCTCGCTTAGGGTCTTCAGCAGATACGGATAGGCGATCTCGCCCGTCGTGTACTGATAGCCGCGCGAGACGATGTCGTTGACGAGGCACTTGAGCGCCGCCGCGCGTTTCGCCTCGCTCCGGCACATCCCCAGTCCGAGCGCGAGCGCCTGCGCGCTCTGCTGTCCGTTGCAATAGCAGTTTTTCTCCGGATTCCAGAACTCGCGGTCGTACACCTCGGCAATCTTCTCGGCCAAGGCGGCATACTTCGCCGCCACGTCGGCGCGTCCCATCCCCTTCGCCATCGTCGCCATGGCGCACGCATCCCAGTACCACCACGCCTGCGCCGTGACCTCTTTCCGTACGGCCACCACAGGAAGCCAGTCGCCAAGGCCACCTCGCGCCAGACCGTTTTTCGCGCCCGCCTGGATGTAGGCCATATACTTCTCCATTGCCGGCCACATCTTTGCGATGAAGCTCGCGTCGCCCGTCCATTCGTACTGCTGATACGGCACGAGGATCACGCTCGAACCCCATTCGATCGAATCACGGAATCCACCTTTGAAGATGGTATACTCGGGACAGATGTCCGGCACGAGTCCGTTCGGCAGCTGCGCGTCCGTGATGTCGCGGCAGCACTTGGCGAACACCTTGGCCGCATCCCATTCCCAGCGCATCTGCACCGAGTGGCAGTTGTACTGTTCCTGCCAGCCGAGCTTCTCACGGTGCGGACAATCCGTGAACACGCTCACCATGTTCGACTTCTGCGAATTGACAATGAGCCGGTAGATGTCGTTCAGCATCTGATTCGAGCAGATGAAGGACCCGATCCGATCGCAATCGGCATGCACTTCATACGCGTTGAACGCCAACACCTGCGCCTCGCCTTGAACCGTGACCGTCGCATACTGGAATCCGCGGTAGAAGAACGGCGGACGAAACACCTCGCCCTTCGGATTGCCGTTGAGGATGTACGAACATTGCGTCGTCTCCCACCCGGCATAATCGTACAGACGCTTCTTCGCGTCATCCCAGCGCTCGGCCATCTTGATGACGACTTTCGTGCCCGCCTTTCCTTTCACGCACAATTCGGGCACGTACGCAAGATTTTCGCCAAAGTCCCAATGCGTGCCTTTGTTGATACCCGCATGCTTGTCGAAGAGCTTGATGCGGAAAGTCGCTGGAACGAGTTCGCCCGGGGGCGGCGGCAGAACGCAGGCGGCACGACCCGGACCCGACGCCGCATTCAGCCACACGCGGCCATCGACATCGTCGCCCGCATAGACGCTGCAGAAGTAGGCGCCCGACTCGGAAATCGTCCAGCTCGTGTCCGTTTCGACACAGCCCCAGACCTTGAGTTTGCGCGGACCCTGCGATCCGACGAACTTCTGATAGCGTCCCGGCGTTTTGGCCATCGAGTACATGCCGCCCGTGAGGATGACGTCCAGCCGGTTCGCGCCTTTCTTGAGGTCGACTTTGTACGTGTCGTAGATGCACGTCTTGCGCGTATCCGTCCAACCCGGCGTGAGGACATCCGCATCGCCGCCGACCTTCTGGCCGTTCAGGTAGGCGACATACTGGCCGAGTCCGCAGATGTTCAGCTCGCCCGTGCCGCCATTCCCTTCAAAGATCTTCGTGAACTTCGGTTCGCCGTGAACAGTTCCCGCCGGCACGCCGATCCATTCGGCCGCACCGACTCCCAGCATCACCACCGCAGCAACTGTCGTCAGTAGTTTTTTCATTTAGTCCCTTTTCCCTTTAGTCTTTTAAAAGTGGAATCTGCAGGAACAAGGTCAATGCGGAATTCGCGACCTGTCCCTCTATGTCGAAATCGTCACGTGGCGCCCTACGCCAGTCATTGCCCACGAGATCGTCCGATGGACGGCGGTTCGCCCACGCTTGTGCGGCATTGTCGCAGAGATACGCGCGTACATCGGCGCAATCCGCACGGGCCGCAAGTTCCGCGAGATAGCGGAAGCCGACACCGTGAAACGCGCCGCCATCGCCTTTGCCGCAAGGCTTGATGATACCGCCGGAACTCAGGTCCTCACTGAAATGACGCGCCGCTCGCTTGGCATCCGCCAGAAACGACGCGTCGCCTGTGAGGCGATGGAGACGCAGCGCCGAACCGATGAACGTCCCGCAGTTGTAGGTGAAATCCCAACGGGTCAACTTGCCTTCGAGATTGACATTGTCGTAGACGGCGCCTGTCTTGGGATCAAAGAACTTCGCACGGCTCCAGGCGAAAAGCGTGCGGGCCGTTTCGAGATACTTCTTCTGCTTCGTCAGCTGCGCAAGATTGCACGCCGTGATCACGGCCGGGAAATTGTCGCACGCGTTCTTGCAGGTGTGCGCACTGTTCTTCCACCACATGCCGCCACCTAAGGTGTCGTCGATTTCGTGCGCCACGAGATGGTCGAAGAGTTTCTGCGCGTGCGTCAAGTAGCGTCGGTCACGCGTATGGCGATAGGCATTCGTCAGGGCGATCGTCCACCAGAGGATGTCGTCGTTATACTCGTTCTTCAGGAAGTCGGGATGCCGTTGCGTGAACGCGTCGTAGAAGCGCGTCATCAACGTGCGCGTCCGGGTCGTACGGAAGAGTCGGTCTGCATCGATGAGCATGTCCCAGGCATGTGCGGCGAACCAGAAATCAAACGGTTTATTCCGATCTTTGTGCCGCCGGAGAGAGGCCTTCTCCTCCACCCAATACGCTTTCAGAAATGCGTCGAACGCCGCTTGGGCGCGTGCGCGGGGCGTGAGTGCGGCCGGGGCCACAGGCCCCCACTGGCGAGACCCCGCACGCGCGAATCCGGTCACGGCGATTTTTCCGGACGGATAGACGGCGACTTCCGCATAGCTGTTCGTCGGACCTTCCACCATCGCCGGCAGCGTGTAATAGTTGACATTGTGCTCGAACGAAAATCCGCCGATGTGGTCGTGTCCCTGGAACACGCCCTTCACTTTGCCGCTTGCCGCGAGGATCTTCTGCACGGCTTCGCCGTTCTGGATACGATGATGCGCACGCGCTTTCGAGTCGAGGCGCTGATGGACGAACACCAGAACAGGTTCCTTCGACGCCGCCAGTTCGCCCTTCAACCAGGCGACTTCCTCCGGAGGGATGTTGCTGTCGATCCAATCCCAATTGCAGGGATGGCCCCGATAGTGCTCCATCTTCTTGTTGAAGTTGCCGTCCAGAACCAGACAGCGAATCCCGTTCGCGACAAAGGCATAGTAGCTTTTGCCGGATGCAATGCCGGTGTTCGGGAAGAGCGGCAGGATCTCGTCGTTGTTGAGGCAGTCGTTGTCGTGGTTGCCGAGCACGTGATAGCGTGGACCCTTGAACGCCGCAAACGTCTCTTCGATCTCGCGCGCAAACTGCTTCGTGCCTTCGATCGACGCCTTGCCCTGCTCACGCGCGAGATCCTTGAAGTCGCCGAGCTCGATCATGAAATCAACCTTGCGGGCCGTGAACACCTTCACGGCCTCGGCGAGTTTGGAACGGGAGTCGCGATAATGGCGCGTCCCGACAGTTTTCATGTTGCCATAGTGCAAGTCCGTCACCACGCCAAAGCGCAGCACCGGCTTTTCCTTCGATTCCTCGACGCCCATGAGCGGCTGCAACAGCAACGCACCCACGCCCGCGACGAAAATTCTTCTCGGCAAGATCGTTTTCATGCACCCATTATACCAAATTTCCCGAACCCTGACGAGTGTTCTTGAAAATCCGTCGGGGGCGTTAGCGGAAGAGGCCGAGGAACAGGTAGACGAGTAGCGACAGGCAACCCGCCAAGGCCGCGTAGGGAATCTGCGTCATGACGTGGCTCATGTGCTTGCACTGGGCGCCCGTTGATGCGAGAATCGTCGTGTCCGAAATCGGCGAGCAATGGTCGCCCATCACGCTGCCGGCCAATGTCGCCGCAAGCGTGAGCGTGGCCGCCGACGGATCGACCGCCACCGAGACGGACATGCCGATGGGTACGAGAATGCCGATTGCGCCCCAGCTTGCGCCTGTCGCAAACGCAAAGATCGCAGCCAGAATGAACATCGCCGCCGGCAGGAGCGCGAGGGACATCTTTGCGGCCACCAGCGCCGAGGCGATATACCGCCCGGTTCCCAGCATGTCGTTGCAGACGGCCGAGATCCCCCACGCGAGCGCCAACAGCACAAGCGCCGGCACCATCGTCTTGATGCCAAATAACACGGATGCCGCGAACTGGTGATAATCGATCACACGTCGCGGCACGAGGAAGAAAAACGAAACGACAAGCGCCAACAAGGCGGCCAGTGAAAGCGCAGGGCCAGGCTCATACTTCGCGAGGAGCCACACGGAAAATCCTATCAACGCAAAAATCGGCACAAGCAGATCATAGACCGTTCCCCGCTCGGACTCCGGCACAGGCTCCAACCCTTCACGCATCACCACTTCGGCGCCCACATCGCGATGACGATGCGAGGACTTCTCCATCCGACGCATGAGGCCATAGTCGCCCTTGGGACGCAACGCGATGTAGAACAGCATCAGAATCGAGAAGATGGCATAGAAGTTGAGCCCCGCCGCGCGCAGATACATCCCGAGTCCATCGCCCTGCATTTCCTTCGGCAGGCAGCTGATCACATAGGCGGCCCAAGAGGAAATCGGCGAGAGGATGCACACGGGTGCCGCCGTCGTGTCGATGATGTACGCGAGCTTCGTACGGGATATCTTGAACTTGTCCGTTACGGGCCGCATCACGGTACCGACCGTCAAGCAGTTGAAATAGTCGTCGATAAAGATGATCAGACCGATGACGATCGTCATCAAGTTCACCGCGCGTTCGCTCTTCAAGCGCCGGAAGGCCCATTCGCCGTATGCCTTCGCTCCGCCCGCCCGCGTCACCACGGCCACCAGAGCGCCCAGGAGACAGAGGAACACGACCATCGGCATGTTCTCGGCGAGCTTGCTCGCGAAAAGGTCCACCACCGATTTGAAGACGGCGAGCACACCGGCCCCCGTAAACGCTGCATGAATCGCGGCACCGGTAAAGATGGCGGCCAGCAACGAGAGAACAATCTCGCGCGTAATCAGCGCGAGCACGACCGCCACCAAGGGCGGAAGAACCGACCAAAGGCCGTAGTTTTCCATAGGTGGCGGATATTATACTCTTTTCTGCGCACAGCGGCGCAAAAAATCTTTGAGAATAAATCGGGTGGACCTACTTGACAAGGTCGACCCAATCGAAGGACTTGAGCGCGCCATTGACGATGTTCGAGAACGGGATGCTCTCCGAGATCTCGATGGATTTCGCCCAGGCATTCGGAGGACGCTTGAGCGTCACCGCCGTAACCACATCCGGATACGCGCCATGAGCCAGCGCCGCGGCAATGCAGATGCGATCCACCGCGACGATCTCGGGCTGCTCGCCCGCAAGCTTCAGCGTCTTGACGATATTGCCCAATTCTTCCGCCTGAACGGCCGGCAGGTTTTTGCCAAGCGAATACAGCAGCACGGCGTTTTCCTCGTCCTCATAGCGACTGCCGTAGAAGCGATGGTGGAAGGACCCGATCTCGCCTGTCGCAAACAAATCCAGAAGACGGACACTGCGTCCTGCCGCCAGGAGTTCACGTACAGCCTCCTGGCGCACGGGACGAAGTCCCGAACCGATGAGGAGCACAGGAGCCCCCTTTGCCTGCGGCGGTACGAGCGTGAGCGAGGGCAGTTCAAAACCATCGGGCTTGACGAACACTTCTTTGACCACCGTCACGTCCAACCACTTCGTACGCGCGAGTTCGCGCCGCGCATAGCCCTTCGGCTGCAACTCGCCCATCACGGCCACGCGACGGACAGTCGCAGGGTCCTTGCGCGGCTTCCCGCCTCGTGCGGAAACGGCGGCCGCGAGTTCATCCTTCAACACGTCGAACGGCGTACGACTGCCCTTGAGGTTGCGCACATGCCGCCCCGGACACACCGCTTCGTCGCCGATCCTTGACATGTTGCCGGGCGAGAGGCCGATGTCCGCCGTCTTATAGCTGAAGCCTTTGTCCAGCGCCCGATAGCCGGTCATGTCGTGCTTGAGCGCCTTCGGATCGTTGTCCAGCCAACGGCGCATCCATTCACTGGCCGCCCAGCGTTCGGACTCCGGCCAATCGTGCGGACCATCCGTACTGACATAGTCGTAGTGGTCTTCAAGGCCGAACTTCTTGACGACATCCTGCACCACGCCAAACGTCTGCATCGAACCCGAGAACGGGAAGAAGTCCTGATGCATCAGCAGCAGACGCACCGCCAACGGCGCCTGCATCAAGATCATCGACGTATAGTTGATGCCGCGCGGCAGCATGCCGAAGACATTCTGCTCGGCATCGCCCGGCGAGATGCGCCGCACGGTATTGTAGTAACGACTGATGAAGCAGCACGGACACGCCGCCTTCAGCCGCGGCTCGACGGACATCATCAGCGACGTCATCGTGCCGCCACCGCTCTGTCCCATGCAGCCCAGGCGGTCCGCATCCACTTCCGGACGCGACTCGAGATAGTCGAGCGCCCGCATCGCATCCCAGATGCGATAGCGCGCCATGCTGCCCCCCAGCAGTGCCGCGAGCGAACCGACCTGGTTGTGCATGGCACACAAGCCGCCCACCTTGCGTTCACCCTGCGAGAACGGATCGAAGATGAGAACGACGAACCCATGATTCACCGCCACGACGCAGGCACGCTGATACATGTCAGCGCCCTTTCCGTTGTTGGTGTGTCCGCAGGGCACCAAAATGCCCGCCCGTTTTTCACCCGGCTTGAGTCCGTCCGGCACGAAGAGATTCGCCGGCACATAGACGCCCGGCCAGCTCTCGAAATAGAGCTTCTCGATGTGATAGCCCTTCTTCTGCACTTTGCCGACAATCACCGGATTGAGCGGACACTTCTCCGCTTCGGTCGGGAATCCGCCGATGGCATCGCGCATGGCCGCATGCACCTTGCGCGTCTGCAGATAGAACTCTTCCTTCGTCTGGAGCGAACGCCACTTGGCGTCGCACGCATCATCCGCCGCCGCAACCGCGGCAAAGGTCGCGTCGGAAGACGACAACGCCTTCTCCTTCGGCAGCACGCGCGTGTTGATGAGCTGACCGATCATGAACGAACGCTTCTCTTCCATGGTCGGGAAAGAGATGTCCTTAAACACCACTCGCTCGCCCCAGGCATTGCCCAGCAGATTGACCGCGCCACCTTTGACTTCGAGCATCGTCTCCGGGGCCTTGACGAACTTTCCGGATCCGTGTTCATTGCCGCCGAGGTACAAGCTGCCGCTCCCGCGCAGCGAGACGCAACCGCCACCCGTGATCGTCAGTTCTCCCATGAAGAAGGCCCGATTCGGCGTAACCTCGAGCGCGAGGGTGTGTCCCTGCAGGTCAAGCGTACCCGCCTTCCAGCCGAGTCCCACAAACCCGAAACGACCGCCCTTCATCGTCGAGTTCTTCGTCAGCACCACATTCGAAAACCAGGCAAAACCTTCCGTACGCCGGTTGAACATCTCGTTCTGAATCGTGCCGCCGTCGAGAACAAAACGCTGATTCACATGATTCGCCCAACCGTCACAGTCGAAGACGGCTCCTTCGCGCACCGTCACCGGACCCGTTCCGTAGCAATCCGAATTCGCACGATCACCGCTCAGGGCGCCATGTCCGCCACAACGGAACGTTCCACCCTGCACCTCCGTGCCACCGGTATAGGCCTGATGTCCCTTCGCCGCCAGATAGAGACCCGCGCCCGCTTTCACGAGACGCAACGACCCCGCGAGATTCACCGTTCCCGTCACGGATTTACCTGTCGGCACATCAACCGTCAGACGGCCGTTTGAGATTGTACCCGTGCCCGCGAGAGACGCCACCGTCAAGGCGTGTCCGTTGAGATCGAGCATCGCACCGGGGGAGACGGTCACGAGTCCTTCCCCGCGCCAGTCGGCGTCGGCTTCCAGTTTCAGATTCTGCGTGACGACGCGATCCGCCCAAACGGACACCGATGCAAGAAACGCACCCAGAACAGCCAACACCTTCCTATCGAACATGAGAAATCTCCTTCAAGGGTTCACGATAACGATACGGGACAATATCTGTCGCTTTTCGCGTCGCAAGATCGAACGTGATGACGACACCTTCAAGCGTCGCCGGACCCTCCGCGACATCGAAACGAGCAGGGATGCCCGTGACGAACTTCTGCAGCACGGGTTTGAAAGCACGACCGATGGACGAATACCACGGGCCGCACATGCCAAGATCCGTCTGAAAAGCCGTACCGCCCGGCAGCACCAGCGCATCGGACGTCTGAACGTGCGTATGCGTACCCACAACCGCCGTCACGCGTCCGTCCAAATAGTACGCCAAGGTAATCTTTTCGCTTGTCGCCTCGGCATGGAAATCGACGAAAATCGGAATGTCCTTCGGCATCTCGCGCAAGGCCGCGTCCACGGCGCGAAACGGACAATCCATCGGATTCATAAACACGCGGCCCTGCAAATTGATGAGTCCGAACCGAAAAACGGGCGTCGAGACAATCGTCCAGCCCTTCCCCGGCGAACCAGCCGGATAGTTTGCCGGACGCACCAGGTTCGGGAGCTGGTTGATCATCGAGGCGAATTCCTTCTGTCCCCAGGTGTGATCACCCAAGGTAATCGCATCCACCCCGCTCTTGAAAATCTCGTTCGCCAATGGAACGGTAATGCCCGAACCCGCCGCGCAATTTTCCGCATTCGCCACAACTGCATTCACGCCGAGCTCGCGTCGAATACGCGGCAGATTCTCCTTCAGAATCCGGCGGCCGGGAGCCCCGACCACATCGCCCAGCATCAGCAGTTTCATCACTTGACCCAATCTTTGACCCAATATAGGTAGAGCTCAACCGGGAAAACAAGCGCCGGCAGAAAGAGAATGGAATCGAACATGTCGAGGAAACCGCCCATGCCCGCCGGCATGAACGTGGCAGAGTCCTTCACGCCGCACTCCCGCTTGAAACGGCTTTCCACCAAATCGCCCGCCGTCGCCGCAAGCGCAAACAAGATCCCCAGCGGCACAACGAGCGGCCAGGAGAGATGCTCCCACAGACAGCAGTCGTTCGCCCAGCCGAATTTCTGCGAGATCAAATAAAGGACCGCGAGGGTCGCCGACGCGAACACCATCGACCCGACAAGACCTTCCCAGGACTTGTTCGGGCTGATCGACGGGCACATCTTGTGCTTGCCGAACGAGACGCCAAAGGCGAACCCGCCGGTATCGGAAAACTTCGCCAAGGCGATCAACGCAAAAAGCGTGTAAAGTCCTGTGCGCGTCGGCGGCAGGGCGAAGTACTGTCCCGGATCCGACGCCAGCTGCACCAACCGAAGGAAGAAAGACATCAGGAACGGCACATAGACGAAACCCAGCAACGTCGTACCAATGGTCCCGATTGGCTTCTTGTTTCGTTCGCGAAACATCACCACGCACGCCAGAAGGAACGTGAACGGCACTGCAAGCATTCCCAGTGCCGCCATCGTCCCTGCAAACCCGATCGTCCCCGGAAACGCCGCCGTCGCAATCATCCAGATCACACCGGCCACCAGACCGAACACCGTCGCCGGCTCGTACTTCTTCACCATCTGGTAGAATTCGAGCTGCAACAGGAACGTGAAGATGAGCAGTGCGACCGGAATCGCCTTCAACGGACAATACAGGAAGAAGGCAACCACGGCCGCACCGACCGTGAGGCCACAAAGCGTTCGTTTGAGGACAGGATTCATGGCCAGCACCCGTTTAGAGAGCAAGACGAAGCGTCGATTCGCGAGCCGGACCAATCGAAAGGATGCCGAGCTTTCCGCCCGAAAGTTCAATCAGACGGTCGACGTACGCCTTCGCCTTCGGCGGAAGGTCTTCCATCCGGGTGATGTTCGACGTCTCGCACATCCAGCCGTCCATCTCTTCGTAGATCGGCTTCACACGCGCGAGTTCGGCGGCAGACGTCGGCATGTAGTCGATGCGCTGACCGTCCAATTCGTACGCCACGCAGATCTTGATCTTCGGGAACACGTCCATCACATCGAGCTTCGTCAGCGCCCAATAGTCGATTCCGTTGATCTGCTGCGCATAGCGCGCCACCACGGCGTCGTACCAGCCCGTGCGGCGCGGACGCTTCGTGACCGCGCCGAACTCATGTCCGCGTTCCGCCATGATGCGACCATCTGGGTCGTTCAGATCGACGGCGTTGTAAAGCTCCGTCGGGAACGGGCCCTCGCCCACGCGCGTCGTATAGGCCTTGACCACGCCCACCACGCAATCGATGTCGCGCGGGGACAGACCCGTACCGATACACGCCCCGCCCGAGGTCGGGTTTGACGACGTCACAAACGGATACGTACCGAAGTCGATGTCAAGCATCGTCCCCTGGGCGCCTTCCATCAAAATGGACTTGCCTTCGGCCTTCGCCTTGTGAAGCATCGGCACGGTGTCGCAGATATAGGGAGAAAGCTTCTCCTTGGCGACCTTGTAGATGGCGACGATTTCATCCGCGTCAAGCTGATAGTCCTTGATCGTGCAACCGGGGACTTCAATCTGGTCGCCCTCGTCCACGCGTTCGGCCTTCAGCATGCGCAGCTTCGTGTTCGTCTCTTCCACCTGTTCGCGCACGAGGTCAAGGAAGTTCGCCGCCAGCATGTCGCCGCAGCGCAGACCCGTACGGGACACCTTCGCCGCATAGGCCGGACCGATTCCACGTCCCGTCGTGCCGATCTTCTTCTCTTTCGGGCGCGCCGCCTCTTCCGCCTTGTCGAGCGCACGATGATAGAGCATCACCATCTGGGTGCGCGTCGAAATGAACAGACGCCCCTTCGGTTCGACGCCCGTCGCGCGCATACCTTCGATCTCATCGATGAGGTCCAACGGGTTCATCACCACGCCGTTGCCGATCACGCACGTCTTGCCTTCATGAAGGATGCCGCTCGGAATCAGACGCAGCACACGCTTCACGCCTTCCGCGATCACGGTATGACCCGCATTGGAGCCGCCTTGATAGCGCACCACAAAATCGGCCTTGTCCGTCAGAACGTCAATGATCTTGCCTTTACCTTCATCGCCCCACTGGGAGCCAATCAGAACCGTATTCATTCTCTAAACTTCTTTCTGAAGAAAAAATTGTTAGAGGTATTATATCAAAAGCCACACCCTTTTGGAAGTGTGGAACGAGAATTACCTCGGGGGCTACTTCTCCAGGACGTGCAGAAGACGACCGCCCACGGTCTCGACCGTCATCGCATTCGCCAGGCGAATCGCATAGTCGGCGCGATAGCGCAAGGACGGCGACAAGTCGGGCAACCAGAGTGCCACCCGTTCACCCGGTTTGAGCGCGGGAATCGTCGCCGTCAGCTCATGCGTCGGCCCGACGGAGAGGCGGCGGCAATCGAAGGACTGCGGATATTCGCGACAATTCCCCTTCGCATCGACGACCACGATTTCGGGATGGCGCAAGTTGATTGGCGGCGCAAAACCCACATTGCGCAGACGCAGCGTCAGTTTCGTTCCTTCAGGCACCGACGTCAGTTCGGACGACACCAGCTGCAACCGATAGCCCAGATGGTCGCGGATGTAGTCGAAAGCCATACGGCTCGGCACGCCGGCGAAATAGTCGGGGTCGTCCGAGACGCCCTGCTTGAGCACCACGTCGCGCGTCAGCGGCGTCACCTTCCAGTCGTCGATGCTCCACGGTTTTCTCTTATCCAATTCAGAGAACGAATGCACCATCGAAAGCGTCGTGTAGCAGTGTTCGCGCAGGCGCTTGACGGCATTCGTCCCGTTGGCGTAGGTGCTGCGCTCACCGACCGGGGACCAGAACAGCTCGCCGTCGACGGCCATGAACGGGCCCTCTCGCAACGCGCGCCCGAAGTCGTAATTGCCCGGTACGGGACCAGACGGCTTTCCGATAAACGTCCCGCCGTCCGTGAAGTTGGCCAGCGTGCCGTCATTGTGGAAACCGATGCGCGCATGGAGAGCCGGCGTAAAAGCGGTCTCGGGCGTGATTTCACGTGCGTCTTTCAGCAAATCGAGCACGACCCGTTTGTAGTCCAACCGGCGGATTGTGGTGAAACGATGCGGCGGCATCATGTCGAGCGTACCTTGCACGACCTTCGCGAGCGCCACGGGATTGCGCCGGTCGAGTCCGGACTTCGACGAATGAAGTTCGCCCCAGAAGCCCAGCCAGCCGGTCTGAATGGCGTAGATGACATCGCTGTTCTTCCGAACAACCGGCGTCAGCTGCTTGATGTGCGCGAGGACCTGGTCCAGCGTCGGCGGCGGACACGGCGCATTGCCATACTCGTAGGCAAAGCGTAGCAGGTACTTCACGCCGTCTTTGCGGGCTCGGTCGAAATCCGCCTGAAGCGCAGCGATCTTCTCCTTGGAAACGGGACGATTGTAGAACTGCGTCAGATAGCAGTAGGCCTGCGTCATCGTCACACCGTCGTGCGGAAACCGTGCAAACGGCCACTTGTTTTTCAGACCGGGGTAGGTGTCATCCGCCGCGGGGGCGACGAGGATTTCAAAGCGATAGCCACGTTCGGGATTGCGAAGTCCCTCAAGACCTTGAGGATCGGACGGACGAATGCCGCGATATGTCTTCACTTCGGCTTGGGCGTACCCAACAGCCAAGGCCATTGCAACCAATCCAACACCGAACTTCATCAACCGAACTTGTAACATAGTCACTCCTCTTACAACGTCTGAATCGACGGAATCACCACCGGAACCCATTTGGGTGTCGGCGGCTGACCTTCAGCAGGCGGCGTAATGCTTTTGATGATGGCTTCGGAGACCGCCACGGTACGCAGTCCCTCTTCCAAGGTCATACCGAGAATGCGGTTGTTATCCGCCGTACGCGAACGGCGCGTACGCCCGGCGAGCGTATCGGCGAAATCGCGATAGACGCGCGCAAGCGCCTCCACGTAGGCCTCGCCTGCGGCGAACGGCGTCTTCACACCGCCGAGCGCACCCGGTGCCGTCTTATCGGTCAGGACTGTTTCCTTGCCGTCGTTCGACACGAGGATGAGCGTACCCGGCTCGCATTCACGCCAGCGCATCGCACCATTGTCGCCTGTGATTTCCAAGGCCAGGCCTTCGCGATGTCCCGCCGCGATCTGCGACAAGAGGAACACGCCGTCGATGCCCTGGTCCGTCCGTACGAGCACCGTCGCATCGTCCGGAATCAAACGGCCCGGCACGCACGGACGCGCATTGGCGCAGACATCGGTAATGCGATAGCCTGTAATGCCTTCGATGACGAACTGACAGCAGCAGGAGACATCGTTGATCACACCGCCGAAACCGTTGCGCCGCGCATCTGTACGCCACATCGCCTGGCGATTGTCTTCCAATTCGACTCGCGTTGCCATCCACCCCAGTTGCATGGACACATGAAACCGACGGACACGTCCCAGCACGCCGTCACGGAACAGCTTGCGCGCCTTCAGCAGCATCGAATAGGCCGGATAGACCATGGCGATCCGATACGGCACGCCCGTCATCTTCGCCTTGCGGATCAGATTCGTCGCCTCATCCATGTTGCAGGTGAACGGCTTTTCCGCCAACACCGGAATGCCGCAGTCCATCGCCATCATCGCCACGGGATAATGCATCGTATTCGGCAGGATCGTCGTGATGAAACTCACACGCTCTTCTGCCGGCAAACGCGCCTGACGGCGCAGCATGTCGCGATAGCTTCCGAACACATCATGGACATCAAGTCCATACGGCTCCTGGCAATCGAACGACGACTGTCGCGTCGATCCAAATGCCCCGCAGGCCAACTGCAGCGTACCAACTTTCTCGATAGCCTGACGATGGATCGGCCCCATGAACGAGGCCAACCCTCCTCCGACCATACCTATTTTCGTTTTCCCCATTATTACTCCCCTTTAGTTCTCCTAGACTTCGCTGCTAGAATAACATAGCAAATGGAGAAAATCAAGAATAAATTACTCCACAATCGAACAATCCGAACAATCCGAACATTCACAGCAATCGAACAATCCGAACATTCACAGCAATCGAACAATCCGAACAATCCAAACAATCGAACAATCAGAACAATCTGAACAATCCGAACAATCGAACAATCGAACAATCCGAACAATTCACACTCTGGACAATTACTCGCGTCCGAGCTTTTGGCGGATTGCCTTGACGGCCGCGACCGCGTCAGAAACGGACGAGCAGTAGATCGCCGGGAGGTCGCTCGGCTTCTTGGTGGTCGGGTGCGTGGCAAGTACGACGAGACGCCCTTCAGCGGCAAAACGAGAAGCCGACGGCGGATAGTGCGTCGGATTCGACAACACGAGAATGTCGCTTGTCACACCGCCACCAGGACGGAAATTGATTTCCGTATCACGCAACAACTCCGCGAAAAGACGACCGCCTTCAACCGTCTCGCGTCCTGTCGAAACACCGACATCCACAGAACCGCGTCGATGCCAGGGACGCACCGGATGCGGCATCACGCCCGTCACCCAGCCCACCGTTTTGAGGAAGATCTCATCTGAACTTTCATCGATTTCAGGATGCGGTCCGCACAGGACGACACGGCCCTTTCCGCACGTACCGCCCACGAGCGCCCCTTTTCCCGCCATCGGCAGCATGGGCTTCGACGAGACGGTGTTGATCATATACCCGTCATATTCAAGGAACACCTTGAAATCGGCTCCTTCAATGGGTTTGCTTGGCGCAATCAGCGCCGGTCCGCCATGATAGCACACACGGTATTTTTCCTTCGGACCCAACACGGCCTTGCCGGCTTCCGTCGCCCGAAGGAGCGTATCCGCGCCGCCACGATAGTGGTCAGGATCGTCGGGGCGGTACGGAACCATGTTCATGCGTACGCGGCGCGTGGGCTCGATCATCATAAAGGCACCAGCACACGTACCATGATAGCCGCCGCCATTGAGAATGAAGCGGCGCAGATTGGCCTGTCCCTGCTCGCCCAGCGCCTTGAACTGCGACTCGCCACCGCCACCGCCCTGAATGAGGATGTCGGCCTTGTCGAGCGCACCGGCCGCGATTGCCGGACCGTCCACATAGAAGACTTCGTATTCAGGCGACTGCTCGAGCAGGCGCGCCTCGGTCGGGCTTCCACCGCCACGCCCCAGATAGACGGCGGCCCGTACCTTCTTCTGGACAGTCGGAGCTTTCGGCGTCACGACCGGCTTCTTCGGTTCCGCCTTGCGCGCGAGCAGTTCCTTCACCACAGCCGCCGAATCCGACACGACTTTCGTGCCGGGGATCTCACGTGCGACGGCGCCCCAGCCCACGAGCAGACCGCCGGCCTTTGCAAAAGCCTCCAGTTTCGCCCGAGCCTCGGACTTTTTCGGGAAGGTCCGTTTCAGAAGGCGCGCGTTGTCGACCGTATCCGGCAGCACCAGCGCATCGAGACGGCGCAGATAGCCTTGGGCAATGAGGCTGGTGGTGATCGGCTGCACGTCGAGTCCAGGCGTATGGATAAGCTTCATCACAAAATCGCCTGTCGTCGGTCCATAGGAACCATCTGCCACCACCCCCACGCTGAGGTTTCCCGTTTGATGTCGTGGCAGTACCAACTCGACCTTTGAATCCGTCGCCCACGCGAGCATCTTGCGGACGAGATCCCAAGTCGCAAACCCCGACTCAGGATGCACGCAGGAGGCAACGACACGGCCTTTGCCATACATACCGATTGCCATCGCCCCCTTGCCGGACATCGAAGGCATCGGTTCCGGTCCCTGCACGGCAAAATCGCCGTAATAGTTGGCGACCATCTCGAACTTGGCCTCGGGAACCGGATCGCCCGGAATGAGAATCGGTCCGTGCGAATAGAGGATTTCACGCCGTGTGGATGTGAAACCATATTTTTTCGCGGCGGGCAGGAACTCGACCGTCACATCCGAGCGACCGTGCTTCTCGTTTTTGGGGACATCTCTATACGGCAGGAGTCCCAGACGATAAGGACGAACATCGGGATTGTCCTGCATCAGCAGATAGCAGCCCGCACACGTACCCACATACGCGCCACCGCGCGCGATGTAGGCCTTCAGCGCCGCACACCCGTTCGTACCAAGCGTCACTGCCTCGTCGATCGCATAACCTCCCGGCATGATCAGAAGGTCGGTTTCGTCCAACACGCCCGCCTGGACCATCGCACCATCGACGGCACGCGCCTTGAAGTTTTTGACGGACGAGGCAAACTGCAACCAGCGGAACTGTCCATTCGAACGTGAACCCCTGTCCGTATAAACCGCCACACGAACAGGTTTCCCCGCGGCGGGGACGCGCGTCTGCGCATCCGCCCCCACGAGCCCACCGAACAAAACCACCAACCCGACAATCAACGTCTGACGTTTCATCTTCATCCTTATACGACTTTTCCGAGAAACGCTTACCAGCCCGCCAGACGCTTCTGGCGCAGCATGCTATTCGCCGCCGACGACCCGTTCGTGAAGAGATGCTTCACAGGATCCCACGTCAGCACCTTCCCCGCATCGAAGAGCGCCGCCACACCCGTGAGCGAACACTGCGTCATCGCGCCCGCGTAGGCGAAGTCGCTTCCCACCTTCGGACCGCCCTTCACGGCCGCCAGGAATTCCGAATACGGATTTCCGCCCGGCACGCGGGCATACTTCTGCTTCGGACACGCCTTCTCCGCACGCATCTTGCCCAGCGTCAGATCCGGCAGGAGGCGCAGGTAGTTCGCGCCATGATGACCATACTCGATCACACCCTTCGTGCCGTACACAAACGCACCGTTGCACATGCCGTCACGTTTGCTTCTTGCCTCACTCGAGTTGTAGGGCGGGAAGTACTTCATGTCGTCCTTGTAGTTCGTTGGCACGGGTACATTCTGGCAAGCCTGGCCATCGAACCAGACGAGCTTGAACGGTTTGCCTGCACGCGTCACGTACTCGAATGTCGTCTTCGCCCCCTTCGGGAAGGTCACCCCATGAACCGCCGGATCCCAATCGCCGATGATTTCCGCCTTAACCGTCTTCGGCATGCCGAGTCCCAGCGTCCAGAAGAGCGGATCCATCAAATGGCAGCTCCAGTCGCCCAGCGTACTCGTGCCGTACATCGTCCAAAGACGCCAGGACCCTGGCAGATACTTCGGGAAGTAGGGACGATGCTCGACGGGTCCCTGCCACTGGTTCCAGTCGAGCTCTTTCGGCACCTCCCACTTCTTCTTGAGGTCGCCGAGGATGTCCATGAACGAATAGACGGCCGGACACCAGATGTGCGCTTCCGTCACTTCGCCGATGAGCCCCGCCTCGATCCATTCGCGGAAATCGCGGATCGTGTCGTAGGCGTGTCCTTGGTTCATCGCCTGCGTCACGAGCTTGGGATTCGCCTTCGCCGCGTCCAGCATCAGATCCATTTCATGGTAGCTCTGCGCCAGCGGCTTCTCGCATTCCACATGCTTGCCGCGCTTGAGGCACTCGACCGCCATCGTCGCATGCCAATGGTCCGGCACGCCGATCATCACCGCGTCGATCTGCTTGTCGAACTTATCGAGCATTTCACGATAGCGCGTGAAGTACGGCAGATTCGGATGCTTCTTCTTCTGATTCGCACTCCGGCGCGTATCGACGTCGCAGAGGGCGACAAAACGCGCGCCCGCATGCTCGAGGCCGTCGATATCGCTGGAGGCGCGTCCACCGGCGCCAATCGCCGCGACACACACCTGTTCGCTCGGCGGCGTCTGACCGCTGCCCGCAATCAGATTGCGCGGCAACACATTGAACAAAGCCACACCGCCCGCCGCCGTCAAAAACTCTCTTCTTTTCATTTCGTTTTCGCCTCTTCTCAACTGTTTACTCGCATCAAACCTATTCACTATTCACTACAACCTGTTCACTGTACCGCGCCTGCGGCACCGTAATCCCAGGCCTTGAAACCGACCTTGAAAGCCGGCGATTCCGGCTTCAAACGGAAATCGAACTTCGCCGCATCAACAAATTGCGGGTCTGCATAGATACCGTTCACCTCGTGTCCGGTCGCGCACCACTTCGCCCAATCGAGATTATGCGAGAACTTCGGCCGTCCCGACACATCGAACCACACGTTATTCGCCCACACGCCACCGACATTCAAAATGTCCCAACTGGCCAACGGGCCCTCTCGCACGAGGACGATGTTGTTATGGAAATGGAACGTGCAGGGAATGTGCTGAACTTCCGGACGCGACGTCCGCACGGCACCCGCCATCCGGTTCCACGCGAAGATGTTGTTGCGGATCACACACCCCGTGCCGTAGTGCTGATGGAAACCGCCATCCGTCGTGTTCCAGCAGAGATTGCGCTCCATCACAAGGCCTTCGCTGCCTTCGTCTGTATAAAGCGCCCAACCGCCGTACGAATAGCTCTTCACATCGTGAATGACATTGTCATGCACCCACGTGCCGTAGCTCGTGCCCAACGTATAGACGCCGCCCATGTCGCTCATCAGGCCTTGACCCAGATTGGCGATACGATTGTAGGCGATCTCGTTGCGCTGTGCAACCGACCCTGCGAATCCCCAGGTCCACCCCACGGAGACGCCCGTGTAGAGGATGTCGACGATATCGCACTTCACCACTTTGCAGTCCGACGCATGCGTCACCGCCACACCCGTGCCTTCGGGATTGATGCGTCCCGCCTGACGAATCACGCAATTCGAAATGACGTTCTTCGCATTCGCCTGGGGCGCAAAAGTCCGATAGACGCGACGCGCGAGGCGATCGCCTTCGTTCGGCGGCACATATCCTTTGCGCGCCCCCAACCATACGCCGCCCGCACCGAGATCCTCGAGTTTCGAGTTGAGAATCTGGTTCTCGAAGCAACCGTCCTCCAGACGGAAGGCATAGTTCGACGTCTGACGCACCGCGCACCGATTCCACACGACCCGCTTCACGCCTTCGCCCATCACCGACGCATCGGCGGACTGCGCCGCCTGGTACTGCCAGCTTTCAGTCGGACCTTCCGTCGGCGGCACGTAGGCGTCTTTCGTTGCCGCACGCAACACATCCGTCACCAGTGTCTTCGTCGCCGTGCACACAAACGTCAACCCGCTGAAGTTGATGTCATGCACATAGGCCCCCTTCGCCGGATCGCCCTTCAGCACGAGCAGCTGGGAAAGTCCTTTCGTCGGCGCCAAGACGAGCGTCTTCGACATGTCTTCGCCGGGCAGCGGACGGTACAGCACCTTCTGCGCCTGCGCATCGTAGAACCACTCGCCGGCCGCATCGAACGCACTGCGTACATTTTCGAACCAGACGAGCGTCCCGCCCTGTTCATCCCAGCGGGCATACCCGGGCCAAGCCGCCGGCGACATCGTCGTCACCGTCTGCGTCGCCGCCTCGTAACCACGCAAGATGCGCCGCGCAAACGTCCACTTGCGCACGATGCACGCCTGCGCAAACGGCAGCTCTGCGGCGGACACCTGGGCGAGTTTGTTCCCCAGCGCAGCATCAATGACAAATTTCTCGATGAACGAATTCGGCTTCCCATCGGGCGAGGCCGCACAGGTCGGCTTCTTCATGACGACGAAGCCCGTATCCGGCAAACGCGCCCGTGCCGCACGGCGGCCATTCACCCACAGCTGTTCGAAGAAAGCCGGACGGCCGTCTTTCCGCTTCGGCAGCGGGGCGGACCACACGCCCGCGCCTTCGTCCTTCCAGTTCGTCAGAGGTTCACCACCCGCAATCACGCTGGCACCCTCTTCACCGACCCACGAGACCGGCGCCTGGGGCTCACCGGAATCGGCCGGTGTAAACGTCAGTGTCTCGTCGAGCACGTAGATGCCCGGCTTCACGCGCACGGTCCACGCGCTCTTATCACCGGCCGCCTTGGCCGCCCGGATCTTCGCGAGCGCGCCGTGCGGTGTCTCGACACCCGGAGCCACCACAAGTTCACGAACGTTCTGTCCCAACACCACGCTGCCGACGAGCGCCATCACTCCCAGAATCGAATACTTCATCTTCACCTCATGTTCCCTTTCTACCAGTGAAAATCGAACCAACTCACGCCCCATACGCCAATGACGTACAGCTTCCAGAGTCGAAGACGTTTCAGAAACAAACGTCCACTTATTTGAGCGGCGCACAATTGATCTTCACTTTAATCAGCCGGCGTCGATGTTCTTCCGCACGCGCCGAAAACTCCGCGAAGTCGCGCTTTTCAGGTGCCGTCCACAATGCTTCCGCCAAGGCCATGCCGCGCGGCCACAGCTTCCACTCGAGGTCGAAACGGTTCCACGTATGCGAGGACCAGTTCTCGCACTCGCCACCCAGCACATGACACTGATGCTCAGGCGCAACGCCCTTCAGCGGATCGAATTGATAGACGCGTGTAATCGGCAGATTGCCGCCGATGTACTGGAACGGATCTTCAGGAAGGCCCTGCTTGTAGTCGAAGTAGCAGTGGCTCGTCGGACAGGCAACAATGTCATAGCCCTTGTTGACGGCCTTCAACCCTTCGGGACTTCCCGCACGCCAATACATGCCGATGGTCGTCTTCGGTACTTCGCCGCCCTTGAAGATCTCGTCCCAGCCGATGACGCGACGGCCCTTCTTCGCCAGATACTCGGTGAAATGGCGCGTGACCCACGCCTGCAGTTCCTTTTCACTGGGGATGCCCTCGCGTTTCATCAGCGCCTGGCACTTCGGGCACGTCTTCCAGCTCACGCTCGGGCACTCGTCGCCGCCGATGTGAATCACCTTCGACGGGAAGATGTCGCACACATAGTCGAACACCTTCTCGAAGAATTGAATCGCCTCGGGATTACCCACGCAGAGAACGTCCTTATAGACGCCCGCGCACCAGATCGGGGGCTTGCGATGCCACTTGTTCAGAATCTCGTCTGGATTGCAGGCGAACTGCGGATAGGCGCAGAGAGCCGCCATCGTATGGCCGGGTACTTCGATTTCCGGCACAACGGTGATGTGGCGCTTTGCCGCAAAGGCGACGATTTCCTTCAAGTCCGCCGCCGTATAACGGCAAGGGCCATATTGCCCATCGGCAACCGTCTCATCCCTTCTTGCACCATGCGCCGGCATCCTGTCGCGCGTCATGCTCCACTTATTGAGCTCGGGATATCCCGGAATATCCAATGTCCAGCACTGGTCCTCGGTGAGGTGCCAGTGGAAGACATTGTACTTGTACCAGCTCATCTGCTCGAGAAGGCGCTTCACCGTCTCCTTGCCGAAGTGATGGCGCGCATCGTCCAACTGCACACCGCGCCATTTGTACTTCGGCGAATCTTTGATTTCGAGACACGGATAGTATTTTTTCCCATCCGCCTTCTCATACCGGCAGGCGATATGAAGAAGCGTCGTCCGCGCATAGAACCGTCCCTTTTCGGTCGAGGCGCGAACCGTCACCCCCTTCTCCTTCGTAATCGACAGCTCGTAGCCCTCTTCCGGGATCGACGCCACGGTTTCGTAGTTGATCTTCCCGTTGAACACGCTCTCTCCGCCCGTGAGTTTCATCTCGCGCGGAGCCGGAATAATCGAGATCGGCGCAAAGGCGTGAAGCCCCAACGCGGCACTCGCGAGCACAGAAAGAAAGAAAAGTTTTTTCATATCAGACACCCCTCTTTTCGTTAGCCGTCCTTACTTCGCACCGTACTTCGGCTTACGGCAGATGAGTTCGTCGATGATCCGACCGACTTCGACCTTGTTCAGCTTCTCCGTCACGCGGATGTGCGGACCGTTCTCTTCATCGGGGGCCCACACATTGTGGCCGTTCTCGGGGTTGATCGTGTAGGTGCCACGATGCACGTTGAAGTAGCTCGCCTCGCCGCAAACCGCAATCAGCACGGCCGTTTCGTCCCACGCCGAACGGCCGCCCATGCCAAAGCAATGCGACATCTGCTTGGCCGGATCTTTCGCGATCTCGGCACGGGAAGGAATGTTACCCGCAAAGACGTCCTTCACAGGATTGCGCGGACCCTTCATTTCGGCGATGCTACGGCCGGCAAAGATGTCACAGCCATAGTTCCAGTCGGTGAACACGAGCGGGACGCTCTTCGGCCATTGCGTGAACGCAACATGCGAAGACGGGGCGTCATTCCGCGAATTGTACTCTTGACCATTCGGATAACGGCACGCCATCGCCACCCACTTCTTCACCTTCTTGGCGACAAGTGCGCGACCATCCAGCGGCGAAATGTCGTCGGGCTGTGTCTCGAGCAGACGGCGGATGTTCGTGATAAAACCCGTCGTGCAGATGACGACCGAGTTGTCCGGCGCGGCAGCCAGCGCGCGGCGGTAGACAACATTCGCATCCGGCGCATCGTCCGCATCGAGATGCTTCACCCACTGCGGGTAGTCCTGCGCCAACTTGCGGTACTTGCGGTGTCCGTCGTTCTTGAGCGGCGACTTCGGGTCGACCTTCTGCTTCGCGCGCGGTCCTGCCCCGTTCACACCCAACCCCTTCGGCGCACCCGTCGGCAGATCGCCGCGTCCGTAGTAGCCGTTGATGACCTCGACCGCCGCGACAGAGGCATTGCCACGTGTCGACGAAACCGTCGCAAGAATTTCGCACTGTCCCGCATCCGCATACGCATGCAGACACGCAAGCGCGCCCACGTCGTCGAAGTCCTCGATCATGTCCGTATCGAAGATCACTTTAACCGGTTCGGCCACAGCGCAAGCCATGAACCCCATCGCCGCAACAGCGGCCAAGAAGAATTGTCTAGTTTTCATGTCGTCATTTTAACATAAAAACTAGCTGCGAGCAACCCAAAAGCAGATCAGGAGGTTGCCTGGGCGGTTTTCAGGAGCGGCAGATGACGACGACGACGATTGGCCATGAAACGCGATGCGGCGACGAGAACGCAGGTCAGCACCAGCATCAATGTCGAGAGCGAGTTGATGACCGGCATCTGCTTCGAATGCTTGATCATCGAATAGATCTTAAGCGGCAGCGTATCGGAACCCGGACCCGTCACAAAGAACGTAATGACGAAATCGTCGATTGACAGGGTGAAGGCCAGAAGCCCGCCGGCGATAATGCCCGGCAGAAGGATCGGCAGCACCACATGAAAGAAAGTGTAGAACGGACCGGCCCCCAGATCATAGGCGGCCTCGGTAATGCGATCGTCGAAGTCCTGCAGACGCGCCAGCACGGTCATTGCCACGTATGAAACGCAGAATGTCGTGTGGGCAATCCAAATGGTGAAAAGTCCGCAGCCCACGCCGATTGCCGTGAACATCATCAGAAGCGAGATGCCCATCAGGATTTCCGGCATCACCAGCGGCGTGTAGATCAACCCGTAATGGAAGGTCTGCAGACGCCCCTTCCACCGATGCAAAGCAAGAGCCGCCGTCGTGCCAAGAATGCACGAGGCGGCCGTCGCCAGGGCGGCGATGAGCAACGAACGCTCAAACGCCTGCCAGATGGCTCGATTCTGGGACGAAAACAGCATCTCGTACCATTTGAAGGTGAATCCCGCCCATTCGCCGCCAAACTTCGAGGCGTTGAAGGAGTTGCCGACCAGAACGAAAATCGGCAGATAGAGGAACACCATGACCAGTGCCAGAACAATGACGGCGAACTTGGAATGCTTCATGGTAAACGAGATGCGGTAAACGTCCGAGAGACGTTACGGAACAGCGACCTGGGCCTGTTCGTAGTGACCGGGCTGCCACACGCGGACCGTCTGGCCCTGTGCATTCACCTGATCGACATAGCGGCCTTCGACCCAGACATTCTGCGTCTGCATCACGGGCTGCTGCTGAACAACCGGCTGCTGCACCACGGGCTGCTGGACGACCGGCTGCTGCACCACAGGCTGCTGGATAACCGGCTGCTGAATGACAGGCTGCTGAACCACGACCGGCTGCGTGACGACCGGAGTCGGCGCGACCACGACCGGCGCGGCTCCGTAGTAGTATGGATGCGTGGCATCATAGACGGCATGCGCCAACAGACCCGCACCGAGAATGCCGGCACCAATGGCAAAACCCGTACCATGGTGATGGTGGTGATGGAACCCGCCGTGGAAGCGTCCCGGGAACGCGCAAAGCGCCAGCGAAGTGAACATCGCCAATGCGAGGACGCCGACTTTCTTGATATTGTTGTTCATGTTCTTCTCTCCTTTTTTCTCGCGGGCCTCGGAATGGGGTCCGATGAGTTGTTAGGCAATCAGAGAAATCAAATCTGACCGCGCCCACAACAATTTTTAAACTTTTTTCCACTGCCACACGGACAGGGATCGTTACGACCGACTTTCGGCCCCTGACCATTCTGTCCGTAGCAGGCACTACGAGGTGCCGGCTGGTGAACCACGCGCACTTCACGGCCCGAAACCTGCGACATCATCGACGCAAACACGTCCATGGCGCTCTTCGGCTGTTCAGCCTGCTTCGGTTGCTCGGTCTGCTTCGGCGGTTCGGGCTTCTTCGGCTCCTCCACCGGCTTTTCAGCGGGCTTTTCGGCCAGCTTTGCAGCGGGCGCGGCCGTACCGGCGGCACGACGCTGCGCCAGAGCCTGGGCAGCCTCGATCGTCGGTCCAAGACGCGGTCCGGCAGGCGGACGACGCACCAGACGCACCGCCTGAGGACGCGCCTGCGGCTGAGGTGCCGCCTCTTCTTCGGCAGCGGCGTTCATCGCCTCGGCGGCGGCTACCGTGGGCCCCACACCGTCGTTCGGACCCTCCGCGGCCTCCGACGCCGCCATCATCCGACGCATCGCCATCTCGGTGTGCGAACGGAATTCCATGTTCGCGACATCGGTCTTGATCGTCGTCATCAGGTTCTCGAACATGTCAAACGCTTCGCGCTTGTATTCGACCAGCGGATCGCGCTGACCATACGAACGGAGGTTGACGTTGTGACGCAAGTCGTCCATCGCGCGCAGGTAGTCCTGCCATTCGCGGTCGATGCACTGCAGGAACACGCCACGCTCCATGTACGGCAGCACGCGCGGATCCTCGACCGAACACTTGGCCTCGTAGGCGTCCGCGACCTGCTTGTAGACGAATTCGCCCGCCTTGACCGGATCGCCGAGGAACGGTTTGAGATCGTCCGCGGTCACCATCACCGGGAATGTGACATTGAGCCACGCGAGGAACTCCTCCACGCCCGAACCCTTCGGATCGGACAGGAAGCGCTCCGTCTGCATCAGCACGATGTCGTTGAAGACATCGAGAATCGTTCCGTGGACATTCTCCGGCGTTCCGTTGAGAATCGTCGCACGCAGATCGTACACGATCGTACGCTGCTTGTTCATCACGTCGTCGAATTCGAGCGTACGCTTACGGATGGCGTAGTTCTGCTGCTCGACACGGCGCTGGGCGGTTTCCACCGACTTGTTCAGCCAGCGGTGCTCCATCACTTCGCCTTCCTTCATGCCGAGACGCTGCATGATGCCCGCAATCTTCTGCGAACCGAAGAGACGCATCAGATTGTCTTCCAGCGAGATGTAGAACTGCGAACCACCGGGGTCGCCCTGACGCGAACAACGTCCACGCAGCTGACGGTCGATACGACGCGACTCGTGACGCTCGGAACCGATCACGAAGAGCCCCTGCGGATGCGCTTCGAGAATCTTCTGGATCGTATCCTTCTCGCCCGGCAGCTTGTCCTTGAGCGACAGATTGCCTTTCACCACGTCCTGCGGCAGCGTCACCACGCCCGGACCCAGCTTGATGTCGGTACCACGGCCCGCCATGTTCGTCGCGATCGTCACGGCACCCGGCTGGCCGGCGAGCATCACGATCTCGGCTTCGCGCGCATGGTTCTTCGCATTGAGCACTTCGTGCGGAATCTTCGCGACCTTCAAAAGACGCGACAGAACTTCCGAGGTGTCGACCGTCACCGTACCGAGCAGCACCGGCTGACCGGCTTCGTGGCGCTTGCGCACGTCTTCGATGATGGCTTTGTACTTTTCACGCTGGGTACGGTAGATCTGGTCGTTGCCGTCGATACGGCGAATCGGACGATTCGTCGGAATCACCGTCACATCGAGTTTGTAGATGTCCTTGAATTCACGCGCTTCGGTTTCGGCCGTACCGGTCATACCCGCGAGCTTCGTGTAGAGACGGAAGTAGTTCTGGATCGTGATCGTCGCGAGCGTCTGCGACTCCTTTTCGATCTCGACGCCTTCCTTCGCTTCGACGGCCTGATGCAAACCGTCCGACCAACGACGGCCCGGCAGGATACGGCCCGTGAACTCGTCCACGATGTAGACATGGCCCACGCCGTTTTCGTCCGGCTGCACCACGTAGTCGACATCGCGCTCGTACAGGCAGTACGCACGCAGCAGCTGGTCGATGACATGCACCCGCGCCGAGCGTTCCATGAAGTCCGCCTGCAAGAGGCGCTTCTTCTCGGCCTTCTCCTCGGGCGTCATGTCGGCATTGCCGTCAAGCTGGCTCATCGCACTCGCGAGGTCCGGGATGACGAAGGTCTCGGGGTCGCGCGGATTCATCTTCTCGCACCCCTTGTCCGTCAGCGCCACTTCGCGCGAACGCTCGTCGATCGTGAAGTAGAGTTCCGCCTTCAGCGCACGCCCCTCTTCACGGTGGAGTTCACTGAGCATCTGCATTTCCACTTCTTCGTGGAGCTTGCGAATGGACGCATCTTCGAACATGTGCAGCATCTGCTTGTGCTTCGGCGTCGAATGGTACACCTGATAGATGCGACGCTTGCAGCCCCACTCGTTGCCTTCGGCCAGACACTTCTTCGCCTCGGCGATGAACTCGTTGCACTGCTGCATCTGCACGCGCACGATGCTCGCCACGAGCGGATTCATCGCGATGTACTGCGCACTGGTCGAAACCGTCGCCGGACCCGAGATGATGAGCGGCGTACGCGCTTCGTCGATGAGGATCGAGTCGACTTCGTCGACGATTGCGAAGTGATGGCCGTTCTGCACCACCTGCTCGGGCTGTACGGCCATGCCGTTGTCACGCAGATAGTCGAAACCGAATTCGGAATTCGTGCCGTACGTGATGTCGCAGAGATACTGCGCACGACGCTCGGCCGAATCCATCGAGTTCTGAATGCAGCCCACCGTGAGACCGAGGAACTTGAAGAGGTGCCCCATCCACGTGGCGTCGCGCTTCGCGAGGTAGTCGTTGACCGTGACGAGCTGCACGTTCTTGCCTTCAAGCGCATTCAGGTACAGCGGCAGCGTCGCGACAAGGGTCTTGCCTTCGCCCGTCTGCATTTCCGCGATCTTGCCCTGATGCAGCACGATGCCGCCGACGAGCTGGCAGTCGAAGGGAATCATGTCCCAGGTCAGCGTATGTCCGCACACGTCTTCCGTCGTGCCGACCAGATGCCGGCAGGCGTTCTTCACGAGCGCGAACGCCTCAGGCAGCAGACCGTCAAGCGTAACCTCCTTGGCCTCAAGACGGCGCTTGAATTCCGCCGTCATCTTCGGGTAGTCTTCCGCCGTGAAATGCTTCGCCTCGTACTCGGCCTCAAGACGATTGATCTCCGCCACGATCGGCTTGATTCGCTTCAAGTCGCGCGCGTTCTTTGTACCAAAAATTTTCTTAATGATGTCCATAGGGAAGATATTATATCAAATTTTCGGGGGGAATGGGGGGAAAAGTGGAGCGTCCTCACAGGACGATCCGATCGCATTCTTCCCCTGAAACCGTGTACTGGCGCACGGTCAAATGTCCGCCCTTCACGTCGCAGCGCGTCAGCGTCGCATCCCTTGCCGTGCACCCGCCGCCCACCACGAGCGCGTAGGGGTGCAGCTGCTTGGTGGCATCCATCGAATGACGATGCAGATGCGCCCCCAAGACGAGCGTGGTCCCGGCGGTATCCAGCAGGGCCTGCAGCTTGTTGATGCGTGCGAGCGGTTGCTGCCAGACCTTCCCGTTCGGCAGACGCGTATGCGGCGGGATGTGCATGATCGCAATGCGGAACTTGGCCTTCTTCCATTCGTCGCTCGCCACTTCACGAGCCAGCCACTCGGTCTGTTCGACGAGATAGGACTCGAAGTCCACCATCCCGGAATACTCGATGTGGTCGTCGGTCTTGTCCTCTCCCGTGTCGACGAACACGATTCGCGCAGATCCGAACGTGAGCGCCCCGTAGAAGTGTCCGTTCTGCTGCGCAATGTAGTCGCGCAGATGGCGCGCGAAACAGCCACGCGTCTCATGATTGCCGCGCAGATACCACATCGGCGCCTGCGTGTGTTCGGCACAGTACGCGAGCGGCGCGAGCAGATCGCGCTGCACGCCCGGTTCGTCGTCGACATGGCTCATGATGTCGCCCACGAAGACGGTGAACGAGAGGCCGGTCATCTGCTTCGCAAGCGCAGGATAGAGCGACAGATTGTTATGCACGTCGTTGAACATCGCAAAGGAGAACGACCCGTCCGCCGGCAGCAACGCGTTGAGTTTCCCGAGGCGCGTATCCTCTTCACCCGAGTAGGCGACTTTGTACGGACCGAAATTCGTGAACGCGCGCGAGGTCACCCGATACTGCAGCGGACGCGTCGGATCATACCCCCGCACCGTGATCTTGTGCACTGTATCGTAGGCATCGACAAGCAGACCGTCGCGCTGGTTCCACGCGCGCTTCCATGTCTGGCCGCCATCCTGGCTCCAGTCCACCCAGCCATTCGCCTTCTCACGCGTCATCCAGACCACGGCAAAGACGTCGGATCCCAGCAACTGCACGTGCGGATCGACGCTGATAAGACGATTCGGATGCAGCTTCGCCATCACTTCCGGCACCTCGGGCCGCGCCTCTTTTTTCTTTGCGGCAACTTGAGCCGGCGTCTTCGCCTGCTCCGCCCACATCGTCGATGCCGCGGCCAACGCCGCACCCGTTAAAAACTCTCTCCGATTCATCTCTGTCTACCTTTCAGTTCATGATTAAAGCGTACCTTGCGTTCCACCCAGCAGCAGGACCTTCGTGCTGGACGGGATCAGATCCGGTTCTGTCGTTACGAGGCGTCCCCCGCGTACGCGGATTTCGCTCACCCCCACGGGCGCAGACGTGAAGACGAGGTCGTTTGGACCGGTCTTCTCCACCCGCGAAGCTCCCAGCAGGTCTTTGCCCGAAATTTTCACCGAACCATTCCGCGTGTCGATGACAAGCGTGCTGCCAAGTCCCCACGTGATCTTCCCGGCAAGCGCCTTCTGCGCCGCCGCGAGGTTCTCGCCGAACACGCCGAAGCTGGCCTCGCCTGCCACATGTACGGACGGGCTTTTCGCCACGGCGGTCGCATCCTTCACGAGGAGACAGCCGCCTTCGACACGCGTCGCGCCCGTGTACGTGTTCGAGCCGAGGAGGACCAGCGTCCCGTACCCCGCCTTCGTGAGTCCGCCGCCGGTCGACGCCGGATCTTCCGCCAAGACGCCCGGCAATTCGGCCCAGGAGTCGAGTCCGACTTCAATCCGCGCACCGCCTGCCTGCACGCGCGTCGCGATCGTCGGCTGGATGAACGGCACCAGCCGCCGACTGGTTTCATACGTCGCCAACGTGCCGCCATTGAAGTTGACGCTCGTTCCCACGGCACCCTTCACCGTGATGTCGCCCGACACGAGACGTCCCTTCCCTTCAACCGTCACACTGCAGTTCCAGCAAGTATCGGCACGCCCCAGCGACAGATGCGGCGTCGAGAAGAAACCCGTGCCGCCGACGCGCAGATGACCTTCACCTTCTTCGCCCACGTACACGCACGCATTCGGATTCGTCAGACGGAACGAACCGCCCGTCTGGTTGTACCAGCCGATGTCGCCCGCATAGCGCCCCACCACGGCATAGCTGTTCATCCGCACTTCGCCGCCCGTCTGGTTGAACACGCCCAGGCAGCTCGGATGGGGTTCGTTCGAAAGTTTCGAGTAGCACCCGATCTGCAGCATCCCCGTGCCCTTCTCGCAATCCAGCACGCCGCCCGTGAGTTCGAACTCCGCCGGCTTGCCGGAAACGCCTTCCAGAATCAGCGCACAGAGCGGCGCCTCTTGTCCTTGCGCCTTCAATCCCGGGCGTGAATTTCCAAGCGACAACGTGCCACCGGCCATCCGATACGTACTGGCCTCCTGCTTCGTCCCGTAGAGGTGCACGCAGTAGCCGTCCAAAGCGCCTTGCGTCTGGACGAGATGCCCCGCCGCCTGACGCGCAGGATCGCCCAGAACGAGGCTGTGGAACGGACGCGGCTTCGCCTCCTTCAGCGTCAACGGCGCCGCCGCCGCATTCGTGACGACGGCAATCGGCTCGGCCCACTTCGAACCTGCCGACCCGACAACGCGCGTCGGCACATTCGTGCTCCACACCCAGGCGGCATCGCCGTCCGGCTCGCCGTCCGTGCGGAAACGCGCGCGCCGCAGCAGACCCCGGTTCCAGAAAGCGTAGTCCTCCGGCGTCCAGTCCACCCGTTCGTCGTACGCGCCGCAGAACGGCACGCCCAGGTCCACCCAGCACGCGAGCGTACGCAATTCGGCGTCCGTCAGACCGGGTGCATGCCCCTTGTCGAGCTTTTCGGAGAACAGCTTGCTCTTGCGCGAACCGCGCCAATCCGACGGTACGAGCGAGGTCGTGGCGCCGTTGTCGATCCAGTTGAGCATCGGATGCGCCGGATCCCCCACCCAGAGGTTCTCCCACCAGACGGCCGCGCCCCCGAACTTCTTCGCCATCGCCTTGTCGCCAAAGCGCGCATGCGTGAGGCTCAGATAGGACTGCGTCCACCACCGCTTCGCCTGCGGATCGCGTACGCAGGTCGCCGTGAGATCGGGAATCTTGTCGTTCATCGGATTGTGGCAACGCACGCACCGGCGGTCGAGAATCGGCTGCACTTCGCGCGAGAAGCTGAAACCGTCTTTCGCGGGCGGCAGCGTGGTCTGGGCCACCGGACGATGCTCCATGCGATAGTCAGGCGCGTCGTTGAGCGACTCGTGGCAGCCGACACAGCTCGCCACTTCGCCCGGCTGCAGCAGCGTCCAGCTGCGCATCGTCTGCACCATGCGTCCTTTCGCGTCGAGCAGCTGCAGATAGAACGGCGTGCGCGCCGGCAGGTTCACCGCCACGGACCCATCCTCGGCCACAGGGACTTCGCCCAGCACTTTCTTGACCATCCACGTGCTGTTGCCGTGTCCAGGCGGCGTCGCATTCATCGCAAAACCTCCAGGACCGTACACCACGCTACGCCCGACGCCGGCGGGACGATACGCGAACGACACGACGCGCATCGACTTCACCGTACCACGCGGCACGCCTTTCATCGATTCGCCCTGGTAGACGTCGGCGATCGTGATGGTGCCCGTCTTGAGCGTCTCGTCCGGACGAACCGAACTGCGCGCCGGCAGATTGCGCACGCGCACCGGGATCGGACGACCACACGAAATCTTCCCGTCTTGCGCCACCAGCACTTCACGCGCCCCGTGCACATCGGTCCACACGAGACCGAAGTCGCGATCCGACGAGACGCCTTTCGTGCGCCGCAGACGCGCGATCACCACGCTGTCTTCATTGACCGGATAGGGATAGCAGTAGATCTCGCCCTGCTGGCCGAAATTCCCGTCGCGTTTCACAAAGTGGGCGCGGCGAAGCGGGGCGACTTCCCAGCAGCCGGCGGTCTCTTCGCGTCCCTCACGCGGATCGAACCGCATCAGCTGGCCTGGCTCCCACGAGTGGTGGCCCGTGCCGAGCGCGAAGAAGAGCGGACTGCCCGGCACCATGCGCGCCTGCAGGATCGAATTCGGGAAATAGGAGTTGCCGCCATAGACGGCGCGCTGATAGGTGCCGTCGGGGTTCATCGAAAACACCGGCTGCGTGTAGATCTGGCCGCGGTCGTTGTATTCCCAGCGCATGTAGAAGACGCGTCCGTCGTCCGTCAACGTGGGGAAGTAGTTGTTCACCTGGTCGTAGGTGATACGCGTGATCTTCGAACCGTCCGCCTCGCACCGATAGAGGTTGAAGACCTCGTTCCACCAGCAGTCGACGATCTGACCGCAGCGTGTCGAGTTGAAGAGGATGCGTCCATCGGGCAGATAGCATCCCTCGATGTCGGCCGCGCCGAGACCGAAGGTCAACTGCTTGACCTGACGCGTCGCCAGGTCCATCGTGTAGAGATGGAAATCGTCCTGACGGTCGCTCGCCTTGAAGGAAAAGAGCAGACGCTTCCCGTCGGGCGAAACATCCACATCGCGATAGCACCCCGTGGTAGACGACAGCAGCGTCGTCTCTTTCCACAGTCCGTCCGGCTGGTATTCCGCGAGGCAGACGGACGAACCGGGCGCGCGGTAGGAACGCTGTTCGAACGCGTCGGAAAGTTCCGAGAGATGGAGGAACGTGCACCGTCCTCCCTGCACGTAGTGGCGACAATAGACCCAGGTCTTCGACATCGCCACAACGGGTTTCAGACGCTCCGCACGGCGGGCGAGCTTTTCCGCCCGCCAGGCGGCCTTTGTCGTATTCGTCGGAATCGGTCCGTCGGTCGCGATCCACGCGGCCTCCATTTCATCCATCGTGCCATCCGCACCCGCACAGGCGAACGCCAATGTCCCCATCAAAACGGCCGTAAGTAGACGATTCATCGCGAGACCCCCTTTCTCTTACCGATAGGTTTCTAGATACTTTTGGGCAATGAAAGCAGGATCGTGGTTTGTGTCAAAGGTCGCCGCGAGGCGACCCGCCTTGAGGAAATGGACACGCGAGGCCGCGGCCGCGACAACGGGATCGTGCGTGACGAGCAGGATCGCGCTTTTTTCATCCTTGTTCAACGTCTGGAGCAATTCACAGAGGCTTTTCGCCGCCGCCGCATCGAGGTTGCCGGTCGGTTCGTCGGCGAGAATCACATCGGGCTCGGTGAAAAGCGCGCGCGCAACGGCGACACGCTGGCGCTCGCCGCCCGAAAGTTCGTTCGGCAACCGCCCTTCCTTTCCGCCAAGGCCCAGCTTTTCGACAAGCGACGCCAGACGCGCGGCATCCACCTTGCCGTGATCGAGCTTCACCGGCAAGGCGATGTTGTCCGCAACCGTCAACGTTTCAAGCAGATTGAAATCCTGGAACACGACGCCCACATGACGCCGCCGGAACTTCGCCGCCGCGCGGTCGCCCATCGCCGTCACCTCTTCGCCGCCGACAAAGATCTGTCCCGCCCGTGGCGTCAGCAGACCGGCCGCCAAATGGAGGAATGTCGACTTGCCGCTGCCGCTCGGCCCCATCAGCACTTCGAACGCACCGGGTGCAAGCGTCAGCGAAAAGTCATTCAGCACCGACGTCATCGCCTCGCCCTTGCCATAGCTCTGGCAGACGCCTACCGCTTTCAATGCATCCATTTTGACAAACCTCTCTTTCGATGATTCCGTACTGACGACCCGTATCGTCACGCTCCTTCGGGCGGCTCCGGCTGATCCAGTGCCGACAGCAATTTGTCCGCGGTGACGGTTTCGCCTTTCTTCCGCAGAACGAGAATGCGCGCAATGAGCGCACTTTCGAAATCGGTCAGACGAACGCCGTCCTTCCGGTCCGCAAGAATCTGAAGAAGATCATCCGGCGTGACCTTCAGGCGCGAGCTTTCTTTTTTCTTCGGTTCAAAAAGTCCGGTCAGGAAGAGCGCGATTTCCGTCAGCGGACGCATCACCCAGGCGAACACGCGATAGCACAACGCGAGACGCAGCATACGGCGCAACGGACGCGCTGTACAGAAGAGCTTGGGCAGATACTCGCCGAAGACGAGCATCGTACAGGCCGCGCAAAAACTCCAGGCCGTACGTGCCCCGACGCTTGCCGCATCGGGAAACGCATGCGCCGCCAATGCCGCCGACGCCGCGGAAAACGTGACACTTCCCAAATTGTTTCCTACGAGCAGACACGTCAGCGTCCGGGCGCGATCCCGCAGCGCCTGTTCGATGATCTTCGCCTTCGAACTTCCTTCGCGGACCATGTGCAGCACGCGTCCGCGATTGAGCGAAAAGAATCCCGTCTCGGAACCGGCGCAGAATCCCGCCAATGCCAGAGCGGCCAGAAGAATGACGACCTGGAGGACTACCATCATCAGTCATCCTCCTCCGTTTTACGGACGGCTTCATCCGTTTCCTTCAGCAGATTGTAGTCGGACTCCGTCTTCGGGTATTTCAGCACTTCAAGCTTCACCTGTTCCACACGGCGATGACGACGCTTCAGCACCGTCGCACGACAGTCGTCCGCTTCGAGAGACGCTCCCACCGGCGGAATGCGTTCCGCATGAAACGCGACCCAGCCCGCCAGACGGTCCGCATCGCCCGCATCCAATTCAATGCCAAGCTCGCGATTGATCTCCTCCAGACTCGCACGACCGTCGATGATCCAGGCATTTTTCGCAACACGCTGAAAGGACGGTTCGTCGTTGCTGTTCGCAAACACGCCCGGCCCCACGATGATTTCCATCACGTCGTTCAACGTGATGATGCCCGCCGTGCCGCCGTATTCGTCGGTCACGACTGCCAGGGGCTTGTGACTCGTGTGAAAACGTTCAAGCAGATCGTCGAGCGTAATCTGCTCAGGCACGAAAAGCGCGTTTTCGATCTTCCGCGTCTCTTTGCTGATAATGCCCGTGATCGCATCCGGCGTGCGCCGATAGACGGGCAGATACGCACGACAGGCCGTGTCGAGAATACGATCCCGCTCTTCCTGCGGTAGCTCAAGATCGTAGCCGACGATGTCCACGCGCGGCGTCATTTCGTCGTTCGCATGCAATTCCGAAAGGCGCAGAACACCTTCAATCATCTCGGCATCCGTTGCCGAAAACGCCCCCTTCTCCGAAATGGCGTCCAGCACCGACACGAGTTCCACATCCGAAAGTGCCCGCCGCTCACGCTTCAGCTTCGACGCAAACACTTGCGACATCAGAGCAAACACCTTGTTGAACGGCGTGAGCGCCGCGCGGACAAAAAGGAGGAAACCTGCACTGGTCGGTGCCAGCTGTTCGGCATACCGCAGCGCCAGACGTTTGGGCGTGATTTCGCCGAACAGCAACAGGAAGACCGTCATCACGGGTACGGCCACGACGCCTCCCCAAGCCGGGAAGGCGTCTGAGAACAGGCCGTAGCCAACCGTCGCGATGGCGAAATTGACAAACGTGTTCCCCACGAGCAACGTGGAAAGCAACGTCGCCGAATCCTCCACGCAGCGCCCAATTCGCGCATCCGCCTTCGGACTGCGCGCACGAATCCGTGCGCGCTGCACGCCGGTCAGCGAGAAGAGCATCGTCTCGCAACCGGAGAAAAACGCCGAAAGGACAAAGAGGACGACAAGCGCCGCAATGGAGAGAAGCGTCATCAATTCTTATCGCTGCACACGGGCGTTGCCGGCATAGACATCCCACACCTGCTTTTCGTCCGCCGGCTCCGCGTAGTCGTTCAGCGAACTCGCCGCCATCACGCCCGACGCCCAGCCGAACTGCGCGCACTTCTCGCCGTTCCAGCCCTTGAGCACGCCATAGAGAAGACCGCCCGTGAAACCGTCGCCGCCGCCGATGCGGTCCAAGACGTCAATGTCACGCGGCTCTTCGACGAACCACTTGCCGCCAGCACGCACGATGGCACCCCAGAGGTGGTGTCCCGCCGAAACGACCTGACGCAGCGTCGTCGCATACATCTGCGCATTCGGATACTTCTTGGCGACCTTCTCGATCATCTCCTTGAAGGATTCGATCTTGCCCTTGAGGTCCTTGCCGCCGGCTTCGGGGCCCTTGAACCCGAGGCAGAGCTGGAAGTCCTCTTCATTGCCCACGAGGATGTCCGCCACGGACGCGATCTGATGGAACGCCTTCGCAAGTTCTTCCTCGCGGCCCTTCCAGAAGGTCGCACGGTAGTTGAGGTCGAAGCTCACGAGGGTGCCGTACTTCTTCGCCGCCTTCGCGAGCGCAAGACAGCACTTCGTCGTCTCCGGGCTCATCGCCGCGATCAAGCCCGAGAGGTGGAGGATCTGAACGCCGTCTTCACCGAAGATCTTCTTGACGTCATAGTCCTTCGCATCGAGCGTACGGCCGACTTCACCCGCACGGTCATTCCACACGCGCGGCGCCCGAAGGCCGAATCCGCTATCCGCAATGTTGAACTGGTGACGGTAGCCCCACGGACCTCCCTGCGCCACATCCGGGCCCACATAGGCGATGTTACGCGCACGCAGCTGCGCCTTGATGAAGGCCGCCATCGGGCTGCCCTGCACGAACCGCGTCATCACGAGGCACTCCGGCCCGAGGGACGACGTCACGTTCAACACGTTCGTTTCGGCGCTCGTCGCCTGCAGCAGGAAGCGATTCGAATTGTGCACCGCCATGCGATTCTCGGGCGTAATGCGCAGCCCCATCGAGGAAACACAGGCAACGGCGTACTTGCAGTTCTTACGGACTTTCATCAGAATACCTTTCAGTTGTTGGATAAAGTGTAGTTGAATTATAACACAGCCACCTAGCAGGTGCAATACTTATCAGATTCGTTCACGGTTGTTCGACCGCGTGGATGACGCGCTCGTGGGCCGCCTTCAGCGTCGGTACGTCGAGCTTGAGGACCTTGCGGTCATACGTGATGAGACCGTTGACTTCGACCTCGACATCCGTCGTCTGCGTGTAGACGCTGCCGGCGAGCCCCCGTTTAGCGAGCTTCTCAAGTTCCGTCACGAGCGAAAGATAGACCTTCTGCAGCCCGGCCGGCGTCGACGTGTCGCGACTGCCGCCGTATCCCCAGCCCGCCCCCGCACGCCAGACATGTCCAGGCACCGACTGGCCGAGTCCGCCGAACTCGCCGAGGAAGCAGATGCGGCGGTCGTTCACCGCCGGCATGCTGGGCCCGCGATAGTAATGCATGTCGATCACATCGCCGGCCTCGCATTCGCCGACTGGCTTGTGTTTCGTCCGCGCCGGCTGGAGATGGGCGAAGGCGCCGCCTTCGTAGTCGAACCAGCCCGACGGACCATCCACGAGACGCGTCGGATCGTAGCGGCTGATGAAGTCCATCATCGCATGGGTCAAGAACGCATTCGGCTGGTCGTGGCCTTCGTTGAAGGGCACCCACATGACGACGGACGGCACTTTCTGCAGGACATCCATCATCTCTTTCTGTTCAACGCGCGACATCTGGTAGCGCTGCGTCGCAAAGCGAATGGCGGCGGCCGTTCGCGGACTTCCCGCGGCAGCGGGCGGCAGATCCTGCAGCACCCAAATGCCGAGCTTGTCGCAGAGATAGTAGTAACGCAGCGGCTCGATCTTCATGTGCTTGCGCATCATGTTGAAGCCGTAGTTCTTGAGCGTCTGGATATCGAAGGCCATCGCCTCGTCGCTGGGCGGCGTGAGCAGGCTTTCCGGCCACCAGCCCTGGTCGAGCGTGCCCATGAGGAAGGTCGGCTGGTTGTTGAGGAAGAAACGCAACTTGCCCGACTTGTCCTTGCCTTTCGAGATTTTGCGCATCCCGAAATACCCCTTCACCTCGTCGGTGCCGAACCGCGCCGTGAACGTGTAGAGATGCGGATCGGACGGACTCCACAGCCGCGCGTTCGGCACCGTCAGCGACAATGTTCCGGCCGGTCCTTTCACCTGGCCCACACCGTCGACGTCGACCGTCACCAGACCGTCCGCCCCGCCCACATCGAATGTGAACGAAACGGTGGAACGGTCGATGTCCGTCACAACCTTGTAGTCGCGGATGTGACGCGTCGGCACGGATTCCATCCACACCGTCTGCCAAATGCCCGACATGCGCGTGTAGACGCAACCGCCCGTCTGAAAGCGCTGCTTGCCAAGAGAATTGATCGAGAAATCCTCCGTCGGGTCCCAGACGCAGACGGTGAGTTCGTTCGCGCCGTCGACCACAAAATCGGTGATGTCGAGCGTCCACGGATTTTGTCCGCCTTCGTGCGGCACGTCGGTGACTTCCCGATGGCCGATGAACACCATCGTGCGATAGTCGACACCGCCGAAATGGAGAAGCAGCCGTTCGCCCGGTTTCTTCGAACAGGTGATCGTGCGCGTATACCAGATGAGTTCGGTCGGCTGCACGAGACGCCCCACCCCCGACAGCGCGCTCTCGAGGGCAAACGGTACGAGGACCTTGCCGTCCCATTTCACCGGACGCCCCGCACAACCGGCAATCGGCGTCACCGCATAGTCCCAGAGGCCATTGAGATTCGTCCAGTTCGCGCGGACCATCTGGGGCCGGGGATATTCGCGCCAGGCATTTTCCGGCGTGACCTTCTCGCCCCACGGCGTCATGATCGACACGGCGGCGGGCACCCAGGGTGTGTCCGGCGTCGCAAACTTCCCCGTTCCCTGGTTCGCATAGAAACGTCCTTCCACGCGCTCCCAGAGTCCCGCTTCGCCGGCGGCATTACGACACGGCACGAAATCGCGCTTGAGCGAGTCGCCTTCCGAGATGCGGAATGAATAGAGTTTCATCGCGGTGGGCGAAGGATCAAGTTTCTTTCCTCCCGCCAACCCAGTGTTGAGATTAAAGATAAACAGCGTGTTCGCGCCGCCGTCGATCGCGCCGGTGGTCGTGATTCGCCCCGTGCGCTTCGGATCGGCGACAGCGCGCCAGGTGGCTTGGGCGCGGTCGCAGCAGAGCGAAATGCGCTCCCCGTAGAAGAGCACATCGCCCGCCGTCTCCGCACCGGTGCGCGCGTATGCCGCGCCATGTCCTTTCGCACCCGGCACGCCGCTGTGCGTAAAGAAGCAGAAGCAGTGATGAAGGTAGTTCGAGGCGCGGGCGCCGAACGCCGCCGCCCACGCGCGGGACTGTCCACTCGCCGACACATCGAACTCCGTCTCGATCTTTGTCTGCGGCGTATGCACATAACCCGTATCGATGTACTGACGCCCCGTTGAGCGGATGTACTCGAGCCGGGTGAAATCCGTCGGCAGATCGACGGCGACCACCGCCTCGACGAGCATCACGAAAAACGCGAAAAGACCGAACTGCTTCATCACATCACTCCTTCACATTCAGAACTTATTTCATGACCTTCTCAAAGGCCCGAATGATTTCGTCCGCCATACGCTGATAGCCCGGATCGTTGGGATGCAGCGCCACGTCGATCGAAAGGTCGGCGAGTTCCGGCTCTTCGCCGCAGTTGGCGTAGAAGTCGGCGACGACAAATCCTTCTTTCTTCGCGATCGCGCGCACCGCTTCGGCAAACTCGCGCAGATAGACGCCGTTCTTCGGAAGCGTCTCCTTCGGCGGCAGATAGGTACCGAAGCCGTAGCTCTTGCGCGGCGTGCAGAGGATGATCTTGGCCGCCGGATTGATCGCGCGGATCTGATCGATCAGAATGCGGTAGTTGGCGTAGAACGTACGATTGCTCGTGTTGTTCACATAGTCGGCGAAAGTGCCCGGCTTGACGTTCTGTCCCCAGTCGTTGACACCGTGCTCGATCGTGTAGTAGTCGGCCTTGGAGATGCGGTTGTGCTGTGCGGCGACCACACCGCCGTTCACGCCGCGATTGATAAAGCCCTTGAAACGAAGGACGTCGAGCACGCGATCCTGATAGGCACGCGTGAAGCGGCCGCGCGCATTGTCGACGTGGGCGTTGTACCAGGTGATGGACGTGCCGAGCGAACACCAGGTCGCATCGATTTCGCGCGGACGGTACAGCGTGTTCTTCTGAAGCGCCATCAACGTGAAGAGCGCCACGTTTTCCCAAGCCTGGTTCGAATCGCTGTCGATCACCGCGCCGATACCGCGACGCCCTTCCCAGTCGCCGGTGTTGACACGTTCGGTCAACGTCCCCGGACGTCCCTTCGGCATGAAGTGGTTCTTCTCGGTCGTGGCGTACTGCGCGATGTTGAGCGCGTTGTCATAGAACACCTGCGCATACCGGCTGTCGCCCGTGGCCTTCGAAAGCTTCACCAGCCAGTCCGCGCTCATCACATAGGGACCTGGCGCCGAATGCCGGTTCTGCACACTGGCCCACACGCTGCCCGTCGCCTTGATGCCGAGCTGGCCCATGCGCGACGTCTTCGGGAACGGATAGTCGAACGCCTCCACCCAGCTCGCGTACATCGCCGCCGCAGCTTTGGCCTTCTCCACCCATTCCTTCTCTCCCGTGTGTTCCCACAAGGCGATGAAGCTCTCGCCGATTTCGCAGCTGGACTCGCTGTCGGGCGCTTCGAGGATCTCCGCCGGACCTCCTCCGCAGTAGCCCTTGGCGAGATCGTGGTCGTAGAGATAGCGTCCCGTCGCCTTCGCCACTTCCAGATACTTCGGCTGGTTGAAATACTTAGAGGCCAGCGTCAGCGCGCCCGGAACGAGCGCACCATTCGTCGAGTTGGGCGCATGGATTTCACCCGTCGCAACTTTGACATACTGTCCAAGCTGTCCGTAGCGCGTCCAAATCGCAACCACACCGTCGCAAGCCTTGCGGACAGATTCCTTCCATTCGGGCTTGATCGCGACACCGAGCTGTTCCATCTTCTGGAGCGACTGGATGCCGTAGTAGATCGTAATCGCCGTGCGCCGCATCATGGCGTGGTCGCGCAGTTGCGTCTGCCGTCCGAACGCATCGCCGAGCAGTTCGCCACGACGGTTGATCGCGTAGTAGAGGCCGCTGGCACCGTTCATCGTCGCAATCGTATCCCAGCACAGCGCACAACGGCGCAGGCGTTCGGGCGTGGGACGCTCCAACAACGGCAGCAGATAGACCGGAATGCCGTTCCACCCGAGCTGGAGGTGGCCAAAGGGACTGTTCCCGCCAGGTGCGTTGCAGTAGTAGCCGATTCCCTTCTCCTTGTTTTCGTACCAATGGTACGCATCCTCGTTCGCGAGGATCTGGCGAATGACGGTCTCGGGTTCTTCGACCTTCGCGTGTTGGGTACGGCCTGTGCGCAGCTTGCGGAGATCGAAAGCGCGCGCGAGGAACTCGTCGATGTTCTTCGCCTTGAAGTCGACAACCGACACGCCGAAGTTCACCTTCGTTCCCTTCTTGATGTCGGGTGCGCGGTCGCCGCAATCTTCGCGACGCGAACGGCACATCGTGTACCTCGTCGTGCGAATGCCAGGCGCCGCGAGAACGAACTCGCAGGTGCCGTTCTTCGGCGATTCACGCACGGAGAATCCGGTCTCGCCGAGCGGCGTCGTCGGATCGACCAGATAGAGATGGCCTTCTTTCTTCACCGAGTCCCAATAGCCGACCATCGGTGCGGACGTCTCGCCCGCAAGGAAGTCGATACGCGCATCGGACCCATTCTTGTTGAGGTGATGGATGTTCGTCGTCACAACGGGACGATTCGGCTTTCTCGGCATTTCCCACTCGGTGATGTAGGGCGCATACCCGACATAGGAAATGTCAAACCGGTTGCCGTCATAGATGGCCGCCGGTGCAAAGACGTAGTTGTTCGTGGTCCAGTTTGTCGCGACAAACTTGAAACCGACACCCGTTTGCGGATAGTCGCGGTCCGCCGTCCAGGTGAGGGTGCGATTCACGCCCCACACCTTCACCGAACCGATCGCCATGCGGTTCGTCTCGTTCATCCCGTTGTACTGGCAGACGAACGCCTCCTGCGCCGCCTCCGCACACACGCTCGCGAGCGCCACGGCGCCCAACATCATCAAATGACATTTGCTCATTGATTCACTTCTTTCGAATCAGTTCCAAGGACATTCAGAACGGACCTGGTCGGAATACCATCCCTGTTCTTCGTAGGCGTCGCCTCCGGGGGTGTCGTTGGCGGTCTGCCGCCAATGAGTAGAATAATCAGAAAACTTGCCCGTCCCCTGTTCCTGATTGGCCTTTGCGCTCCACGCGGCCGCCGCGCCGACGGTGTAGATGGCACGCACGGTCGGTCCCGTGTAGTGATGCCACATCGTCTGCAAAACGCCGTCAAGCGAATGGGTCCGCGCATAGGTACACTGGGTGCGGATGCCGACCGTCTTGTTCCACGGGCACGTCAACGTCGTAAACTTCATCTGCTTCTGGAAATAGTCAAGCGTCGGGAAAGCGCCATCCTTGCGCGGCGAACCATAGTACCAGTCGCAGACGACGAGAGACTTCGGCAACGACATGAGCAGCTTTTCGGCATCGGCGGCGCCATTCTGGTAGAATCCCTGCCAACGCGCATCGTTCCGCGCCAGCAGCATGTCGTGCCACACCATCGGACGCGCCCCCAGCTTCGCGGCCTTCTCGTTCAGCGCACGAACATGGGCCGAAACAACCTCCCAGTACGGCACGGCGCAGCACGCCGAGCAAGAGGGACCATTCGCCTCGTCACAGCCGAGATGGACGTACCCCGGGCGGCCGAATGCCTCGTACATCTCTTCGAGCATTCCCTCCTGCACTTTGCGCGTCTCGGGGTTGGAAAGGCACCAGTTCCAACCGTTGTTGCCCGGTTCGAAAAGCGGCGCATACTCGGGCGCATGGTAGAGGATCGCGTTCTTGCCCGCGCAGACGCGCGCGGCCGTCGCGTGTCCGAACACGTTGAGCTCCGGAATGAGCTTCACACCGAGATCGGCGGCGATCTTGGCCAACCGCCGGCATTCGGCCGTCGTCAACTTGCCATTGCGGAATCCGTACCACGGATATTTTTCCGACCGATAGGTTCCCCAGGGTTCCAACACTACATAGTTGTACTTGTAGTAGGCGGCCATGCGGATCTGATGCTCGATCGAGACGAGCGAGAGTTCCGGGAAGGCGCAGAGGTGAAGTCCGCGAAAAGAGATTTCCGGCCAGTCGCGGATCGTCAGTTCGGGGACTTCCCAGCCTTTCACCGTGAGAGTTCCGCGTAGCGGCTGCGCGAGCTGGCGCAAGGTCGACATCGCGTAGCGCACGCCTTCGGCCGTTTGGGCGCCCAGCGCGAGGGCCCCGGCTTTGGCCGTCAGCGAATAGCCGCCGGCATTCGGGAACGGCGTACCCACAAAGGCGACATCTTGCACCTTCGCCTTCACACCGAACCAGGCGGCGAACTTCGCGGCGACCCAGCCGGACATCTTCGCCCCGTCGGCACAGGAGACGGACACCACCACGCCGTCTTCGATCTTCACCTGCACATCGGCCTTGAAGGTCTTCTCCTGAACTTCCGGCACGATGACCGGCCATTTGTATTTCCACCCGGCAGCCTCAGCCGTTCCCAGAACGGCCAGCGCGAGCAACAAGATCGTTTTTTTCATTTTTCTTTCTCCTTTTTGACATGTGTTAAACTAACTGGGCCGGTCCCTCATTCGCTACGCTCATTCCGGGACCTTCTCCCCGAAAGACATAGCCTCTCCGAAACAAGCCAAAACCAACAAAACAGTCCAGAAAGACTGTCCGGAACGAGTCGAGACCGACCCAAACTGGCCGGAATGACTGTCCGGAACGAGCGTAGCGAGTGAGGACAGTCTGCTCATGACGGGGGGCCCTCGAAGCGGATGTAGCGGGACAGTTTGGTTTTGAGAATGCCGATTAGATCGTGGTCGTCGAGAAACGAGACGCTGATGAGCCGCTTCCCAGCACGCTGGTAGAGGATGTGCTTGCGCTGACGATTAGCGTTGTATTCCGGCGTGTTCATTCCGTAGTATTCGATGTAGAGATCGAACTCCGGCAAATAGAAGTCGGGTCGAATCAAGTCGGCCCCGGAGATCCGAAACCGCTCATCGTAGTAGAAGGCGATGTGCTCCTGCTCGAGAAATTCCGCGATCCGTTTTTCACCGATGCTCTGCACAGCGGTTCCGCCCTCGGTGCGCCGTTGCTTCGCCTCCTCGACCTTCGACTCGAAGTCGTGGTGTTCCAGTTCCTTCTCGTCCTTGCAATGCAGACAATAGGGACGGCCAAACCGGTCCATCGCCTGGCGGAACTCCGCCTCCGAAATCGGACGATGGCAACGGGCGCAAAACCGCTGGCCGGAGAAAACCTTCTTTCGATTCTCTTCCTGAACGACCGCCACCGCCTCGGCCGCCGCTTTTCGCACATACATCGGTGCCGTCTCATCGCGGGCGACATCCTTCAGATCGTCCAAAACGAGAAGCGCCTCCCGCGGATACCGGGCAATCGCCTTCAACGCATATTGCCTCACCTGGGGATGGGAATCCTTGACCGCCACGCCAATCAACTTCGGCAGAATCATCGACACGGCCGGTCTTTCCGGAGCCATCTTCCCCAATGCGGACGCCGCGAGCCGCCGTACATCGGCAAATTCCGAATCAAGGAACACCAAAAGTTCCCGGGCGGCGTTCTCGCGCACGCCGAGCCCCTCGGGCAGCGGCAACGCCTTCGCCGCCGCCGAGATCGTCCCCGGGTTTTCAGGGTCCGGAGCAAAAAGCCGACTCAACGCGAGCACACGCTCGCGCTCGCGATGAAGTCGAATCTTCTCCGGTTGCCCTGCCACGTAACTCTACCGGACCTCAACCGATCTTGGCGATCTTGCCCGTCTGGATCGACTCATAGCAACCCAGCATGGACTGAATCGTCTGCTTGTGCCACTTGAGGTTGATGAGCGGCGTCTTGTGCTCGCGGATGCAGGCGACGAACTCGTCGATGAGGCCGATCCACTCGTCGAAGTAGGTGTACTGGACGGTGTAGCGGTCGTTCGGCGCACCGTTGTGGTAGACGTTCGGACCGAAGCAGTCGCACGTGAGCATCCCCTTTTCGCCGGTGATGGTGACATTCACTTCCATGCGCTTCGGGAAACGTTCCCATCCCGGACCCGGCACTTTGAGCTTCTCTTCGAGACGCGACCAGGACGGATCGAAGAGGAACGCCGTACCGTCTTTCATCTTGCCGGCGGCCATGAGCATGTCTTCGACCTTGAGTCCGTCAC
>JAKSOY010000020.1 GCA_024405255.1 Kiritimatiellia bacterium
CATGTCGACTCCTCAAACCCCGGATTGACAAGCAGATTCTCACCCGCCGCCATCACTGCACCCGCCGCCATCGCCGTACCCGCCGCCATCGCCGTACCCGCCGCCATCACTGCACCCGCCGCCATCACTGCACCCGCCGCCATCACTGCACCCGCCGCCCAAACGCTTACGCCCACCCAGGTGGCAGAAAGAAGAATGCTCAATCTTTTCATTTGAATCCTCCAGCTTTTTTGCGTGAATCTCACCAACACTCCAACTCCACGAAACAAACGCCCGTTTCCATTTTCAAATTATACTATGAACGGCAGTTCACATCAAGGCATTTCCCCGAACCGTAGTCTGGCCAGCACACCAACTCTAGACAGCCCGCCAACTCTAGACGGCAACAGCCCGCCTCGTCACGCCAGACTACGGTTCGGGACCGCCCCCTAACCGAAGTCTGGCCGGCAAACAAAACGTCTATCCACCGGCGGGAGAGAAATCCCGAACCGTAGTCTGGCGGTGAGCGAAGCGACTAGCCTCCGGCGGGTGTGAAATCCCGAACCGTAGTCTGGCGGCGAGCGAAGCGACTAGCCTCCGGCGGGTGTGAAATCCCGAACCGTAGTCTGGCAGAAAACATCGATGAAGAGCGAAAATGTGCCAGTACGGGAATCAGAATCAATGAGACGAGGTAGAGCCTACGAAGACTTCAGCACACCAGCCTTGACACGGATGGTGAAGTCTACACGAATTCATAACGCGTTGTCAAAATGAACAACAATTATTCCTGTCGATAAAAACTCTCTCGGTAAAAGTTCCCGTCACGCGGCGGGTATGTCGTTTCGGAACCGCTTCAACCAAGCCATCACGCGACGAGAAGCATACAAGATCCGTTTCTTCGCAGAATTCGTTTTTTTGAAGTCTTCGGAAGACAGTCCGTATGTCAAAACCTTAACGCGGTTGTCAGGTTCGACGTCCTCACGGACGAGGCGCGGGTCGATCTTCAGTGCGATGGCCGCATCCAGGGAAATCAACGTCCCTCTACAAGAGGACAATATTTCCGCCGCGAGGTCCTGCGAGTCGTCACGCAAGACGCTGTCCTCGCTGTACCAGCAGACCGGGGCGCGTACCCAGTCTTGGGTCTTTAAGTATGCGGTATTACCGTTCGACGCCATCCAGTGGGTGAGCGTGCTGGCAGTACGTAGATCTGGTCGCTCGGGGAATTCCATACCTCGGAAAACCCGTTTCTGAACCGCTGGCGACAGCCGATGAATCGGCAGGAGTGCGTCAATGGGGATCGGGTCAATGGCATCGCAGGCCTGTCGAAACCGTTTCGCACGGGCTTTGTGCGACATTGCCGTCTTATAATGTTTAAAGATTTCAGGGGCCTCCCGCTGAAGGAATCGCTTGATGCCACCGCGACGTCCGCGAATCGTACCAGAGGCGGAGTCGATGACTACGCGGCTGTCCACATAGCACTCCAAATCCTGCAACATCGACCCGAATCGAAGTGAGGCCTCAGGGGATTCGGCCGCATGAGCGAAGGCCTCGCGCAGCTCCTCCGCCGTCGGGCACGGATTGGACGTGCGCCGCACAGCGATTGCGCGACGCGCCTTGGCGAGTTCGCGACGGCGTTCACGCTCTCTCTCGTAGTAGGAACTCCGGCGCATACGGCGGAGGACAAGCGTGAGCTGTCTCCGCGCTACCCAGAACGCGAACGAGCATCCCATCAGGCACAGGACCATGAATAGTGCACTTGAACGTGCGCTCCCAATGAAACCGTGCTCGTTCATGAAGTCGTTCAGACCACGCGGAACATGTCCGATGGTATGACCGGTAGTATAGACCTCGCGCCAGAATCGACGGCGGTATTCTTCGGAATCCAGCCCCAGGACGTTTTCCCAAAACCAATCAAAGAACGGCTTCCCGTTCTCGAATTCGTCGTTTCCGAAGTTATTGGTGTCGATATTGCTTTGGCGGAGGCAGACAAGAATCCTCTCGTCGGCCACGACAGTTTTTTCTCCTTCCATCCTGTCTGCCTGGATGATAGCAAATCAAGTCGGAGAATGCAAGCTCAAACGACTACAAGATCGTCAAAATCGGCGAGAATACGGTTCGGGATCCGTCCCGAACCGTAATCTCGCCGTCATGAGCCTGCCGGGACGTTTCCGGACGGCGGCCGGACTTCGGTTCGGGACCGGTCCCGAACCGTCGTCTTGCACCGGTGGAGGCAGGAATAGGGGAGCGGGGATGAAGGGAGAGAGGGGACGAGGGGAGAGAGGGGACGAGGGGAGGGAGGGACTGTTATTTACCTTCGAAGAAGTCGACCACGCGGTGCCAATCTTTGCGGTCCACAAAACCGTGCGGATGGTGGTTGCAGCCGGGACGCACGATGACCTCGATCTGTCCGCCGGCTTCCTTGAAACGCGGAATGAAGAGCAGCGCATTGTCGGCCGGCGGCACAACTGTATCCTTGTCGCCGTACATGAACAAGACGGGGATCTTCGCCTGGGCGATCGGCTTCGCCCGATTGACCGGCATCGACGGCTTGTCCTTCCAGTTCTCTCCCTTCTTCGTATACTTCCACGCTTCCTTGACACTCTTCCAGCCAAGCGGATTGAACGCGCCGAAGTTCAGCACCGGATTGTCGAGATAGACTTTGCCGACACATTCCGGATAGCTCGAGGCGAAGCGCGTACTATAGAAACCGCCCCAGCTCATGCCGATGAGATTCGCCTTCGGCTGGAAACCGAGCGGCCCCGTCACGAATTCATAGAAGTCCTTCGCCCGCTTGACGCCCGCATCGTTCATAATGTGCGTCCAGTCATCGAGATACATATAGTGATAGCCGCGCGCAAGCGCGTCCTTCTGGCCCGTACCGTCGGCAAAGGCACCCGGCCACTTCATCACCCAAATCCACTTACCGGGCTGGACGGGACCCGTCGGCTCGACGATCCACGCCAATTCACCCTGGAACATAAACTGAACACGACGGCCGCCCAGGAAGCGATCCACCTTCTTCACCTGATAGCCCGCCTTCGTGACTTTCGCCTCCAGCGTCTCCTTCGCGGCTACTGTCGCCGCAGGCACCGGTGCCGCCGTTTCCGCAGCCGACACGACGCTCACACCGATCAAACCAATAACCAATCCCAAAAACAGTTTTTTCATCTCTCGTATTCCTTTATGAGAACAACGGCCGCGAATCCGCCTGAGCGGGTCCACGGCCGTTCATCTTGCCTTAACTTACCTCATTTGCGCTTAGTCGCCAAAGAGGATGTTCAGAAGACCGCGGCGACGCGGCGGCGGGGGCGGCGGCGGCACAACAACAGGCTGCGCCACGACCGGCTGCGTGACAACCGGCTGCGTGACGACTGGCGTCGTCACAACCGGCGTTGTCACCACAGGCGTCGTCACAACCGGCGTCGTCACGATCACCGGCGGAGGCGTGAGGTGGTAGCCGCCATTGTAGCAATAGTTGTAGCCGTCGAAGTAGTAGCCTTCGCCGTAGTAGTACGCACCGTCAATCGTATAGTTCCACGGAGTGGCGATCCACTGCCACGCATAGAGCGCACCCGCCATCAGCGGCGGAATCGCCGGGCGGGTCCAGAAGCGCGCACCGTGCGGACGATTGGCATGGAAACCCGTATGATGCGGCGGCGGCGACCACACGCCAGCGCCACGCATGCCCATCTTGTGGTGGGACGCCGAAAAACTCTTCGGCGGCGTGTGATGCACAGGTTTCGGTGCCGGACGGGCCGCAGGACGGGCAATCGGTTTCGGAGCCGGACGGGCTGCCGGACGCGCCACCGGTTTCGGGGCCGGACGCGCTGCCGGTTTCGGGGCCGGACGCGCCGCCTCCTGACGCGGCGGCGGAGCCTTACGCTGCTGGGGCTTCTGCGGCGGAGCCGCGACAATGCCCATCGATGCCACGAGGGCGCAAGTAAATAGCAATTTCTTCATTAGTTAGTTCTCCTTAGAATGATTCGCAATAATGTTATCAAAAAAACGGGCAGAACGCAAGTATCTCAAACATCGGTTGACTTTGATTTTGTTAATCAACTCTGTGTCTCGAGAACCTTTTTTGCGCGCCAGCCACCCCAGATGAACGGACGCCACGGTGGGATGTTCCGTACGATCTTCACCACCTGATCGTTTTTGTCAAGGAAAGTCGCGTCAATCGGGAATCGCATAAAGAACGTGTGGATGGCATTGCAACGCAGGATGAGCAAACCCGTGCCGGGCGCAAGAGACTTGCGTCCGATGAGGCCACGCGCACGCTGGAAGAAACTTTTCGCCACTTCCGCCCGCACGCCTTGAATCATCACCTGCTCCATCTCGGATTTCCCTTCCGCATTCTACATTTCCCGTTTTCCGGTTTTCATTTGAACAATCCCATCAGCTGTTCGACCGTCAGCGATTCGCCCTTTGCATTCTCCAGCAGATCGGCGCTGACAGCCCGCTTCGACTCGTGCAGATCGAGGATACGATCTTCCACCGTATCTTCCGCGACCACGCGATAGACCGTCACCGGCAATCGCTGGCCGATACGATGCGCCCGGTCCGCCGCCTGGTCTTCAACCGCAGGATTCCACCACGGGTCGAGCAGGACCACATAGTTCGCCGCCGTGAGATTGAGTCCCGTTCCGCCCGCCTTGAGCGAAATGAGGAAGAAATCCCCGTCTCCTCTCTGGAAGGCATCGACGGCGGCAAGGCGTTCCGCCGGCGACGTGGATCCGTCGAGATAACGATACGTCCACGAACGATCTTCAATCGCCTCACGCACGATGGCGAGGAAGTCCACGAACTGGCTGAATACGAGCGCGCGGTGTCCGCCCTCGCGCAGATCGCCCAGCAGTTCCATCACGGCCTCGAGCTTCGCGCCCGTCATCGACTCCGGGAACACGAGCGACGGATGGCAGCAGAAACGGCGCAGACGCATCAAGGCCGCCAATACGGAGATGCGATTCGTCTCTTCGCCCTTCTCCTTCAAGGACGCCAACGCATCCACACGGCACGCCTCGTATTGCGCCCGTTCCTCGTCCCCCAGTTTCACGCGCAACGTAACTTCGGTCTTCTCGGGCAGTTCCCGCAGCACATCGCGTTTCAGACGGCGCAGGACGAACGGTTCCACCAAACGCTTGAGCGACGCCGTCGCGAACCCGGCCTCGACGAAACGCTTTTCAAATTCCTTCGCCATCCCAAGAAGTCCCGGATTGAGGAAGGCGAAGATACTCGCGAATTCAGCCAAACGATTCTCGACCGGCGTACCTGTGGCCGCCACGCGGAATTTTGCGGACAACCGGCAGGCGATACGCGCACGCTGGGTCTCGGCGTTCTTCACGGCCTGCGCCTCGTCCAGGACGACACCATTCCACGCGATGTCCTTGAACGCCTCTTCCCGCGAAACGAGCAATCCGTAGCTCGCAATCACCACATCGCCCGCACGCAGGTCGGGCAGGTCTTTCACTTCGCCCGACATCACCACGTTCAGCGTAGGCGCAAAACGCGCAAGCTCACGCGCCCAGTTCGGACAAACCGAAGCCGGCGCCACCACGAGCGAAACCCCTTCTGCCTGTCGCGCCAGCAAGAGCGCAATGATCTGGATGGTCTTACCGAGGCCCATGTCATCCGCCAGGCACGCACCGAATCCACAGGCCGCCAAACGCGCGAGCCAACGATAGCCCGTCTCCTGATAACTCCGCAGCTCGCCTTTAAAGTACCGGGGAATCTCAACCGGCGCCGCAAAGGCCTGTTGAATTCTTTCAACACGCGACGCAACCGAAGTCGGCAGCATCGGCAGATCGTCCGATCCTTCCTCCCCAACGTCAAACGCCTTCGCAAGCATCGGCAGCGCCGCGGCGGAAAGGCCCGCGTTCGCCTCGTCGTTCGACGCCTTCACATCGGTTGCCACTGCGAGCGCGTCCAACCGCCGCAGCAATTCGCTGCTCAAGTAGAGGAAGTCGTTCTCGCCAAAACGGACAAAGTTCCCTTCGCGGTTCGCCAGCGCCCGCAACAATTCGACGAGTTTCAGCACGCGACCGTCGTCCAGCGTCACATTGCCGCCCACTTCGAACCAGTCCTCGCCACTCGCCTCGATCTGCACGCCACCCGCCTTCGGCGTTGTCACACGCACCTTCTCGCCTTCCGGCCATTCCAGTCTGATTCCGCCGAGGGCCTTCAGCGTCCGCAACGCCTCAAGCGAAGCTTCGGCATCCGAAATCAACCATCGGTTCTTTGCGCGGGCCCAGGCATCAAAGGACTCAAGCGTCACGCGCACGGCCGCTGCGGCCGTTTCTTCAGCCGCCAAGTCGCGTACGAGCAGCACCGTACGTCCTCCCCGCAGCTGGATCAGCCGCTGGGGGCGTCCGATTCCCGGTTCGTATACGGCCACCGAGCGGTTCGCAATGGGCTCCACCACAATTGAAATCGACAATGTCTCATTCGCATAGACGAGACGCACGTGCGGCGTCGTATCCCCCACGACCTTCGTCAGCGCCCCTTCCGTGTCGAGTACAATGTCGCCCCCGACCGTCATTTCGGACGCCAGACGCACCAACACCTTTTTCGCAAGGGACTCTCCTTCCGGCGGAACGACGAGAATCCCCTTTGCCGGCTGGTCGTCAAAAACCGCCAACACATCGCGCAGACGCTTCGTCAACGCAAAGTAGGAAAAAGTATCTTCGCCATCCTTTCGCAGAATGTAGGCGTCACTCCGCGCGGACAGCAACCAAGCTGGCACCGTCAGCATCAAACCGCCGGCGGACAGTTTCGCCGTCGTCACTTCGCACAGGCTGCGCACCAGCTTGATCGGCTGATGCGTGCCTCCGATTGTCGCCTGCGACACGCGCGGCTGTCCGCAGAGAAGCTCCAACACTTCATTCGGCACTGTGTAGGGCACACGCGGATTATAGCCGCTTTTCAAAAGGATCTGCAACACTTCCGTATCACAGGATGTGAGGCACGCTCGATATTTCGAACTGGCCAAGGCGTTCAACGTCAGCACCCGGTCATCCTGGCCGTTCTCCCGGCCGCGCGGACCACGATAGAGCGGCACGAGATTGGAACACGCATAACACGTTTCATTCCCCTGCCCGATGGGGACAAGTCCAAGCGACCATCCGATCGTACCATTCAGCACCTGCTCACCCCGCGCCGCCGCACTGCGTTCGGGCAAAGATTCCTCAATGGCCCTGAGCGCACTCTTCCATTTGGGTTCCGCCGAAATCGTCTTCACCAGCGAAAGCGCACCCGTCGTCCCGAGCATCGCCTCAAACTTTTCCACCTCCGGCAAATTCACCTGCGCACGCCGCAAGGCCGCAAGATACACGGACGCCAAAGTCGGATACCCGGCCCAAAAGACCTCTTTCGCCGGTTGAAGCAGTTCCTCTTCCGCCACCACCAATTTGGGTTTCCACTCAGGCGCCCCCGCCGTCATCACCCGCTCGACGAGCTGTTTACGCCGATTCTCGACTTCCTGCCAGAAAGACCGTCCCACCGGATGCCAATTGATCGGGTCGGACAATTTCGCCTCCAGCTGCTTCGCGTACTTGGAGACTCGTCCAAGCGGAGCCGACTCGTGAAGCGCAAGCGCCATGCCCAATACCCAGACCGGCGTGGAGACATCCGTCGGGAACACCCCGCGGAAGCTGTCCGCGCCGCTGGCGAACGCCTTTTCAGCCACATCGAAACGTCCTTCGAAGATGTCGAGGCAGAGCGCCGCGAAATGTTCGGCCGGCGATCCCGGCGCGACAAGCGAGGCCGCACTGTTCAGAATCTCGCGCTGACCGGTCCAAACCGCCAACGCGCAGAAGGCGCACAACGAAAAGGCCGGCGGCGCCGGTCGCGCCGCGGCAAACGCCTTGCGCGCCTGTGCGAGGACCGGGCGGATATCGCGCCCCATCAGAAAACCGAATTCGAACAGAACCGACAACAAGGGCAACGCCCCCTGTTCCGGCAGATCGTCCGCCGGCAAAGGTTCCCCCGGCGCGAGCACACGGAGCAAATGGGCGACAGCCGTCCAATGAACGGACGCCAACGGATAGCGCGCGTTTTTCGGCACGCCGGCAATCGCGCAGGTGCCCCCTACGAGCAGCGCCTTCAACGTTTCGGCCACCTGCCACACCTGATGCACGTCCACATAGTTCCGTACCGCCGAGGCGAGTTCCACGCCGAGCCACTCGCCCGCCAGTCCTTGTGCGAGGACCGTTTCCGTGGGCCACCAACCCGACTTCTTCGCCTCGCTTGCGAGCAGCAGCAGCGCCTTGCGCGAAAAGGTCACGCCCAATCGGTAGGCGACGCCGAACGTTCCACGCGCCGCCGCACCTTTCTCCAGAATCTGATTGGCGACCAGCGGACGGAAGATCTCGGCAGCCACGGTCTCCGTGAAACGCTTTCCGGTCAACGCCGAAACATAGGTTGCGAAATTCTCCGGCGTATGATTTCCGGGGAAGACGACAAAAAAGAAAAGAACCATCCGTTCTCCGCGAGAAAACGGACGAATATCCTGAGTATGTAAAATCCGAGACATCCGATTAGGCCAGTAGCGATATGTTCATAAGTTCCAGCGCACGTTCCCACGGCAGCCGCTGCAGCACGCGCGCCTGCTGCGACAATTCCAGTCGGCGACGATCGTTCTCTGGCGTTGAAAGCGCCGGCAGTTCTCCTTGACGACGACGGATGGCTTCGATCCAGAGCTTGCGGATCAGCGACTGCAAAATGATTTCGGCAGACATCTCCGAGAGTCCCGAACGGTCCTTTCCAAGCAGGATCCGGTCAAGCCATCCGCAGGCCGTCGGATCGAGCGTGCCGCGCATCTGCGCAAAGGCATCGACCGACCCCGCCAATTCCGTCCGCCAGGCGGCGACGAACTGCCGCGTGAATTCATGCATAAGAACGGCGTCCGGCACGAACGCCGCGACGAGTCCCGCCAATGAAGCGTCTCCTTCGTGTTCGAACAGGAATTCGCACAGGGCGAGTTCCAAAGCCGACGGCGGATTGTTGACCGGCGCCGCCGCATCCAGTTCTTCCGGCGGTTCGACATCGATGTAGAAATCCTCGGGGCGATCGTCGAATCCACTCGGCGCAGATACAGGGGTCGAGGGCGCCGACACAGGAACCGTCGGTTTCACTGCGGGAGCGGGCTGTGCGGGCACAGGCTTGGCAGGGACGGGCTTGAATCCGCCAGCGGCTTTCTGCGCCTTGACTTTGGCAAAGTCCTCCTCAAGGGCGGAGAGGGGCACCTCCAGCATTTTCGCGGCCTCGTTCATCAACGACGCCCGCAGGATCGCCGATGGACACGCCACCAACGTTTCGAGCACCGCCCGACTGACACGCGCCATCGCATCAATCGTTTCGGGATGCTCTTCCTTTGCACGCAGAGTCCGAACCTGAAAATGGGTGATCGACTCGGCATTGTCGAGGCAGTCCTGAAAAGCCTTCGCGCCCTTGTCGCGCAGCAACGAATCGGGATCTTCCCCCGGCGGCAACGTCGCCACGCGCACGGGCACTTCCGCCGCAAGGAATTCGCCTCCCGTGCGAATCGCCGCCTTCTGGCCCGCGCCATCGGCATCGAACACGAGGATGACCGAGTCGGCGCACTTCTTGAGAATCTGCACGTGTTCCGCCGTGAACGACGTGCCCTGGCTCGCGACCGCCGTGTTGAATCCGTTCGCGTGACAGCGAATGACGTCGATCTGTCCTTCGCAGACGATCGCTTCGCGGCGCGGGGCCTTCACAATGTTCGGCGCCGCCTGGTCGAGAGCGAAAAGGATATTCGACTTATGGAAGATAAGCGTCTCCGGCGAGTTGACGTATTTGGCAACCTTCTTGTCGTTCGTCAGGATGCGCCCTGAAAACGCCACGGGACGTCCCGCCCGATCGCGTATCGTGAACATGAGACGTCCGCCAAAGCGATTGTAGGGACGGCCGTTTTCGTACTTGCTCTTGAGCAAGACGCCGGCGGCATCCATTTCGTCTGCCGAGAATTTGTACTTCTTCGCCCAGGTGACCAGCGCCTCGGGACTCAACGGCGCATAGCCGATGCAGAAACGCTCGGCAACTTCCGGATTCAACATCCGGCTCATCAGGTATTGGCGTGCGGGCTCGGCCTCCTTCGCCTGCAGAAGACAACGGCGGAAGAACGCCGCGAGCTCGGCGTGCAAGGCATAAAGACGCGTGCGAAGTCCCGCCTGCGGATCCTCTTTCTCTTCGATCGTCACCCCGCATTGCTGCGCGAGTTTCTTCGCCGCTTCAATGAACGTGAGGCCTTCCTGCTTCATCACGAACTTGAACACATTGCCCGATTCACCGCAGCCGAAACAGTGGTAGAAACCCTTGTCGGGATGGATCACGAAGCTCGGCGTCTTTTCATGGTGGAACGGACAGCACGCCTTGTAGTCCGCACCGGCCCGTCGCACGGTAATGCCATACGAAGAAATCAAGTCCGCCAAATCAACGCGCGCCTTGATTTCCTCTAGGATATTTTCTGGAATCGAGAATGCCATAGACCCGTCTATTATATCATAATGCGACCATTTTGCAGGGTCAATTCGCGCGAACAGAGGCGGGTGGCAAAATCACGGTCATGCGTGGCGACGAGAATCGCGCAGGGCAAGGTGGCGAGCAGATCCGCCAGACGGATTTTCTCCGTCTCGTCGAGCGCCGCCGTTGGTTCGTCGAGCAGGAGCAGATCCGGCTCGGCCGCAAGAAGCCCCGCGATCGCCACGCGCTGGCGTTGTCCGCGCGAGAGCGTGGCGACAGGACGGTTCCCTGTCGGCAGCCCCAGCGCACTCAAAAGCGCATCGACCCGTTCCGTCATCTCCTCCGGCTTGAGGCCGCGTCCTTCAAGCGCATGCGCCACATCTTCGCGTACGGTGGGGAAGATGAACTGGTCGTCGGGATTTTCGAAGAGCACACCCAAATGCCGTCGGACGGCCTTCAACGATTTTCCTTTCGGCGCCGAACCGAAAACCAGAGCCTCGCCTGTATAGGGCACGAATCCGGCAAGCACCGAAAGGAGCGTCGTCTTGCCGCTGCCGTTCGGTCCCAGAAGCGCGATCTTTTCGCCCGGTGCCACCACGAGCGACGGGATCTCGAGCGACACTTCGCGCGCGAGGTCGTACTGCACGCGCAGATCCGTCAACCGAACGACCGGTCCCTCCAATGTCTCACCGTCTGGACGCGGCGCGCTCGTACGCCGCAGATCAAGCGCACGCGCCAGCATTTCGGCATCACGGCTCAAGGCCTCGAACCAGCGCAGCACCTGGGCACACACCAGAACGACGCCCTCGGGAAGATGCAACCGCCGAAGCGCCTTCAGAAAACGGACTTCGCAGACACCGTCCTTGCGCGTCGCCGCTGCCACGAACACGGGAATGAACACGAGCATCACCACCACACCCGGCCATCCCGCGAGGAACGACGCTCCCGCAAGAATGCCCCCCGGCAGTTTCGGAAACTGCTGCGCAAGCGCCCAGACGAGTCCCGCATGCAGGAAACGTCCGAACACGAGTACGACAGCCAACACAAGAAAGGCGCGGCGGAAACCGGTTCGCGCCGCACCCTGTGCCGCCGCCGGGCGACCGAAAAGCCCCAGCAGCAGCACCTGCACGGCAAGTTCCACGCTCATCACACCCGCCAGCGGCGGCCACACGAGCGGCATGCCTGTCAGCACGGCGCTCGCCCACGGCACGAGCAACGCCACCAGCACCGCCCGACGCGTTGGCACGAGAAAGGCCAACGCCATCAGGGGCCAGTACATCGGCAAGAACAATGTACCGGCCAGTCCGAATGCGTGGAACAGCGTCGGGAGCGCCAGCGAGAGCGCCCCGAAGAGGCCGCAAAAGGCGTAATCGCGCGTTTTCATTCGTCAGTATTCTTAACGGGCCTTCAACGTGAACGACGCGGAATCATACTTGCCGTCCAGCGTGATCGCGAGACCGTTCTTCATCAGTTCCGCGCCCGTGAAGGACTTCCCGTCGACCGTGCTGTGCAGACGCGTGCCGCAGTTGATTTCCGTCACGCAGTACGTGCGGGCGGCATCGAGTCCGCGCGGACAAAGCTTCGCCGTGCGCTGACCGTCCACATCGAGGCCAAGTGCGAACAGCACCGCCGCATCCTTCTTTTCATCCACATACATCAACGACGCATAGGAATTCTCGTACGGCGAGGCGAGACGATAGAGGTCGCCCTGCTGCACGATCGGACGGATCTTCTTGTAGTCCGCCACAGCCGCCTGCGCGAAGGCGATTTCCTCAGGCTTCAGATCCTTCGGATGAAGCTCGAAACCCAGGCGCCCGACCATCGCCACATCGAAACGGTATTTCAACGGCGTCACACGCCGCGTGTGGTGGTTCGGCACCGCCGTCACATGGCACGCCATGGCGCACGCCGGATAGAACTGCAACGAGCCCCACTGGATGAAGATGCGGTCCAGCGCATCCGTCCGATCGCTCGCCCAGAACTCGTCCGCATAGCGGAGGAATCCGTAGTCCATGTGGCCACCGCCCGACGCACAGGCCTGCGTCATGATGTTCGGCCGCTTCGACTCCAGCTTCGCCAGCAGATCGTAGAGGCCCACCGTGTAGTCGTACCAGAGGTTGGGCTGGCGGTCGGCAGGGAGGTAGGTCGAACCCGGGTTCACGATGTTCTGGTTCGAGTCCCACTTGATGAACGCCAGCGTGGGCATCGACGCATAGACCTTGTCGAGCATGTCGTAGATGCGCGCGCGCACCGCCGGGTTCGTGTAGTCGAGCACAACCTGGCTGCCGCCGCGGCCGAGGGCGAGCGGACGCCCTTCCTCGCGCAGGATCCACTCGGGATGCTCCTCGGCCAGCCAGCTCGCCGTGTTGACCATCTCGGGCTCCACCCAGATGCCGAACTGGAGTCCGCGCCGATTCGCTTCATTCGCGAGCCAGCCGAGTCCATGCGGCAGTTTCTCCGTATTCACATACCAGTCGCCCAGCCCCACCTTGTCGCGATGCACATTGTCGCGCGCGTACTTGCCCTTGCCGAACCAGCCGTCGTCCAGCACGAACATTTCACCGCCCATCTGCTTGACGCCGTCCATCATGTCCGTCAGCGTCTTCTCCGTGAAGCTGAAGTACGAACCCTCCCAGCTGTTGAGCAGGATCGGATGCAAGTCACGTCCATGCGGCAGGCAGTGGTTGCGCGCCCAGCGGTGGAGCTGACGCGAGACCTCGCCCTTGCCCTGTTCGCTCCACACGAGAATCGCCTTCGGCGTCGTGAAGGTCTTGCCCGCGTCCAACGTGTAGGGTCCCGTCGTCATATCGACGCCGGCGAACACTTCCGTGGTCGAACCATCCCACGCGCGACGTACGCGCCGGCAGGTGGAGCCGGTCCATTCCAGCGCCACACCCAGGACGCGCCCCTCTTCTTCATTCACCTTTTCGCCGAACGACACCATCATCGCCGCATTTGACTCCCAGGCGCTGCGCGTACCGGCCTTCGAGGAGAGTTCCACGATCTGCCCGTTGCCCACAGGAGCCTCGCTGACATTCGCCTCTTTCGCCCACACGCCCGTCAGGGACATCACCCGTACCGTCTTCGCCGAGGCCTTGACCGGCGCGGCGAAGCTATCCGCGCGCAACAACTTGACCGGACCCTTCTCGCTGTGCGAGACCTCGACCCACGTTTCAACCGCCCCGCAGTCGGGCCAGCTGAGGATGTGGCGTACCACGCGGAACGGACGCACTTCGTCCTGGCATGTAATCACCACATGCTTCGCGGCACCTTCCATTTTCTCTTCACGTCCCGTCTCTTTCAGACGCAACGTCACTGCGCCATCCGCATGGATGACCTGCAGACCCGCATGCTTCACGATCTCGCGCTGGTGGCTCGGAATCACCTGTCCGAACACGAGATAGCCTTCACTCGCCACCTGCGCCGAAGTCAACGGGGCCGCAGCCACCGACAATGCCATCGACGCGGCCATCATCGCCGTCATCAACACTGTTTTCGAATTCATCTTTTTCTCCTTTTGTTAAAATGGATTCCTCGCTTGAACAAGCCGTCAGGGACGCGCCTGCGTACCGGCCCGCACAGCGGACGACGGATCGTTGGGATTCGTCGCCAGATTGGCGTTCTTCTTGCCTCTCACGGTCGGCACGTCAAGCAAACGCGCCAAATCGTTGACCGTGATCTTGTCCACGGGATCGAAAGCGTCCGACGCCGCATAGGCGACGAGCCGATTCCGCAGCCACATCTGCGCCGGCGTTTTGCCCTGCACATTGAGTCCGCACACGAGCAGACGTCCACCGCCCACGCGATACTCGAAGAGCGCCGCACGCCGAATCGGGAACCGTGCCGGCGTCACCATCTGCACGATCGGGTCGAACGGTACGGGACCTTCCAGCTGGGCGGCCCGTCCCCCTTCCAGCAACCGGCGGAATTCCCAGCCGCAATAGCCTTCACTCGGCAACCCCGCCAACGCGGGATGTCCTTTTTTGACGACGGTCGCCACATGTCCGTTACTGCGGCCGGCAAGCGTCGAACGGAAACTCGTCCCGGCGCTCCTGAACGGTCCCGCCCCGAAAAGCAGTACGCGCTCGCCCCGCGTCAACGCCGCCAGCAGATCGGCACGCGAAATCTCGCTCACCACACGCACGTTCGCCGCCTTCGGCGCCGTCGTCTTCGGGAAACCGTAGAGTTCCCACTCGTTTTCCACCGTCGCTCCGCACGCAGCCGAGAACTGCGCCTTCAGGAAATACTTGACGGGCACCGTGGAGGCGGGTACGTTCACCTGGCATCCCGCGAGCGCGCTCAAGCACCCGTTCAGCACGGTACCGCAGGGGAACGTACGCGTCCAGACGGACTGTCCGCCTGCCGCCCGGACGAGCGAGACCGTCAGCTGCGCGTCCGCGAAATCACGCGCGTAGTTTGAGATTGAAAAGGCGATCCGCTTCTCCGTTCCCGCCTCGACCGTGAAGTCGCTGCCGAGATCCGCCAGCAGCACGGCGGGCGAATTATAACGCCGCACATTCGCCACCGTCTCGCCTGGCTTGAGGCGGTAGAATTCATCCATCATGCCGACGCTATAGCCGAAGGTGTGTCCATGCGTGTTGATGTCGCCAAGGAAGTCGTAGCCGGCCACGCGATCGGCCGAACGCACCTTTTCGAACGTGAACTTGCGGATGCGCCGCATCCATTCGCTCGAGTTGCGGAAGTAGAGATCGGCCTTGGCGTATTCGCCCTTCTCAAGCAAGTGACGGCGAAGTCCCTGGAACATGCCCGTCGCGAGGATCGGCGAATCGGCGGGATAGAGCTTCTCGGTCGAGAAGTCGACAAAGGTGCCGTCGATTGAAATCTCGTGCGAAAGGCGCGGCTTGCCACAGTAGACATCACCCCAGGCATCAAGCGTGGAAGGTCCGGCACTGTTCAGCGAATCGTAGCTTGTGAGACCGAGCTGATAGGAGTTGAAAAGATCGCTGTATTGGGCGACGCGCGCCATCCGTTTCGGATTGTGGGCAAACGGCGTCTTCACGATCTCGTCCTTCCCCTTCATCAGCGCGTATTCGATACCGCGCATCGCGCTCATCGGCGAGAAAAGCGCGTCCGTGCCCGTATGCACCATCTCGGCGACATGACGCAGGTAATCTTCGGCCACCCGGTCGATACGCGTCTCGTTGCCCGTGCAGTAGATGACGACGGAAGGATGGCGACGCGCGAAGGCGATGATCGCGGCGAACTCCTCCTCACTCACGAAGTTGGGCGTTTCGACATGCACGAGCATGCCGAGTTCATCTGTCGCTTCAAAATATTCCTCCACGGGAATGAAGGTGTGGAACCGCACGAAGTTGAACCCGAGTTCCTTGCGTTTCGCGGTGATCTGGCGATAGGTCTCCAAGTCGCGCGGCAGATGGACCGTCTTCGGGAAATAGCAATGCTCCGTCACACCCCGCAGATAGACGGGCGCGCCATTGAGACGCATTTTCTCGCCTGCGGCCACGAGCCGACGGATGCCGAAACGCTGGCGATACTCGCCTTGCGGCGTCTTCAGCGTCAACGTATAGCGGTGGGGAGATTCTGGCGACCACCAGGCATAGCCTTCCGTCGAAAGCGTGAAATCGCCCTTCGCACGACCATGGGCAACAGCCCGCGCACCATCGGAAATCGTCCAGTCGAAACCGTCCGCACCGCCCGTCACATGTACGGTGAAGGACTGCAGATCCGCCGCCGTCGTCACATAGACATCTGAAATCGGGTTCTTCACGAACCGCAGTTCACACCGCCCGTCGATGCCGCCCGTCGCGCGGAAAAGCGAACGCGTGGTCATGCCGGAGACATCCGCCTCGCAGTAGGCGAAGTTCGGCGTGTTCGCAACGGCCAGCACGATCTCGTTCGTTCCCTTGTGGAGCACGCCCTCCGGCACGGCGAGTTCGAACGGCGTGGAAAAGCCCTGACGGAAAGCGATGAAGCGTCCGTTGATCCACGCGCCCACTTCGTTGCGCACGCAATCGAACGCAAGCACGGCCGGTCCCGTATGGTCAAGCGTGAACGAGCGCCGATAGAAGAACGCACCGTAGATATTGGGACGCGTCATGTCGCAGGCATAGTCGGTGATTGGATAGGTCTGCACCACGTGGAGCGGATTGATCCGGAAGTCGTCCGTCATTCCCGCCGCACGGAACGTCTTCTCCTGGTCCTCCCAGAAACCCGGCACCGCATTCGTGATCGTCACGCCCTTGAAGACGGGGCACGCACCCGAACGCCACGGCGTAGGGCGATAGGCCATCTCCCACGTGCCGGCGAGCGAGACGGACTCGGTCATCGCATGTGCGCGCACGCGTTTCGCGAGGCGATCGGCCGGCTTCGGCAGAAGGTCCACCCAGTCGTACACATCGAGCGCACCAGAGACGGTATTCGCAAACGGGATGCCGTAGCCCTCGCGCACACACATCGTCCACGGGGGCGGTGCTTCGATCGTCTCGACATCCGAAACGAGGTCGCGGCGCGCGGCAAAGGCATGTGCGGCGGCGATCGCCGTACGCCCGTAGGAAACGATCTGCGGAGCCCTCCCGTAGCGACGCTTCAAGTCGCTCGCAATCTCAAGGAGTTCGCTCGCCTGTTCACCCGCAAGCGTCTTCCCGAGCGTGTAGAGCAGCACCGCGACGCTCTTGACCTTTTCAGGGCGCGCATCGTGCTCGAAGCGGCATCCATCGATCTCGCCCGTGCCCAGCAGATCCGCAACAACCACCACGCGTCCTTCCGCGAGCGCCTTCTCGACGGCGCGCCGCCGCCCCGTGCGGTTCCCATCGCCCACGATGATCGTCGGCGCTCCTGCCGACGTCTTCGGCACAAATGTCACCGACGGCACCTTATGGTGCTTTTCAGGCCACTCGTACGATTCGCTCACGACGGTGAGATCGCCTTCGAGCGCGGAACGCGCCTTCTCGACGCGCGTCACCTTCTGTACGCCCGGCTGCGTGATGCGCGCGACGCGGCATACGGTCTCAGATGCGGACGAGTCCTTCCTCTTTGCGAGGGCGGCATCGAGTTCGTCACAGAGGACGCCAAAGACCGTCCGTTCGTCCGGCAGGTCGAAGACGGGGCCCTTGATGTCAGACCGGCTTCCCACATCCAGTACAAGCACCAGGTCCGAAACGAAGCGGTGGGAATTCATCGCGCCATCCGTTCCCAGCACGCGCTTGCCAAGATGTTCGAACAGTTCGTCCGGAACGACCTGCGGCAGTTCCGCCGCGCCCACAGCTGCGACAAGACTCAAACATGCAACAACCACCCCGGCAAACTTCTGGCGCTTCATAGTTTTTAGACCTTCATTTCGAGTGAAAAGATGTTCTGTCCATCCTCACGGCGATAGTCGACACGCGTCGCAAGCTTCTTCACGATCATGATACCGAGCCCGCCGATGGGACGATCTTCGGCGGCCAGCGTGGTATCGGGATCGGCGTGTTCAAGGGGATTCCAGGGTTTGCCATGGTCGATGAACGAAAGGCACATCGACGCGGGGCGTCCCTCGCACGCGAAATCAAGACGAATGTCGGGGCTCCCGGAGTAGCTGATCACGTTCCCGGCGATTTCGTCGGTCGCCACCATCATCTTCGGAAGGACAGACGCAGGGCACCCGCTGCGCAGAAGGTTCTCTTCCACGAAGGCGGCAATCTTGGACATGTTCTCCGGCTTGGCCTCCACCACGAGCGAGGACGAAGCATTGAAGTCCAACACCAGCACCGTCTGATCGTCGAACTGTTCGGCCGCGCCGGCGAAACCGTCGACCGAAGCAAACAAGTCGGACACGAAATCGCCCGCAGGACTCCCGGCATGTTCACTGCAGAAACGGCACATCCGTTCGTTCCCGTACTGCTGGTGGTCTGTCGTCTCCGCCTCGGTGATGCCATCGGAATAGAGGACGAGCCGTTCGCCCGGTTGGAACACGCGCGTTTCCGCGCGATAGGGGAAGTCTTCCATGGCACCCAGCACGATATTACGCTTCACCTTGAGAAACTCCGCCGTGCCGTCGGCCGCGACCAACACGGGCGGATTGTGGCCGGCGTTACACCAGTCAAGCGTACCTGTCCGACGATCGAAGACGCCGACGAAGAACGTCATGAACATGCTTTTTTCATTGTGACGCGAAAGTAGGCCGTTCATGCGCGAAGTCAGCTCGCTGGCGGAAAGTCCCAAGTCGGCCGCAAAACGGAACGCCGAAGACGCGGCGAATGTAATCAAGGCGGAAGGCACGCCCTTACCCGAAACATCGCCGACGGCAAAATAGAGACGATCCCCCTTCTCGAAGAAATCATAGAAGTCGCCGCCGACCTCGCGAGCCGGTTTCAGCGCGGCGTGCAGGAACGGCGGGAAGCGACGGTCCAGCATGCCCATCTGGATTTCAGAACCGATGGCAAGTTCGCTGCGAATGCGCGATGTTTCCTGCTCCTGCTTTTCAAGGCGTTTGGTGAAAAACCAGGCGAGCGCGAAGATGAGTCCCAGGCCGACGGCTGAAAAGATCATAATCCGCGAAACGAGCCGCCGCGAATCGGCGATGATGTTGGTCACAGGGCAGTTGAGCGTAATGACCCAGCCGTTGTCAGCCTTGCCGACAATTCCGACCATTGACTCTTTGAGCGAAGTCCCCTTAGGTTTCCCGTCTGCCAGAGGGCTCCCCTTCGCCGAAACAAGCGTCGCGTATGAATTCGGATACGGATGGATCGTTTCCACATGGCGCGTGAGCCGTTCCAACGAGACATCCGACGTGATGACGGCCTTCATCTTTCCATCGGGACCAATCACCGGCTTGGAATACGTACACATCATCACTTCACCGCCGCCCTTGTCATAGTAGGGTTCGCTCCAATGGGGTTTCATCGTGTCGGATGCGACCTTATACCATTCCATTTCGTGATAACGGTAATCATCGGTTCCCAGCTGCTTGCTCAAGACCTTGCCTTCCTGGTTCTGCCAGGAGTAGGGAGAAAAGCGCAAACCCTTCACCGCGAAGAAGTTCTCCGGGAAGGCGATGGCACTGCCCACGATGAAGTGGTTGTTGAGCACGAGCTGCTGCGTGATGCGATACATGTAGTCGGGATCGCCGATATGCTCGTTGACAATCCACACGGAATTGCCGACGGCGGTTTCGACATCCGACATCATTCCGTCGATACGCTCCACGGTGGCATCGACAATCGTACGCACCGTCTTACGCACTTCGTCCTCCATCATCTGTGCCGTACTACGCGCGACGACCCAACCGACCAAGAGGAACAAAATGGTCGTGGTGACGATAATACTCAGGTTCAAATACTTTTTCTTCATCATCCCTCTGCGCTTTCTACCCTACGATTGAATTTAAAGACATTGCGATTATAGCCGGTGGTGGTGAGGTTCATCCGGTTCTTCTGCACATTCATCAGCGACGCCACCAAATAGGATCGGAGCGACGAGATTTTCGCATCGGCATCGGTAATGTCGAAAACCTCGCCGTCGTCACGCAGCACCAGCGAAGGTTCCTCGTCCAGCATCAGCGTCGCCTCGGCGAGGACGGACCGACCGACATTTCGTTCCTTCACGGCCATGAACACTTCCTCAATGAGCAATTCGGCCCGTACAGCCGAGTCCGTCGCACCGTTCGCCCGAAGGAGAGACCCGATTTCAGAGGAGACCCGGCAAATCGCCTGGTCCTCAAGTTTCAGATCGAACATCGCAATCGACGACTCCCGCGAACGATCCAGCAACCACGGCATCCGCCCGCGGCCTTCACGCATCCAAAGCCACACGGCAACCAACACACAAGACAGCACAGGGGCCATACCCAGCGCCAGCCAAACACCCGAGATGCCCCACAGCGTCCCCATCGGCAGGCAAAGCGAAACAGGCACGAGCAACCCCGACAGCACCGTCAGCATGGCCGACAACAACCCGCGATCAATGAATGCAAAATAGGAATTGAAGAGCGCCACCAGACCGAGTCCGACCATCCCCGCCGCCGTGAAGCGCACAGCCGTCGCGGCCGAAGCGACCAAGGGCGGATCGGTAATGCCCAACAGACGCGTGAGCAGGATCGGACAAAGAACGAGCAAGGCGCCTAGTGCGACAGATGCCGCCAACATCGTTTTCAGCGCCATCGTCATCACCTGTCGGATACCCCGCAGATTACCTTCTCCATAATAGACGCTGACCAAGGGCTGGGCCGCATTGGCAGGGCCATTGAAAGCTTCGGAGATCCCCAGAACCGTGAGTGCAGCACCTAAGACCGGCAACATCTTCGAACCGAAATGCGCAACCACATAATGCGTCAACAGGAGGAAGAGCGCGGCATTGCAAAGTCGTGAACCCGCATCGCCAAACGAGGTCTTGACGATTGCCCCCAAATCGCGGAAACTGAAATGGCGTACAACGCGAAGCGTATTCGCTTTCCGCCGAAAATGAAGCAACAACACGAGAATGGCCAAGAGATTCCCCAAGGTCGTACCCAACCCGCAGCCGGACATTCCCAGAACAAATGTGAGCGGCACTGAAAACACGCAATTGCCGACGAACTGAACGACATAAGACACCACGCAGAGGCGAGAATCACCGTCCGCATAGCAGGCATTGGCCAGTACGACAGCCAGAAGTTCCAACAACGCACACGGCGACCACCACACCCAATAGGAGGTGGCGAGGCTGCAGGTCTCGGCCGTAGCCCCGAGCAACGCCAGGAACGGACCTCGAACAGCCAGCATCGCCCCCCACAGAAACACGCCAAATGCCAATGCGCTCCAGATTCCCACCGAAAACATTTCCACAGCCCGGCGCCGCTGGAAACGTCCCATCTCGACGGAGAAGCAAATCGCCGCCCCCACACCCAATAACGCGCTGAAAAACGAAATCAGGTTAATCGGCGACTGAAGCAGATTCATGGCTCCCAGCGCCGTCTCGCCAAGGATATTGCCGACGACAACCTCATCGGACAGTGACATGAGGAATTCGATCAACGTCGAAAAAGTCGCCGCCAGCAAGAGTCCGCAGTACTTGGAGCCACAAAAGGTCATGGGGGCATCCCCAATCAGACAACCGTGAAAATGTCGGAGAAGCCCGTCATCTCGAAGACATCCTTCACGGCCGTATTGGCGTGAACCACCTGAATCTCGCCACCGACCGAACTCATTTGCTTGTGCATGCTCAACAGCACACGCAGACCGGCCGAGGAAATGTATTCAAGCGCGGAGAAATCGAAAACCAGCCGACGCACGTCGCCTGGATACTCCGACAAAGCACCTTGGAGCTCCGGCGCGGTCATCGTATCGAGGCGTCCCTCCACGACAACGGTTGCGACCTCGCCCTCAATATTTTTCTTAATCGTCATTTCAAGCCTCAAGTGTCAGATTACTTCGCATTGTTGATGGCCTCGCGCATCATGCGCAACACCTGGCCGATCGCATCGATGATAGCCGTCGACTCGTAACGGTCGATCCAACCGTCGGACAGCTGCTTGTCGAGTTTGGCGATGGCGAAATCGTAGGTGCCATCGTGGTTGTGCTCGGAAAGCCAGCAGCGGATCACCCGCGCCTCGTCCGTATCGATCTTCGAATCCTGGAGGATTCCCTTAGAGAGCAACCAGAACTCGTCCCTCTCCTGCTGAGGTGTCATCATTTTCATTCTCCTTTTTTCTCTTATTGAAATCAACAATCACCATCGAATGCGTTCCATTGCGGTGACTGGTATATTGTACCAAAACCAAGGCAAAAGAACGAGCGTAAGTTCAGGTTAAAGACTTGGCACGGAGGGCTTTGAATGTCTGGATGACGCCGCCTCCGCCGAGCGAAACGATGATGAAGTCGTCGAGGGAGCCCAGGAACGGAATCGCATCGGGAATCAGATCGATCGGCGTCACCCACCAGAGGAGCGCCAGGACGCCCACGACCACGCAACGCGGCACCAGCGCCACCGCGAGCCAGGGATTGTGCGGACGGAGCAGCGTCTCCGTCGGACGGATTTCCGTGCGTCCGCGAATCACACGCACATCCACCAGCCCGTGTTCCGCCACCAGCCGATTGAGGATCTGCGGCGTCACCTGCGTTCGCACAACAGCAGCATCAAGACCGAACTGTTCCGCATAGCAGCGAAAGACGATCTCATAAATCGTCTGCGGTGAAACGGTTCCCTCTTCGCAGACCTTGCGCAGCACGCGAATCGAACACCGGCGCTCGGCCTCGTCCGTCACCTGTCGCAGGTGGTTCACCATGTTCTCGTTCAGGATCTCCGGGGTGATGTCGTGGAACTGCAGGGCGAGTCCCGCCACCAGCACCAGGACACCCGCCAGAAACGCCCCCGAGGGCACTTGCGCGGGGTCCGCCAATTTGAACGCCAGCAGAAACGCAAACGCCGTGAAGACGAGCCCCACCCGCAGGATCTTGTTCTGCGCGGCCGTCAGCGCAAGGCAGATCAGCACGAAGAGTCCCGCCGCCTGGGGCGATGCGAAAATCTCCTTGATCGGATTCGGAATCAGCGCGAGCAGTCCCACCCAGCTGGCCATGGACTTGATTCCCGTCGCCAGCTGGTGCAGCAGATTGCCGTCCGTCGCCACGAGATGTTCGGACGGTGCCCCCACCAAACGCGCCAGGAACAACGTCATCGGCAGAATCAGCAACATCTGCAAAACAAGATTGCCACCCCGACTGCGACCCAAATACCCCCAGTCGAAGCAGATGGCGCTCACGAGAATCACGCTGATCAGAATCACATAGCCACCCTGGGCGTAGGAGAACGTCTCTCGACCGAACCACGGATCCAACGCCATCAAAGCCGATGCCACGAGATAGAGCGCCAATACCACAAACCAGCGAACACTGAAGAACGACTGAACACCATGCCGTCCCAGGACCCATGTCGGTGCAAACAGACCGTCGCAGAATCGCGTGTTCCCACTCATTTCGCACGCCCTTCCGTCAGTTGGCGCCGAAGTTCGGCAACCCGTTTTTCCACCCATTCCGTCGTAATCGTCTCACTGCCGACCGTTTGGCTGTATGCCTTCATCGAACGCCAGAGGCGAAGACCTTTCCGATATTCTTCCCAGACGGCGAGTTCCTGACGCGCCCTGTTCACACCTTCCGGTACGCGCCTCGCCGGTTCAAGGGCATGGACAAAGAGCTGAAGTCCCGCCTCGGTCATCGGACGTCCCTTCAGCCGCCAACGCATCAGGCAGATGTCACTCAACAGCAGCACAAAATGCTGATCGGACTCGGAGAGCCGTCTCAATTCCGTTTTCCCGTCCACTACACGGTCCGCCTGACCGTCCGTCCGCAGGCGGCAGCTCTGTTCCGAAGACGCAAGAATATCCAGATAGAGCTGGCACGTCGCCTCGGGAATGGGTCCCTGATCCAACTTGTTCTTCATCTCTTCCAACCAGCCCGCTGCACGATAATAGGCCAGCGCATCCGAATCGGGATTGACCTGCGCAAGTGTCTTGCACGCACGCCGCAGTTCCGTCCACCGCTTCAACTGCCACAACGTTTCGAAATAGACAGCCCACGTCCGTTCCCAGGCGCGATGAACGGCACGTTCGTTCTCCAACTCGCCAATCGAGCGGCGGCAAAGGTCGACAACCTCGGTAAACCGCCGCTCGGCGGACAGTTCCTTCACCCGCTGCAGAACCTTCTCCTGGTTCGACGGCGCACGCAACGGTGAAAGATCGGACTTGTTCTCTGCCGTCACGGCCGAGGCGTATGAAGCCGTCCCCTCGGCCAGCTTTGTCGGCAGGAACCGCGAGATCGGGAAGACGAGCATCAATCCCCCCACGACAATCGCCAACCCCGCCAAGGCCCCCAGAATCTCGGCCGGCGAATGCGGTTTCGCCGCGTCTGGATTCGCGCGTGCCGTCAAGGTGCTGTCCAAGCCTTCTTCCTCGTCGACTTTCGCCAATTCGGACGGCGTAAGCGCACGTGTCGACGGCAACGGCGTCCACAACCCGTCCGTTCCTCCGGCAGACGACGCCAACGCACCTTGTACCGCAACGAGGCTACCCTCCGGCGGCAAGACTGGTTCATTTTCCGTCATTCAGCCCGCCTTTCGGAAAAATCAAGTTCTTCGGTCTCCGCTCCCCACCGCAAGACGACCTTGTCGTCGTTCCACTTTCCTTCGACGAACGGACTCTTGAAACTCCAGTCGATCTTCTTCACGTACGGCACGCCGTCGATCGTGCTCGCCCCGCCCTTCGCGAGCGCCATGTGGAACGCATGGCCGGAAAGGCCCGTATAGTCAAGCGCCTCGGCCGTGAGATTCGGCTTCAACGCCTTCACGCGCGCACGGAACGCCTGTTCGTCGAGGAAGTCGCACGCACGCGCCACTTCGAGGATGACGGGCGTTTCAAGATCGGCACACACGAGGAAATGTCCCTCTCGCTCGCACGGCAGAAGGTCCTTCGGCGAATCCGGCTTCTTCGGACCCGCCGCACGAAATTCCGTCTTGCCGACAACTACGCGCACAGCCGCATACGCCCCTGCCGTCCGCGTAAAGTACCAACCGTCTTCAACGGACACTTTGTCCAGTCCGCCCGCAGCCGAGAACCACACGCGCATCGCACCCGTCTTCACCGCATAACGGTTGCGGCGAGTGATGAGCGTACCGCCCTTCTGCATCGACCAGAACGGATTGAACGAAATATCGGGCTCTTTCTGGTAGAGTCCATTCACACCGCCTGCGGCGGGAATCGGCAGCAGCTGCACATCCGTACCGCCGAACACCGCGCCTTGGAAACGGTTCTGCGAACTGATGAGGCACCAGTTCTTCGCGGGCGCCTCGGGGAACATCTGCGTCCCGAGGATGAACTCGGGGGTGCAGTAGCTATAGCGGTAGATACGGCCCCAGGAAGGATCGGGACGATAGTTCGGATAGCGGTCCGTCGGCAGGGTCCACCCGAGCGGACGCGACTCGATCTCATAGACACCACGCGCGGTTGGCGCCGCCTGCGCCAGTTTCTGAACGAGCGACGACGGACGATACAAACTGTCGAGGCAGACGTAGTCCATACCGCTCGGCTTCCGCGACCTCAGCTCACGGGACGCCGTACCGAAATACCAATACGCCCACGACATCGCTTCGGTCCGCGTTCCCCGCGCGGACGTGGGATAGATTCGCGACATGCCGCCACCCGAAGCGCCCGCGATCTGCTCCTGCGCCCACAGCGCCCAGAAGAGGTCGATGAAGTTTTTCGCAAGCCGCCGCGTCTCGGCATCCGGCGCGAAATCGTAGAACGGATAGATGTTCTTGATCGTATGCGTGCCGTAGACACGGCTCTGAACTTCGATGAACATCGACTTGCGCGCCCGCCCGCGCATCCATGTGCGGAAGAACGCGCCCCAGGCCGCATAGTGCGCACGCAGCGTCGCGCCGTCGCCCATCACGGCCTCACCATATTTCGGATCGTATTTCAACAGCACGTGCATCAACTGCCACAAAGCGGAATCACGCTGCACATGATGGTTCTCGCTCTCGTAGACGCGCCAGGTCGAGGCGGGATCGGCTTTCGCATCTTCAAGTTTCGACATGTCGTGGCAATAGCTCAGCGCCATCTCGCAAAACGCCGCTTCGGCGTCGGACGAGACGCGTCCAGGCGCACGGTCGCCGACCTTCCCGTAGTGCAGCAGCACACGGCAGAACTCGCCGATGTTCCAGTAGAACGAATCGCGGTCGTTGCGCACGTCCTTGTTCGCGTGGTAGAAACGGCAGTTCTCCGCAAACTTCTGATTCGCCAAGGCGTAGAAATTCGTTTCGCCGTTGTGAAAGACGCGCAGCACGAAATGCGCAATGTTTTCCGAATAGGGACGCGCAAAGCGCGGATGCCCGCGGAAGACGGGCGGGCGCACGGGACGCTCCCGATAGGCCTCGCCCTTCCGCCGCGCCCATGCCGCATCGAATCGGTTCTCCAGCGCGACATCCGCCCGTACGCAGGGCACCCACGCAAGGATACCTAACAGTAGACATGGAATGAACTTCATGCAACCTCCTTGCGCAGACCCTGCGCGGTTGACAAACGATCAAATGGCGAGCATCGCCTCGATGGCCCGCTTGGCACGCGCGGCGATCTCAGGCGACACCCGGACAACAGGCGACAGCGTCCGCAACGCATCGCGCACATTTTCCAGGGTCGCCTTCTTCATATCCGCACACGTCAACGGGGCCGCCGGCCAGAAGACCTTGTCCGGATTCTCCTTCTGCAGACGGTGCAGAATGCCCGCCTCCGTGCCAACGATGAATTCCTTCGCGGGCGACGTCTTGACGAAGGCACACATGCCGCCTGTGGAGAGCTGTTCGTCCGCCGCGTCGCGCACGGCCTTCGCGCACTCGGGATGCACCAGCACAGGCGCACCCGGATGCGCCGCACGCGCTACGGCAATCGCCTCGACCGTCAGGGCCGCGTGCACCGGACAGTACCCCGGCCAGAGAACGTAGTCTGTCCCGAGCTTGCCGGCGATGTGTCCGCCCAGATGCTGGTCGGGCACGAACAGAATCTCGCGATCCTTCGGGAATGTCGCCATCACCTTCTCGGCATTGCCGGACGTGACGCAGATGTCGCATTCCGCCTTCACTTCGGCGGTGGAGTTCACATAGCAGACCGCCGCCGCGCCCGGATGCTTCGCCTTGAGCGCACGCAGCTGTTCGCCGGTGATCATATCCGCCATCGCACAGCCCGCGCTCGCGTCCGGGATGAGGACGGTCTTCGTCGGATTGAGGATGGCGGCTGTCTCAGCCATGAAGTAGACGCCGCAGAAGACGATGACATCCGCCTCGACCTTCGTCGCGCGCCGCGCGAGTTCGAGCGAATCGCCCGTGTAGTCTGCGATGTCCTGCACGTCGGGACGGCAATAGTTGTGCGCGAGGATGACGGCGTGCCGTGCACGCTTCAACTCGGCGATCTCTTCCACAATCGTCTTCATGGCGTCGACGTCTTTCCGCTTACTTCACCTGCCACTCGAGGATACCGCCCGAGACTTCCTTCTGCAACTGGACGTCGAGACGGATGGCGCTCGCACGAATCGGCTTCGGGAACGTGAAGTCGCAGAACTTGTCCTTCGCAACCGGGTACGTGCCGTCAATCTTCTTCCACGGCGCATTCGGGGTCTCGCGGTACGAGATCGACCACGAGGCGGGAATGCGGCAGCGGCCCACGCCGGTATCGTCGAACCAGTAGACGGACGTGCTCTTGATCTCTTCCGCCTGCGGGAAGTTGTATTCGACCCATTCGGCCGTACCAAGGTGCGACCAGAACGTCAGGCGCGGAATCGACTGGTCGCCCGAAGACTTCGGCAGAATGCCGTCGCTGGCCGCCGCCGCGCTGTCGACAGGCCACACATGCGAGGCCTTCGTCGGATAGCCCTTGATGTCCGTATTCGAAACCGTAGGGAACCACGTCTGCATCTCGCCCGCACCGCGGTGGCACCAGGCGAAATACGGCACAAGCGTCAGCTTCGACTGCTCGACCTTGATGGAGTTGAGTCCGCGAATCACCGTCTCGGCCTCGGTCACGAGCGCCGGGTAGACGTTGCCGAGAATCGAGCAGGTCGAGAGCGCGAACGTCGCATTCGGCTTCACCACCTTGTTCAGCACCTTGCCGCCGTCATCCACGCCTTCGGCGCAGTAGACGATCGGACCACGCTCGACCGCGAGACGGCCGCGGTCATCCGCAACCGCCGGATGCGCCCACACGCGGCGCACGGGCATGTTCATCGTCACATCGACCGTGTCGCCCGGCTGCCACGCGCGCGAAATCACGCAGTAGCCCTTCTCGGGTGTGAAGGTGAAGGGCTTCCCGTTCACCTTCACCGCGAAGTCGGCGAGCGTACCCGGAATCACCTGACGGTAGAGATCGCTCGGCACGGGTTCGCCCACGCACCAGCCCGGCACACGCACATGCAGCGCAAAGGTCGCACCGGCCTTCGGCGGAGTCACGGTGAGGCGGGTCGCGCCTTCCCACGGATAAGCCGTCTTCTGTTCAAGCTTCACCTCGCCACAGGCGAGCTTCAGCTTCGCGTCGCTCGCGACGAACAGGTTCGCATAGAGCGCATCGCCGCGCGTCGCATAGGCGAACTGCGCGATCTGCGGAATGAAGCGCACCACGTTCACGGGGCAGCACGAGCAGCCAAACCACTTCGAGCGCTTGTAGCCGCCGGCGGACGCGAGCGGATTCGGATAGAAGAACTCGTCGCCGCCGAGCGAGATGCCGCTCAGGAAACCGTTGTAGACGACGCGTTCGAGCACGTCGATGTACTTCGCCTCGCCGTGCAGGAGGAACATGCGCTGGTTCCAGAGGGCGTTCGCGATGCCCGCGCACGTCTCCAGGTAGGCGCTCTGGTTCGGCAGCTCATAGTTCTTGCCAAAAGCCTCGCCCGCGTGGCGCGCACCGATCGAACCGTTGAGGTGCAGCTTCTTCTGCACGACGTTCTCCCAGATGGCGTCGATAGCCTTCACGTAGTCCGTATTACCCGTCAACGCCGCGACATCGGCCATGCCGCAGTAGAGGTAGCCGGCGCGCACGGCGTGGCCGACGGCCTCGCGCTGCGCAACCACCGGAACGTGGTTCTGGTTGTAGTTGCCGCGTGCCGTCATCGCATCGCCCTGCACGAGCTTGCCCGACTGCGCGAAGATCTGCGACGTCATTCCCGTCATCTCGGCACCGCGCTGATCGAGGAAGTGCTTCGCGAGCTTGAGGTAGCGCTCTTCGCCCGTCGCCCGGTAGAGCTTGCAGAGCGCGAGTTCGATTTCTTCATGTCCCGGCACGTGCTTGAGCTGCTTCTCGCCCGGACCGAACGTGCGGTCCACGAGATCGGCGTTCTTGATGGCGACGTCGAGCAACGTACGCTTGCCCGTCACTTCCCAATACGCGACGGCCGCCTCGTACATGTGGCCGACGTTATAGAGCTCGTGACTCGACGGACAGTTGCTCCAGCGCGTGGGGCCCATCATGCCATACTGCGTCACACCGTTCCTCACGCCATAGTTGAAGCCGAGCGTGCGGGCCGTGTAGAGATAGCCGTCCTCTTCCTGTGCGGACGCCATCTTCGCGATCAGATTGTCGATGTAGGCTTCCAGCTTCTTGTCCGGATGCGTGGACAGCGTATAGGCCGCGCCCTCGACGATCTTGAACACGTCAGAGTCGTTGAACGGGATGCCGACGAACTTGCCCTTGCGCTTGCCCGCATTCTCGAAATTGGAGATGCGCCCCGTCTCCTCGCTCTTCTTGAAGTCGCTCCAGACGGTAACGATCCGGTTCGTTTCGAAACGCGGCAGCCAGAAGCCCGCGCGAATCGCGACATTCGTCATCTCAGCCGGCTGGAACGGATAGTCGCCCGCCCAGACGGTGCCTACGGCGACCATCGCCACCGCGCTCAAAACCACTTTCTTCATAAGGTTCCCTCTCGAATTTTCAAATGGGGATATTTTAGCAGAAATTCCCCCAGCGGACAAGAATTCAGTGAAAGTGATGGGGGTGCGATTTTTCTTTCAACACTCCCTCATTCGCTCACCGGATGTCGGTTGCCGTGGAGCTTGAAACCCACGGGGGCAAGCCCAAGCTGCCAGACCTTATCATAGGCATTGCGCGATGGATTCCAGACTTGTTCGTACCACAAACCATAGACGTCGCCACGCGAAATGTCGCCCTTGTGGGTCGAACCCGTATTGTAGCCATACATCAACAACCGTTGAACCAGCTGCGCTTGCGTGACGTTTTCGGGATACCACCCCCAATCATGCGTGAAATAGGCCTTCTGCGGCATCCCCGTAACAACGAGATCGGTTTCGCGGGAATACGAATCGTAGATGTCGGACAATCCGCAAGCATGGCCAATCTCGTGGGCCAAGGTTGTACCATTCACATCGCGACTCACAACAATTCCCGATCGTCCACAAAATGCGGCCGTATTCTCCGTTATTGACTCAACAAAGTACACCTCTAGTCCATCTGCTTGACTTGCCAATGCACAGAGTTCCGCCTTTTGAGTCGCATTGGAATAAACGACATTGGCCAACCGCGTGCAGTTAGTCTGGGAGATTGACTCGATGGTGAAACTCATGGCCACCTGTGAATAGATACGATTAAGAGAAACTACCTGATTCGTAATTGACTCAGGAGAATGATGTGACTCTCCCGTATCATCTGCCACTATCCAACAATATAACTTAACCGGCGAAGCCGCAAGGAACAGAGGCAAACACAGTAGTCCCCAAAACGAAAGACCAAATTTCACTTCCCGCTCCCTCTGAGAATGTCAACATATTCTTTTTCAACACGGTATCTATCAATGTTTCTGTTCCCGTTGAGGGGGCTGTTCACAGGATCCAACATCATTCTGGCAACGCGTTTTCTAAAATCGCTATTTCGGTATTGTTTGTCGAATTCCGCGAGGACGCGATCAGCGATCAAAGATCCCCTTCCCTTTACTTCAAGGTGCCGCCGCAGAATCTGGAGGATTCGTTGCTTCAAAACTGGATTAGGACCTTCGCCCCGACGGCATATCTCCGAGAGACAAGACATCAACTTTGAACCCGCTCTGACTCCAAGATTGGTAGAAGTTGCAACCCGCTCGGCAAAACCAGTGAATTTATCGGAGGGTACCTTTGTAGAAAGGACCCAGATTGCGTGTGCACGGACTTCGTCCACAGCCGTGTGCTCAGCCATAAACAGGAGGTTTGTAAGCTGCATGTCCCCAGTACAAAACTCCGCGATGCCGTCGATTGCCAAATAACATTTGTCATCCATTCCTCGAGGTTGACCGACAACTCTGCGGGCGATCTTCACATAAGCCTTCCCGAACATTTCATCGGTTACGCCTCTCTTTTTCCAGTAATTCACGGCATCTCTGTAGTCCCACCCATGCATGTACTTGAACA
>JAKSOY010000200.1 GCA_024405255.1 Kiritimatiellia bacterium
TCATCCTGAACGGCCTCGGCAAGGACGCGGCGTACATCATCTCGCGCATCAACGGGTTCACCTACTGCAAGACCGTCTTCAATCCGAAGACCGAGAAGGTGAAGGTCGTCTCCAAGACGGCGTTCTCCAAGGGACCGCGCGCGAATGTCCGCTGCTATGGCGCCGACAACGTGCCGGAAGGCGTGGCGATCATGCGCATGGAGAACGTGGGCGTGTCCATCACGGGCAACTCCACGAACCCGACGCGCTTCCAGCATCCGGTCGCGGGCACCTACAAGAAGTGGTGCTGGGAGAACGGCCGCAAGTACTTCTCCGTCGCCTCGGGCGGCGGCACGGGCCGTACGCTCCATCCCGACAACATGGCGGCGGGTCCGTCCAGCTACGGCATGACCGACACGATGGGCCGTATGCACTCCGACGCGCAGTTCGCGGGCTCCAGCTCGGTGCCGGCGCACGTCGAGATGATGGGCCTCATCGGCATGGGCAACAACCCGATGGTCGGCGCGACCGTCGCGGTGGCCGTGGCCGTCGAGGAAAGCTTCAAGAAGTAAGCTGAAGCTGAAACAATCCTTATCGAATGGAAAGGACGGGGGAGCCCCGGTTCCCCCGACCCCCTTCGGTAAGGATTTTTTGTCTCTCGATGAACCGTCACGGAACACAATGGGCGCTGTTTGTCGCCACGCGTGCCATGGGCCTGCTGATCGATACGGGCTTATTGGGGATGGCGTATCTGGCGGCGGTGATTCTGCGGTTCGATTTCCGTGAACCGCTTTGGGGCTGGCGTGCAACGGCCTTGAGTTTTGGAACGGTCTGGCTGGTGCAGATCGTTTCGTTGGTGGTGACGGGCTGCTATAAACTGCCTTGGCGACGGACAGGTACGCTGGCCCTGCCGCGTTATGCTCTAGCCTTTGTGCTGAGTGCCGTGGTGCTGGCGGGCTTGCGTTGGTATCTGCCCGAATTCACCTTGGCGCATGTGCGTCCGCCGTATTCGGTGACGTTGATTTCCACCGTGTTCGCCTTCTGCGCTGTGGTGGGGGCGCGCTTCCTGTGGCGTTTCTATTCCCAGGCCCGGCAGGACGAGAAGAAATTGCTGCGCCGTCACGAGAAGGTCGTGGGCGGTGCGGGCGTGTTGGATCTTTTGCGCGACAAGACGGTTCTCGTGACCGGTGCGGGCGGAACGATCGGCAGTGAAATCGTGCGCCAGGTCGCCTGCAGCGGCGCCAAGCGTGTGATTATGCTTGAGCGGAGCGAGAACGCGCTCTACGAGATCGATCGCGAGATGCGCGGGGCGGGCGTGAGCGCCGACTGCATTCCTGCGATGGTCGACATCCGCGACGAGGATCGGATGAAGGCGGTGTTCGCGCGCTGGAAGCCGCAGGTCGTGTTGCACGCGGCGGCCTACAAGCACGTGCCGATGGTGGAGAAGAATCCGCTGGAGGGCCTGCGAAACAATACCGTCGCCACGCGCCGTCTCGGCGAGTGGGCGCGGGAGGCGGGCGTCAAGCGCTTTGTGATGATTTCAACGGACAAGGCGGTGAACCCCATCAGCGTGATGGGCATGACGAAGCGCCTGGCCGAGGTTCTGCTTTTGGAATTGAACGGCGGTGCCACGCTGTTCTCGTGTGTGCGCTTTGGCAATGTGCTTGGATCAAGCGGCAGCGTCGTGCCGCTCTTCCGCGAGCAGATTGCGCAGAGGGGACCCGTCACGGTGACCCATCCCGAGATGAAGCGCTACTTCATGAGCGTGGAAGAGGCGGTGGGCCTTGTACTCGAGGCGGCGTCGATTTCGGGGACCGAACGGACGGGGACTCTGGCGTCCTCGAACCCTGCCCAGGGGAGTGGGCTTATTTTCACGCTCGACATGGGTGAGCCGGTGAAGATCATCGACTTGGCGGAGGACATGATTCGCCAGGCCGGCTATCGACCCTATGTCGACATTCCGATCCAGTTCACGGGGATTCGTCCGGGCGAGAAGCTCTTTGAAGAGCTTGACGTGAACGAGAAGAGCGCCTATTGCACGACTGGACACGCCCGTATCTTCATCTGTCGCGCCGCAGGCCGTGCCGAAGGCATTGAAACGGACGAGGTGATGCGCTTCGCCGCAGGAAATCCAACCAAGGAAGAGGTGCGTGCCTTCCTCAAGGCACGGGTGGGCGTCGCGTGAAAGCGTCGTTGATCGTCCCCTGCTGGAACAGCGCGCGCACGCTTCCGCGTTTTTTCGCGTGCGTACAGGCGCAGACACTGTCCGATTTCGAGGTGATTTTCGTCGATGACGGGTCCACGGACGAAACATCGACTTTGCTGGCGGATTTCGCGCGTGCGACGTATCCGTTTCTCGTACGGGTGGTGACCCAGGCCAATCGGGGCGTGAGCGCCGCACGGAATGCGGGGCTAGACCTTGCGCGCGGGACATTCATCTTCTTCGCGGATCCCGATGACCTCATTCGCGCCGAAATGCTCGCGAAGGGCGTTTCCGCAATGGAAATGGATGCGGCGGACTACTGCGTGTTCCCCTATGCCGAACGTCTGGAAGACGAGGCCGAATCGCGCCTTGTGCCGTTGAAGGGGAACTGCCGCCTGGTTTCAAACGAGGCTATTCGCGTCCAGTATCTCACGCGTCTCTTCGGCTATTCGTTTGAGCAGGTCAAGGCCTGGTATGCGGGTACACCGCTGTTCGCGCATCGTGTGCAGGGGGGCGTGTGCTGGTGCGTCTATCGGCGGGCGCTTCTCGAAGAGCATCATGTTCGTTTCGATCCGCGCATTACGCTTTATGAGGACGCGATGTTCAACAGTGCCTATTTGCTGTACGCGACGCGTATGACCTGTGTTGACGAGCCGCTCTATGACTATCTGCACGCGCGCACGGGGGCGATTGCGCGGCTGCGCCGGAACGGACGTGAACTCGCAAACAAGCTTGAACTCCTGCGCGTGCGCCAGGAACTCGATGCCGCCTCCGGATATCAGCTGACCCCGCTCTATGCGGCCTCGTGCGTCTTCTCGGTACTCGAGATGCTGTACATCGTCTTGACTGGTCGCGCGCCGTTCCGGATGGGACTGCGCCAGGTGCGAACCTATCTCGCGGTGCCGGTCGTACGGCGGGCGATTCGCGACTTCCCGCTCTGTCTGTGGCATCCTGTGCTGGCGCTCGGGGTGCTTGTCCTTCGCGTGGTCGCTCCTGTGCGACACGCTGAACCGAATGCCGCTGCCGTGCGTTCAATGAGATGATGAAAGTTGTCCGATCCAGATTCCTTGCCGGCTTCACGCTGATCGAGGTGTTGCTTGTCGTGTCCATTCTGGCCGTACTGGCGACACTTGTCGTGAACCGTTACGCGCGGGTGGCCGAAACGGCGAAGGTCACGGTGGCCGAGGCCGATCTGCAGGCGATCCGTACCGCCTTCCTTGCGCCGGAGCACGGCTATGTGCGGGATTTGACGGGACTCGCTGGTTTCTCGCCGGTCTATCTGCGCGTCGGCAATCTCTTTGTTGCGACGAACGTGTTCGGTAACAAGGTGGTAGGGCCGCGTGTCGCCGATTTGCGCACGCGCGGTCTTCGTCTGGACGAAGGAAGCGAGGCCCAGTGCCAGGCGGAAGGGCGTGCGCGCCCTGAACTCTTCACATCGTGGGATGAAACGCGCAACCGCGGCTGGCACGGACCTTACCTCGCATCGGCAACGGGCGTGTTCCCCGCGCCGGAGGCCGTACGCTTTGCCAATGACGCCACCTTCGCGGCACGTGGTTTCTTCCCGGCGTTGACGCACCTCTTGCTGCCGGATGAATTCAAAGATGCGACGCGTGCGTCGGTCTACGGGTTTGTCGGCGAACCGACGCTGCTCGATCCGTGGGGAAATCCATACGTGGTGCAAGTGCCGCCGCCGCAGGCGTTTGCGGGGGTGACGAACATTCCCGATGCGGTTCGCTTCGACTATGCGCGTGTCGTCTCGGCGGGTCCGGACGGCGTCCTTTCAACACCGTGCTTCGGTGCGAACACGACGAACTACTGGGGCGCGACCGGCTGGAGCGAACGTCGTCGGCGCCTCGCGCGCCAGGCGGGCCTCATCGACGGTACCGACCGTTCTGCCCGCGGCGACGATCTCGTGCTCTTCTTCACCCGTACCGACCTCGACGAAGGCGAGTCCACCCGCTGATTAAGGTGCGTCCCTGTCTCAATAGCTGGAATCTGGACGACGTACGCGTTTAGTCCGTGGCCCGCTCGCCGCCCACGCGCCAACGATCAATGTGGCGAAATCTGCTTAAAATATTGAGATAAAGATAGCAGAGTTTTATAAATGTAATATTATTGATTAGTATCATGATTTTTTATTTTATAAAAATGTATTTGACGGAATGTCGGATGAAATGGTATGATTTAGCCACATGAGAGGAGCAGATCATGATTGGGCGTCTAAAAGAGCGGCAACAATTGCTGGAGGCTTTTCAATCCGAATATTCTGAGTTTGTGGCCGTCTATGGCCGACGTCGGGTTGGCAAGACCTTTTTGATCCGCGAAACATTCAATTATTCGTTTACGTTTCAGCACACAGGGGTTAAAAGCGCCAACAAGGAGATCCAGCTTCAACGATTTCGGGCGTCGCTGGTTGAACAGGGGCACAAGGACTGTCCCGTATTGCGAAGTTGGTTCGATGCGCTGGACCAATTGAAAGTCGTCATCGCGTCAAGTGCGGACGAACGCAAGGTGGTGTTCATTGATGAGGTTCCGTGGATGGGGCGGACGGATTCCAGTTTCATCTCGGCTTTGGAACATTTTTGGAATGGGTGGGCGTCGGCGCGGAAGGACATTGTTCTCATTGTCTGCGGTTCGGCAACCTCGTGGGTTTTGGATAAGATTGTGCATAATCGGGATGGCCTGCATGGCCGTGTGACCTACCGCATTCGCCTGGATCCTTTTTCGCTTGCGGAATGTGCCGACTACGCGGAATCGCGCGGGCTCGAATACACCAAGGACCAGTTGGCGGAATGCTATATGGTTCTAGGGGGAATCCCGATGTATTGGCGATACCTTGAAAAGGGGAAAAGCGTTGCGCAGAACATTGACGAGCTGTTCTTTTCGGGGAGCGAGAAGCTTGAACATGAATTTGACGAACTCTATTCGTCCCTGTTTGAAAATGCAGAGCCCTATATCGCCATCGTGACGGCGCTTGCCGGTAGAAAATGTGGCATGACCCGCGAAGAGGTTTCCAGGAATTCCGGAGTGGCAGACAATGGTTGGCTTTCCAAGTATCTCAAGGTTCTTGAACAATGCGGTTTCATTCGGCGGTTCACTGAGATCGGTAAAAAATGTAAAGGGGCGGTTTTTCAGCTGATCGACAATTTTACATTATTCCATTTCAGGTATATGAAAGGGAACACGACCAACGATCCGCATTACTGGTCGTCAATGCTCGACTCACGCGTGCATACTACGTGGGTGGGGTTGGCCTTTGAGCGCCTTTGCCTGCAGCATGTCGAGCAGATCAAGTCCGCATTGGGGATCAGCGGGGTTTTGACGAATGTCCATTCCTGGCGGAATGAGAACGCCCAAGTTGATTTGCTGGTGGATCGCAAAGACGGCATTATCAATCTCTGCGAGATGAAATATTGGGCTGGACCGTACACCCTGACAGAAAGCGATGACCGGAATCTTGCGAACAAGAAAGTCGAGTTCAAGACTGCAACTAGAACGCGCAAGGCGGTTCACTTGACCCTGGTTACGTCGTTTGGCGTTAAAGACAACGCCTATTCCCATAAAGTTCAGTCGTTTGTGACGCTTGACGATTTGTTCAAGTGAGGGGTGATGGGGCCGTGAGCGGGAGATTTGAACACAAGTTGCTCCGCCACGGCTGATACATCGTATGCTGAACTTTTGGGTACGATTTTCTTGGGTGACATTCCATTGACGATCTTTGACCTATGGATGTTACAGAAGAAAATCGCATCCATGATTTCAGAATTGCAAATTGGGTAATTGCAATGCGTCCCGAAGTTTGATATAATGTCGGCATGAAAACAGGAGAAATAGTTCTTGCTGACCGAATAAGGTCTTTACGCCAGGCGCGCGGATTGAGTCAGGCGGTATTGGCAAAACGGATGGGAATGACACCATCACAATTGTGCAAGATCGAGCTTGGGCATAATGGCCTTTCGGAATCGAGCATTCGGCGCGTGGCGGAGGCCTTGGGGGTGACGATCGCCGAATTGATGGGTGAAACGGAGATCGGTGCACAGGCGCGTGAAAAGCCAGTGGTGAAAACAGATAAGGGTGAGGTCGTACCGATTATGGTAAGCGATCTTCCTGCTGAATTCATAGCCGAGGTCGGTACACATGCCCTGGCGTTTGATGCGCAGATGATTGGTGTGAAAGAGGCACTTGGGGTGATGGCGCAGTCGTCATTGCAACTGGTGTTCCCGTACGGGGTTGATGAAGAGGCGGCCGAATTACTCGCGCGGGATATGAGGTATTCGTTGGGCGTGGGGTGTGTGCCGGTCAGTAATCTTGAAACGGTATTGGAAATGCGCGGCGTACGCATCGTTCGGCGGCAATACCCCAAGCAGTTCCAAAGTGGCTCGTTTTACAATGCGTGGCATCGGTCGCTCATTATCGTTGTCAATGAATCGAATACGCAGGAACGTAATGATTATCGACTGGCCTACGAGCTCGGCGCGGCGACGCTTTTTGCAATGACCGGTTTTAAGACGATTCGCGATGAAGGGGCGGCCCATCGGCTTTTACGGCGGTTCACGGCGGCGTTTTTGATGCCGGAAGAGACGATGCGCATGGATGTGGCGCAAAGCGGCATTACGCCCGAGGGCTGGACGATGGAACTGCTTTTGATGATGAAAGCGCGTTTCTCGGTTTCGGCCGAGGCCTATGCCCTGCGCCTCGAATCGCTCGGCCTCATCAACCCCGAGTTGCGCGTGAAGCTGCGAGACGACTTGCGGGCGCATTATCAAAAGAATCCCAAAGCCATGGAACCCCAGCCAGAGGAGCAATCCATGCTCGCGATATTAAAGGCAGTAGCCAAAGGAGGCCGATGAATGGCAGTATCCAGAATCTGCCTTCGGGTTGGCATTTAGATCCCGATACGGGTGCGTGGATGCGTGATACGATCCACCACATGGGGCGACGTTGCCGTAACTGGGATTATCGTGGGCGGGGCGTGTATCTGATCACGATTGCGGCGGCAACTCGGGGAAGCGGCATTTGGGGGCGGGTGGCGGCCGAGGTCGCAAGCGACTCGCCGCTCACGGAAGCCGGCGCGCCGCACGTGGGCGTGAAGGAAGCAGGCGTGCCGCGCGTGGGCGTTTCACCGCTTGCGGTGAAATCCTCCGTGAAATTCCGGCCCAATGCAAACGGCCGGTTGATTGAAGCCGAGTGGTTGCACCTTGCCGAGGCTTGGCCGGGGGTGAAGCTGCTGGCGCATCAGGTGATGGAAGATCATTTTCATGGTGTGATTGCCACGCCCTCGTTCATGCAGAAACCTCTGGGGGCCATTATCGGGTCATTCAAGGCGCGGTCGTCGAGTGTGGCGGGGAAGTCGTTGTGGTCGAAAGGGTATGTTGATACGATTCTCTTTGATGACGTTGCGGTTGAGAAGGCGATTCAATATGTACGGGAAAACCCGTGGCATCTCTTTGTGAAGCGAGGTAATCCTGAATTGTTTCTAGTGAAGCGTGGGCTTGAAGTTAAGGGAATCGGTCATTTCGTCGCCATCGGCAATCACTTCCTCTTGGATGCCCCGCACATCCTTCAAGTACAATGCTCGCGTACGCATTTTGCGTATGCGCGTCGCTCTGACGGTTCAATCGATAAAGAGGCCCACCCTCTGGTGGCCACGAGCGAATTTTCGGAAAAGGCTGAAGGTCTTCTCGAAGCAGCGGCTCATGGCGCCGTATTGGTAAGCCCGTGCATCAGCCACGGCGAAAAGGAAATCGCCCGTCGGGCGTTCGCGGCGGGCGCGAAGGTGATCACGCTTGCCAACAAAGGGTTCAGTCCGCTCTACAAGCCGGGAGGGAAATTGTTCGATCAATGTGCCAATGGTAATCTGCTGATGCTCGCCCCAGCCGCCTGGCCCTACTTGCCGGGGAAGAAGCCAATCACGCGTATCGATGCATGTGTGCTCAATCGCATCGCCCAACTGATCGCGGGCAGCGGAGCCACCGAAATCGACTACAAAGGCATTCGTCTCGAAGGAGTGGAAGAGGCAATG
>JAKSOY010000201.1 GCA_024405255.1 Kiritimatiellia bacterium
GAAACTGTCTCGCCGTGGGGGCGTTCAACATGGAACACGCCCTCTTCGCCGTGACAGGCGGTGTTTGCCGATGTGGGTTCGACGACCCTCCGCCAGCCATGCAGCCGACGCACGAGCCGACTGACGGCGCGTCGCTGGAGATTACTTTCAGCGGGGCGACAGTCGCGTTCGAAGGCGAGACTGGGCGCCCGTCGGACGCATTGCGGACGAAGAAGTCGACGCGCGTGCGTCTCACGGTCTCCGCCTATGGCGGGCCGAACGGCGGGACGGTGTCGTTCACGCGGACGAACTTCGCCAAGCTTCGTCTGGTGGGTGCGAACGGCTTCGAACTCCCGTCGACGCTGCGTCTAGAAGCCGGTCAGGCGTTCTTTGCCACCAGTGTCTGCGAGGGCGTTGAGGCGAGCGCGGCTGTAAACGACATTGTCGTGTCTGGTCGGTTAGTCGAAGAAGGGGAGACTACTCCGATCAATGCTTCGGCGTGCCTGACAAGCTGCAGTGTGACATTTGTTACGCCATCAGGCAATCCCGCCGTGCGTGCGGAGGAGACTGATACGGGCGACGGGCAGAATGAGTTCACGTTCGACGATGCAACGCAAACTCTTACGATTGGGTTGAAGGTGAGGATTGAGCCCGACGTCACCCAGCTCGCGGGGCTGGGGCAATGCGTGTTCACCTTGCCGTTGATAAGGGGTGCCGACCTGTCTTGGGAGGACAACGACGGTAATCTTGGTCATCCTGCTCCGCAGTCTGCCGGATCGGGGGCGCTTGCCCAGACGACGGCACGCTATGTTGGCTATCCGCTTTCCAATTCGGAGTTCGGTCGCAAGACGGTGACGTTCCATGTGTTCGGCTTGACAGTTGCCGGAGACTTTGAGGTGTTCTTCCCGTCTGATGGAACTCACCATCCGGCTTGTTCGACTTGTTCTGGTTGTCCGAACTGGTTCTATTACTGGAGAGAAGGAAGTGTTTGCATCCCTAACGATATAGTCTTTCTGAATCAAGGGTCAAATATTAGTGGATCCTTTGATAGACATACCAAGGTCGTGAGCCTGAGTGCGGGTGCTGTCTTGAAGAATGATACGTTTCCCGCACTCAACTGTGAAAGGAAAATTGAAGTGATAGCGCCTCTGACTCCTGATGACGATCCATGTCTTGTAACCAATTGGATATATAAATCAGGGGATTTTAGTGTCGGTGCTTCTGGTGCAGGAATAAGAGCTGTCGCGTTGGCCATAAAGCATGAAATACGCCACAAGGAAATTTTTTTAAGCCACGAGGAGAATGAATTGTCCCTTCCACCCTTTGCGGGGGACGTTAGTATTAGTTTCGATGATGAAGAGAATGTCTTTGATGGAGATCAGGACGGAGTGTGGAACGATGATGAGATTTCAGCGAGGTGGGGAATTCTGTCAAACGAAAAAGATTCTGATACTTATAGGATTTCTCGGTTTTCGTCTGGTTACGTGTCTAGTGGTGATGATGAAATACGGGCTCGCCTTGCGGAGGAAGAGGTGTCAGAGTCTGCCTATCATCTCGAACGTGACTGGTGCAATCCAGGTTGTCAAAGTAAGGTCCGTCGGGGGCCGATGAATGATGATTCAAAAGGAGGTTTAAAACGATGAAACATTGGATTTTGTTTTTGGTTGTCATGCTCGTACTTAAAGTGTTTCCTGCAGGTGAGAAGAACGGGTTCCGTTTTTGGGAATTGCTTTCGATGTCATTCGATGAGTTTACCGTCACGACTGACGGTTCTCTTCATGGAAGACTGAATGGATTAGAACCAATTGGTTTTTATATGAAGACAGACTTGAGTACGTCGTATGCATTGACGGATCAAGACCGATCATTTTCTTTGCGACTAGGAGAAAAGTTAGTTTTTTGGCGTTCGAAAATGCCATCTTCGAGTATCTGCATGTTGGCGAAAGGAACTCCTGAACTTAATGGAATAAAGTTCCCCGAGTCAATGCGTGATGATGTTCATTACGTTTGGATTAAGACGGAGGGAATTGAGGCTTTAATAGGAACGGCGTCTCGGAAAGTCTATTTCCCCGAGGAAGATGCCTCTATGGATTTTTGTTTGCCATTCAGGACTGTTTGGTCTAGTCGAGAGGATTATGAGCTATGGGTATCAGGGTTGGGTTACCGTTTCAGGTCCCGGAAAGTTAGGGGGACATCGGATTCTGAAAAACAGTTGTCAGCGGGTTTGTTCGAATATTTTTCTGCGTCGAACAAAGTATTACATTCGATTTGTCCCAGTGCTACTGGAATAACGAACATTCAGATGGTGGCCGATGTGGAATTGCGACGGATTGTTTCGGATTTAGAAGGGTGTTTGACGATTCAGGTTGTCGTGACCAATTCGAGTTGTCTGGTGTCGGGAATTAGTTTCTTGACACAAAATGACAAGTGTCGCCGTGCTCGACGTTATCGGTTTGACCATCTTGGGCATTTGATTTGGTGCGAACGCATAGATCGTGCGAATGAAAGTGGAGTGGCGGGGCGGATGTTGTGTGATCTAGCCTTTGAGTATGACGAGGAGGGGAAAATCCTTCGTGCCTGGACGCCTGGAGGCAACCCGCTCATGATCGACAAAGGGAGGAAGTTGTATTTCACAGGGGAAAGAGGTCTCGTGGTTGAATTCCGTGAAGATCTCTCTCGTGCGCTTCTAAATCTGCCTCGGATGAAATGAAATGTCCAAGTTTACAATCACAGTCGTTGGCTTTGGCATGCTGACAGTGCGGTACGACCTTGCGAATGAAGAATGGTGCGATATCTACGCGCCGACCATGACTTCGTGGATGTCGGTGGCACCGCAGAGGAGCATTACGAGCCGGTCGATGCCGATGGCGACACCGGCGGCGGACTTGATCAGCGGAAGCAGTTCGAGAAACTCGTCGTCGAGCGGATAGTCGCTTTCGCCGAGTGTGCGGCGTTCCGCCTTGGCGGTGGCGAAGCGGGTTCGCTGTTCGGGGCCATCGCAGAGTTCCGTGAAGCAGTTGCCGAGTTCAAGTCCGTTGTAGTAGAGCTCCCACCGTTCCGCCACCGGACCCCTGAGCCGTGACAGCGAAGCGGCCGCCGGCGGGTAGTCCATCAGGAAGACGAACCCCTGTGGCAGATTCGGTTCGATCTTCGTCGCCATATCATAGTCGAACCGGTCCTGATCCCAATTTTCAAAAGGGTTCCATCCGGCTAACTTTTCGTACATTTCTTTAATTGTGACGATTTTCGTGGGGACAGTCCCCTGGATGAGGGCGGTGAGAAGGTCTTGGGTGTCTTTGAGGATGTCGAGGTAGGTGGCGTTGGTTCGGTACCATTCGATCATCGTGAATTCGGGATTGTGGCGGGAGCCGCATTCGCCTTCCCGGAAGCAGGGGCCGATCTGGTAGATGCGGTTGCAGCCGGCGGCGAGGAGCTTTTTCATCTGCAGCTCGGGGGAGGCGCGGAGGAAATCGGTTCCGCAGGGAGGGCAGTCGATGTGCGGCTCCGGCGCGGGGGCGGGAATGCGAACGGGGGTGGTGACTTCGATGAAGTCGCGCGTGTCGAAGAAGGTGCGAATGGCGCGGAGAATGTCCGCCCGTCGGCGAAGGCGTCCCAAGAGGTCTGCCGGTTTCTGAATCGAATCTAATGCTTCCATGCCTCCCATTATAGCACACTTTCTCATTTTCAGATGGACGGATTTATGAGATAATAGAGAGACCGTTTTTCGTCGGAGGAGTGTTCAGGACGAGCCTGGCGTTCGGCGGAGGAAGAAAGGGATAAAAATGAAGCAGAAGACAGCATTTACGAATATGGTCATCGCCCAGTCGGGCGGTCCGTCAATGGTCATCAACCAGTCGCTTGTGGGCGCTGTGTTGGCGGCGCGCGCGAAGAGCACGGGTACGCGCATCGGCAAGATCCTCGGCGCGCGGCATGGCATCGCCGGCATCTTGGGGCGCGACTACATCGACCTGCGCAAGGTGGACGAGAAGAAGCTGCTTGCGATTGCCGACACGCCGAGTTCGGCGTTGGGGTCTTGCCGTCTCAAGCCGACGGCGGACGACTGCCGTAAGATTTTCGAGGAATTCAAGCGTCTCAAAGTCGGCTACTTCTTCTACATCGGCGGCAACGACTCGGCCGATGCGGCGCGCATTGTCGCGGAGGAGGCCGAGAAGGACGGTTATCCGCTCGTGTGCTATCACATCCCGAAGACGATCGACAACGATCTGCGCAGTTGCGATCACACGCCGGGCTTCGCGAGCGCCGTGCGTTTTGTGGCGAGCGCGTTGAAGGGCGACGACCTTGACAACCGCGCGTTGGGCGGTGTGAAGATCGACGTCATCATGGGCCGCGACGCGGGCTTCCTGACGGCGGGTGCGGCGCTCGCGCGCGCCCACAAGGACGATGGTCCGCATCTGCTCTACTTCCCGGAGCGTCCGTTCTCGGAAGAGGGATTTGTGGCGGACGTGCAGGCGGTGATGAAGAAGTACGGACGTTGCGTGATCGCCGTTTCCGAAGGCATCCGCGATGCGCAGGGCGAATTGTTCGCGAAGAAGTTCACGGGTGGCGAAAAGGATTCGCATGGCAACGTGCAGCTGTCCGGCACGGGTGCGCTGGGTGATTTCCTGTCGCGCCTCGCGAAAGAGAAGGCCGGTATCAAGCGCGTACGCGCCGATACCTTCGGCTATCTGCAGCGTTCGTTCCCCGGAATCGCTTCGAAGGTCGACCAGAAGGAAGCGCGTGCGGCCGGTGCGGCAGCCGTCAAGGCGGCGCTGGCGGGCAAGCTCACGAAGGGCACGATCGCGATCGTGCGCAAGCCGGGCAAGAAGTACGCCGTGACGTTCGAGCCGCAGCCGGTTGCGAATGCGGCCAAGTACACGCGCAGCCTGCCGGATGCCTATATCGCGGCCAACGGACACGATGTGACCAAGGCGTTCCTCGACTATGCGCGTCCGCTTGTGGGCGAACTTCCGACCTGCGAGATCCTGTGAAAGTCGAAGCCCACGCGAAAGTCAACCTCACGCTCGAAGTCCTCGGCGTGAGGCCGGACGGCTACCACGACCTGCGGAGTGTCGTGTTGCCAATCCCGCTGTGCGACGACATTGAATTGACGCCGGCGGACGATCTGGCGGTGGCGTTTGCCCCCGAGGGACTGTCCCCCGCGACATTGTCCGCCTTGGCGGCGCTTCCTCCCGAGAAGAATCTCGCGTGGAAGGCCGCGCGCGTGCTGCAGCAGGCGACGGGGTGTTCCAAGGGCGTGCAGATCACGATCACGAAGCGTATTCCGGCCGGTGCGGGCATGGGGGGCGGATCCTCCGATGCGGCGGCGGTGCTGAATGCGCTGAATGACTTGTGGGAACTGCATCTCCCGAAGACGCGCCTCTGCGAACTGGCGGCGGAAGTCGGCAGCGATGTTCCGGCGCTGACATGGGGAGGCCCCGTGCTGATGGAAGGACGGGGCGAACGCGTCACGCCGCTGGCGGAATCGCCGCTGAAGGATTTTCCGTTGCCGGATGTGTCGCGTCTGGTCATCTACACGCCCCCCGTGTTCGTTTCGACGCCGGCCGTCTTTCGCGAATTTCGCGAGGACGACCGCGGGAAGGGGGCGAACGACCTGCAGCCGGCGGCCTGCCGTCTGCATCCGAAGATTTCGGCGGCGCTTCAGCGTCTGGTCGATCAGGGATGCGAAGGCGTGATGATGTCCGGTTCGGGCGCCACGGTGTTCGGTTTTCGTCCGCCGGCTGCCTAACGCCGGAACTAGGCTTGGCAGACAAGCCGGACGAATGCGAGCCAGTCCGCATTGGACAGCTCTTCCGCGCGCGCGGTTGCGAGGGGAATCGTCTCCTTGTGGCCGATGCGCAGGACGGGAAGCGCGAGCGCGTCCGCCGGGAGGTCGCTGTTCTTGAATGTCGCACCGAGCTGTTTGCGACGGTGTTCGAAGGCGAGCTTCGTCAGTTTGCGGAAGGTTTCGCGTTCAACGGGCGTGAGTGCGTCGTTGCGATGATGCCGTACGAGCTTGACGACGGTCGAGCCGATTTCAGGACGCGGCCAGAAGCAGCTGGCGGCGACTTTGCGAACGGACTTGACGTCGTAGTCCAGCTGTGCCCAGACGCCGGCGAGACCGCGCGTCTTCGAACCGGGACCCGCGGCGAGGCGATCGGCGACTTCGGTCTGCACCAGCACGACCATCACGGCCGGCGATTGCCGCTGGACGAGTTCCAGCAGAATGCGCGTACCGGCTTGATACGGCAGGTTGGAGACGAGGAAGGGATAATCGTCGCAGGCGCCCTCGGCAATGAAGTCGAGCGCGTCGCCTTTCTGCACCGTCAAGGCGGCCGGCGAGCCGAGCGACTCGGCGAGGCGGTCGGCCAAGACGGGGTCCTTTTCAATCGCGGTCACCTGGGCGCCACGAGAAAGCAGACCTTCCGTCAGCACGCCGAGACCGGGGCCGATTTCAAGAACGCGTGTGGGCGTTTCGGCGTCGGTCGGCAAACCGGCGGCATCGACGATGGCGTCAAGGGCGTTGCGGTCGATGAGAAAATTCTGTCCCAGCACCTTGTTCGGATGGAATCCGTTGGAAAGGCACCATTCCTTGACTTGACTCGGACTCGTCAGATTCATTTACTTGTCCGTCGGCGGCGGGTAGGTCTTGATGAAGGCGTCGGCGCGGAGGCGCTGGATCCATTCCTTGTATTTGGCTTCCGCCATGTCCTTCTTCACATTCTTGGCGATGTCGTCGTAGGCTTCTGCGAATGAACGCGTGCCGTCTTTCGTCTCTTTGATCTTGCGGACGATGAAGCCCCAGCCGTCGAGGTTGATGAGCGGAGAGATCTGTCCGACTTTCAGCTTCTTGATGCCGTCGGCGATTTCGGGGCGGAACGCCTCGTCAGGTTTGATGTTCTCCCAGAGGCCGCCGTTCTTCGCGTGGGAATCGGACGAGAACGTCTGGGCGAGCGAGGCGAATTCTTCGCCCTTGGCCAGACGGTCCAGGATTTCGCGCGCACGCGATTCGGTCGTCCGCTGCTTGTCGTCCGCCGGCGGACGCAGCAGAATGACGCTGACCGTCGTCAGGGCTTCGGCGCGGTAGCGTTCGGGATGGTTCTTGTATTCGCGCTGCATATCCCCCGGGGCCGCATCGGCGATTTTCTCGACCAGCTGATAGCGCATGGCCTGCACGATCATTTCGTCGCGGATCTGGTTGCGCCAATCGGTGAGGGCGATGCGCGACTGGGCGAGCGACGCCTGCAGCTTATTCATGTCGCCGTTGAAATTGTCCTTGACGATTTCACGCACGCGGTTGTCGATGATCCACTCCTGCATCTGGAGCTTGCGCTCGGCGGCGGCACGCAGGATGAGGCGGCGGTCGATCACGGTGTTCACGGCATTCGAATAGGCCGCATTGAAGTCCATCTCGGCCGACAAGGCGCCCGTACGGCGCATCTCGGCGGCGACTTCATCGATGGTGATCACATCATCGTTCACCTTGGCGGCAATGCCGTCAAGCGTGGCTGCGCAAACTGTCATCGCAGTGGACAGAGCCCCCGCCAGACAAATGAACTTAGGAAGAGAAAAATTTTTCATACCAAAAGGATACCATAAGTCGCGCGTGCGCGCAAGCATACGGTTGAAAAATCGGCGACGCGGGAGGGTGATCGGTCGGTAGTCGAGGCATGAACAAATCACTGTCGCAACAAGCAATAAGAGGTCGATGTGACTTATAACGACAACGCACCGATCCAGAAGTCATTCGAACATTCGCCCATTCCAACATTCGCCCATTCCAACATTCGAACATTCGACCATTCCACCATTCGACATTCCTACATTCGAACATTCGAAAACCGGGCGCGTTCTCCGAACGCGCCGCAATGCTGGGTAAAATGTATATGAAAACAGGCCGCATACATATTGCAAAATCAAATCGTTTTCCGACTGCGCAAGAAACACTCACCGAACAAAATCGTCTTCCCCTTTAATTTCCATGTGAATGCTTGAAAAAAATTTTCGCAAGATCGGGAATACCCCGTTATTTCGCCTCGCCTATCTATTTCATGAGACAAATCGCACTGAAATGAAGGGGTGTCCATACCCCTCTGAATTTTTTTAATTTTTTCCTTGACATTGTGTTTTCTAAATTCTAAAATTCCGCCGTGAACCCTGAGTGTAAAC
>JAKSOY010000202.1 GCA_024405255.1 Kiritimatiellia bacterium
GTACGGCCGCGAAAACAACCCGCCGACTCCTCATACTCGCAATTCCTCCTCCAAATGACTAGCGCAAGTAGATCACAGTGCCTTCACGACGCTGCACCCAGATGCCGGTGTCGTCTACCCACAGGCGGTTGGCCTTGGCCGACATGCGGTCCAGAACGATGGTGGCACCGTTCTCGGGCTTCGCCTCCCAGGTGACGACCGGCTGCGTCTCGTGCTGGGAGAAGACGCGGCCGCTCACGTCGAGCGTCACCTCGGCGCCTTCCGCGAAGGTCATATAGAACGGCGTCTTATTGTCGCTGGTCCACACTTCGAGGCTCTTCGTGGAGAACGGCGTCGTCCAGGTTCTGAGGTCGAGCGTCGAATTGTTCTGGAGCTCGATCGACGGGATGTAGCCCGTGAGCGGCGTGAACCGGCCCCGCACCTTCGTCAGGGCACTCGGCGTGCTCCATCCCCACGCGGCGTCATGCCGCAGCGTCAGGTCGTGAACCGTGAGCGTGTTCTTGATCTCCAGGCGGCAGTTGAGGTCGAAGTCGACCGTCGGAGCCGTCACCTCGCCGACCAGCCACAACTGGCCGTCGCCGTTCATCTTCACCGCGCCGCCGTTCGCAATCGTCACACCCCCCATGTACAGGTATTTGCCGGTCTCGAGATTGACGGTAAACGTATGGCCTTGCAGGTCGAAGTTCGGCGTGTCCGGATTGGCATTGAAGAGCGTCGAGTAGGCCATTGTGAACGTCGTATCGGATTCGAGGCGATAGATGTCGAGTCCACCCCATGTCGTCTGGGTCATGTCGCAGCCGGTATTCGCGAGCGCGCCGCCTGCGAACGTCAGCGGGAAGCCGCGGTAGTCGTAGTTGCCCTTGATGTCGAGGAGGCCACCTTCCACGCGGATGGATGCACCATGCGGACCCAAGAGGGACATCTGCCACGGCGAATACGTTGCCGAAGAGGATCCCGAAACGGGCGTATTGAGCACGCCGGCGCGAATCACCGTGCCGCCGGTGTAGGTCTGTTCGCCCAACGCCGGACAATAGATACCCTCGCCGTTCTTCACGAGCCGCGCATTTTCCTTGAGCGCAAACGCCTTCGTGTTGGTGAACGTCACATCCGCCGGAATATCGAGGTCGAGCGTTCCCGGCGTTCCCACGGACGTATCGGTGATCGTGATCTTGTTTTCCGCCACAAGGCCGCCGAGCGAGAGGGTGTGTCCGCGCAGATCGATGAGCGTATTCACCATGACCTTCACATTGGCGAGTCCTCGCCAGTCAAGATCGTCCGTAAGGGCGAACGACGGCGAAAGCTCGAAGTACTCCCACGCGGGATTCGCATCCGGCGGAATCGTGAGCGTCGCACCGTTCGCCACCTTCACGCGCGACCCCGCGTGCGGGAGGCCATTTGGCACCGTCGCACCCAGTACGTTCTCGCAGAGCCAGTTGCCCGGCGTCGTGATGTCGCGCGTACCGGCCAATCCGGTCCAGGTCGCCTTCTCCACGAAGGTCTCGGGGTGGAAGGTGAGGAGCAGCTCTCCGCCGGAGGTGCCGACCGTGCGCGTCGTCAACACGAAATCGGAAGAGGCAACGCTTGTCGCGTCGAAGAGCGAGGTGAGGTCCGCATTCGCGGGGACGCCCACTTCGCCTTCCTCCCACGTCATCAACCGATAGCGCCCTTCCGAGGCACCCGCGAGTTCCGGCGCGAGGGCGATTTTCGCGCCCGCGCTGAAGGACGGCGCCGTGTGCAGTTTGATCGTGGTCGTCAGCGGATTCAGCACGAGGCGGCAGGCGCTCGCCACTTCAAACGTGAGGCCGTTCACTTCGCCCGGCACCGTCACCGTGAAATCACCCGCCGTGAGCGCCGTCGGGTCTTCGAAGAGGAAATTCTCCTCGCTGAACTTGATCGACGCCTTCCCGTTGATTTCCACGCACAGCGGGTAGCCGTTCGGTGAAAAGTTGTTTGCGCCATAGCCGCCGTAGGTGTCGCCCGCGATCAGAGCGAACGCATGCCAGCCGGCCGAGACCGTGACCGTCGAGGTGACGGCCTTCTGGAAGGTCGAATTGACCACCACCCAAGTATTGTCGATGGCAAGCGCCATGTAGTCGTCATAACCCTGGGTGATCTTCCATTCGCCCGCCTGCTCGGGCCGCACGTAAAACCAGCCGTCGAAACGGCACTGGCTGCAGCGCACGTATTGCGTCTGCCAGGCCGTACCGTTGCCCGCGACTCCCGCAAAACTCCGTTCAGCATGGACCTCAGTCACATAGTCCGCCAGCGGCATGTCGACCCACAAGTCGTTCGCCATGCCCGAGCGCGTGCCGCCGTAGGACCGATGATGGAAGAGGAGCGTGCTCGTGGGCGTGGCCGTGACCTGCAGGAGGTTGCCCGAAAGGACCGGCGTGTAGCGCATGTTCGTGAAGCGCAGATAGTCCGCGATGTTCGCATTGGTCGCCCCCGTCGGCAGATGAAGACCCGTCGCGAGAGTGAAGAGCGCGCCCGAACCGTTCCAGTCCGCCTTGAATTCGTCCGTATAGTCCACCGTCACGCGCGCATCCGCCGCCATCGTGACCGACTGCCAGGTGATCGGACCCGCCGCGACGAGACCGCACCGGCCGTTGAAGAAGACGTCGGTCGACTCATCCGGCACGCCGTTCACCACGGGATTGCCGTTGAGGTTCACGCAGGACCAGTTGGCCGGGTCCGTTACATCGCCCGTTTCACCCTTACCCGTCCAGGTCGCCTGTGCGACGGCATTCGGATTCGCCCCGTAGTAGACGGCACCGCTCGTCACGAAGAGGCGCTCCCCGAGCGCGGCCGTAGCCGCATCGAGCGTGAACGTCACGCCCGACGGCACGGCGCGCGTGAGCCCCAGCAGCATCGTACCTGCCTCCGGACGCGCCCCGTTCAGATTGATCGTCACCGAAATTCCTCCTTCGAGGGTAAAGAACGACGTCGCCATCGTCGCCGTCGGCGTCATATCCAAGGTCAACGCGGCCACCGCCGCCGAGCGGTTGACGATCGTCGGATTCGTACCGGCCGCATCGCCCGCCGCAAGCTTCAGCGAATAGCCGTTCAGGTCGGTCGTGAAGCCGGCCGGCACCGCGAGGGACGACTGCGTCCCCGTGGGGATTTCCACGCCGCCCCCGAACGCGCCCGTACCCACATTCGGGTAGAGCACCTGGTTTGCGCGATCCCAGAGCGCAACACCGTCCGCAGTCTTGACGGGGATGAAGTCGCGCACGCAATTCACCCCCTGGTACATCTGCGTGGAGTAGCAGCGAATGGTCCCCTGTCCGTCGCCAGGGGCTGCAACACCGCCATGGTTATGCGCGAAGAGATAGAGGGGACGGTCCACACGGAAGTTATAGCGCACATACTGGCAGCGCAACACGCCGTCGATGTAGTTCAGCGCACCGTTCTTCTCCACCACGTGGCGCCCCGCCGGTACGATGGGCGTAAACGGCGCCGTCTGGTTTTCATAGGCGCAATAGACAGTCGTTGAATCGTTGCCGTACATGTAGGTGGTCTTATACCACCATTTGGTCGTACTCGTGGGATTCTGGCTACAGCCGAACCAGTATTCACGTGCACTGGCCACATCCACATCCATCACCGTGCGCGTATCCTGATCGGGCTTGTAGTCGGTGTTCACATAGCTGCCAGCCGGCGCATCGAGGAAGGTGAGCGGCCGTCCCACGAGACCCGTCGGCTGCGGGGCGGAAGCGAGCGTACCACGCCAGTCGCACGCTCCGGCGAGGCGCACGTCCGTAAACCGAAGCTCCTTGCAGGTGAGCGTCGAGCCGAGCGGCAGGTTGAAGGCGCCCGTACCGCCCACCGAAATGACCGTATCGCTTCCCGGCACGCCACCCTGAATGACATGGCCGCCCACATCCTTGCAGGTCCAGTTCGCGGAATCCGACACATTCGACCGATCGCCCGCACCCGTCCACGTCGCCGTCGCCGGCATGGCATTGACAACGGAGAAAACGACATTCCCTTCGAAGACGACCGTCTTTGCGTCGAGCGTACCGCCCGTGGAACCATCCACGATCAACTGGCCGCCACCCACGCTGTCGCAAATCGTCACGCCATTGGCAAGCGTCCCCTTCGCACCCGCGATGCGCAGCACGTGCCCCTGCAAATCGAGCCGCAGACCCGCCGGCAGCTGCAGCACGCCGAGGCCCCGCCAATCGCAGTCCGCCGCGAGGTAGACGTTGTTGTTCTGGTTGCCGAGTTGCACATCCCCCATTTCGAACGGCACTTCGCCCGCCCCGTTGATCGTAATCAGCATCGGCGTACTCATGCCGTTGTAGGACAGGGTCGCTCCCTCGCCGCCGAAGGTGTCGCCGCAGATGATCACGAAGTCGTGCCAACCCGCCGTCGCCGTCCACGAGCTATTCGCATCCACCGTATAGGTGTTGTTGAAGACGGCTTGCACACCGTCGAAGTAGCAGACGAAATAGTCATCAAACCTCTGGCGAATGGCCCACGTGCCGACTTGGGACGGCGGCACGAAGAAGCGCCCTTCAATGCGCACCTGCGCGTTGTTGACCCCCGCAGCCCAATTGTTAAACGCATACTCGCCGAGGCTCGTATAGTCGCACACAGGAAGATTCTTCCACGTGTCGTCGTTCATGCCGATCTTGCCGTCGGCCTTGGAATCCCCCGCATAGCGAGCGAATTCCCGATTGCGGAAATAGTTTCCGTAGAAGGCCTTCGACCCGCCCGTCGGCGAGAAGACGACGCGCGACCAGCGCACGGTACTCCCCGGCGGACACTGAAACGCCGTAGAACCCGTAATGAAGAGATGAGACCCCTCGGCCGACGGAACGGCATCCGGCACGTCCTCCATCGCCAGATTGTAGCACGCCCAGTTCGAGGCCGCACCCGTATCGCCGTTTGCCGCGCCCGTATAGACCGCATAGGCAACCGGCGTCTCAGCGAGAGCCCCAAGACATCCCGCCACCACGCACCCAACCATGAATCGAGTCAATTTCATCATCTTGAAACCTTTCGAATCCTCTGCATGTTTTCTCATCCCGAAACACCTCGCCCCAGGACACTATCATTCTATCACACCCCAAAGAATCCGGTCAAGCGAAACCGAAATGGAACCTCGACAAAAAAATTGGCGCGAAGCGTCAATTGCTTCGCGCCAATTTTCACACAGAACGATTCTAAAACACCCGGCGACGGCATCACGGCCAGACCGTCACAAGGGTCGGCGGCCTCGTGTAGCACGCCCCGTTGTAGTAGTAGTTGAATCCGTCGTAGTAGTAACCATCGCCGTAGCAGAAGATGCCGTTGATGTACATCTCCCAAGCGGCATCCACCCAGGTCCACGTGCGGTACGCAGCGATCAGCGGCGGCGGATGGGGTGGACGAGCCCAGAACCGGGCGCCGACCGGACGAGGACGTACTCGCCGCGGCGGCGGAGGCAGTGCAGGGCGTCCGATGTGAGGACGAACCGGGGCCGGACGCGGAACCGCACGAGGCGCGGGTTTCACCTTATGTTCGATGCCCCTCGGCGCTTTCGGCGCCTGCACCTGACGTGGAGCGGGCCCACGGGCACCGCCTCGGGCAGGAGCCCCCCGCCCCCCATGCGGAGCGGCAAAGCAAGTTGCAGTCAGAACCAAACCGGCCACGAAGGCCATCCTGAGTTTCTTGTTGTTCGCTTCATCACCTTTCACTTTCTCCCCTAGCGGGGTCGCAAGTGATTAGGCGATTCTTCAACCAAAATCTGACACCCGTCATTGATCCGTATTCGATTCAGAAACCGTTAGCAGTTCCGCGTCCCTTCGTTCAACAGCCATTTCCAAGCAGGAACGATCTTAATTCCGTCTTCCGTTTCACGCTCCTCGCCATCAGTGACAATCACGCAGTCCGAGATTCCCGTTTCCGCCTTTGCCTCACGCATCGCCAAAAGCTCTCGCCTTTCAGTCTCGCCTTCTGAGAGATCAGAACACACCTGTATGAGCCGCTCATCTTTCGTCACTTCATCGCGCACAATGAAATCAATCTCCCGACCATTTAATGATGAAATTGGTACCCATAGCGGCTCATATTCTATCACAAGCACCCTATGCCCGTCAATCATTTGGCCGTAATCACGGCCACTTTTCACATTGTTTGGCCGCAAATACATCCAAAGCCTAACTGGCGGCTCTTGAACGAAAAGATCGACACCTTGAACGAGAAATGGCAAAAATTCTGGTGCATATCGTATTATCGCATTAATCCTACTTTGTAAATATAAAAGTTGCACTTTTTTACATAGAGCACTTTTTTTGATAACACCTTCCCTTTGAGCCATCTACGTGCTCACATACAGCTCCCCATCCCGCACCGTCAAATAGGCACACCCGGTCATACCCATAAGGCAAACCGCCAACAGGACACAACGACCTTCGCCATTCTGACTTTCTTCCCATCCATGCGCCCATTATAGCATCGATTTACCGGAAAAACATTTGCCGTACACTTACTTAGACATCTTCCCAAGTACACGGATTAAACAATTCCGTGCATCCTTCACAATATAATCAATTCCAGAACGCAATGCCAAATCATACAATTCCTTCGCCTTCATAAGATCAATCTCGACTCCCTTACCATATTCATACATCAAGCCAAGATAGCACTGCGCTCGAGCATCCCCAGCGGCGGCGGCCTTGCGGAACCATTCCACCGCCTGCTTCTCATCCTTCTCGACTCCCCTGCCCTGGTCATACATCACGCCAAGATTGCACTGCGCTCGAGCATCCCCAGCGTCAGCGGCCTTGCGGTACCATTCCACCGCCTGCTTCTCATCCTTCTTGACTCCCCTGCCATATTCATACATCATACCAAGATTGCACTGCGCTCGAGCATCCCCAGCGGCGGCGGCCTTGCGGTACTGTTCCACTAATGATATATCCGAAGTTACATCTTTCTTCGGAGAATTTTCAACCGCATCACTTGTAGATCTTTCGTGCCGCTCACCATTCTCGTTTGTTAGGTTAGCAGTGATCTTCCCAATCTGTTTGATCTGGTCCTCAACGGTTTGCGTCTTCTCTTGCAAAGCATGATACCCTTGTTTTACAGTTTCTAAATCCTTTTCAGCTTGTTCAACTTTTTTCAAAGCTTTATTTACCGATTCTTGTGCTCCTTTGACTGCGGTATCAACCTTTTCCGCCATGGTCTCCTCCATGCGCTTACGCTCATCGCTTAATGATCGCTGTTGCAACAAGTAACCAGCTAGAGGAATCAACATGCCAATCAAAACGCCAAAGAAACCTAAAATCGTCATCCACGAATTCATTTCATTTCGAAGCGAACTCTCGGCTTCCTTAAAGGCTTTGAACACAGCATCTCCGCGCTTCGTCGATTCAGAGATCGTAACTTCCGGGTAGATACGTGGTCCTGCCAGGTTTTCGACTTTCACTACATATGTCATTTCAACAGGCATCGGCGGAGATTTCAAAACTCCAACCATTTCCCGTAGCCAAAGACCCGCACAAATTGCAACTGCGACAATAATGAGCAAAACGGCCGAAGGAACCATAACTAGACCAAATTCTTTTATTCTCACCTTATGTCTCCGTTTAATTTGTTAGAGGCAATTGCAAAAACCTCTGATACCGTGCCGATGACCATGCCGCCCAGCATGAAGCCTATCACCAACACATCACACACCAAGAGGAATAAAGCGTAAACATTATCGCATTTATCTAACGAGGTAATTGCAAAACCCCTCTGACGCGGTGCTGGCGACCATGCCGCCCGACATGAAACCCATCACCAGCACATCACGCACCAAGAGAAGCGATGCGCAACTATTATCGCATTTCCCCGACTTGAACACAAGCAGAATGTCGAATTTTTCGGGGGGGGTAATTGATATTTTCATAAATATTACTTGACTGTTTTTTAATTATACTATACAATATACTTATGAATATTTCAAGAACCGACAACATCCGCGGCATCTGGGACAAGCTCAACCAGGGCCTCTTCCCCTGGATCGACGACAACATCGGCGAACTCGACGACAAGCACAGGCTGTTCATGGCCGTCTGCGAGGCGGTGGTCAACCCCCGCGAGTTCGACTACGCGAAGTGGAAGGGAAACGGACGCCCTCCGTG
>JAKSOY010000203.1 GCA_024405255.1 Kiritimatiellia bacterium
GGCCGTGTTTCGTGTAGACGTAGTCGATGGGCGAACCGTCGACCAGCTGGCGCGAAACCCTGCCCTTGATGTCGTAGTAGTACTTCACCGATGTCCCGAACGACGAGATCTCGACGAGGCGACCGTACTTGTCGTAGCTGCGCCGCTCCTCCACCGTCTCACAGGCCGACGTACGCACCTTGCGCGAGGTGCGGTTGCCGTAGGCGTCGTAGGCGTAGGCCGTGCGGGCGCTGGCGACGTTCGTCATGTCGAGGGGGATGAGGCGCGAAGACGACGTGAGACGGCCGTCGTCGTCATAGTCCCAGGTCGTCGTCGAGCCGTCGGGACGGGTCTCCAACACCCTGTGGCAACAGTCCCACGCCTCGGCCGTCGTTTCGCCGGCGAGGTTCTCGGTGCGGATGCGCCTTCCTGTGGAATCGTACGTCATGGTCTCCCGCGAGACAGTATACCACATCCCGCAGATGAACGCATCCGTTTTCTGCACCGGGATCTCGCGCCACATCTGGAAACTTCACAGTTTCAAAATTCAAAACTTCCGCCTGAGGCCTCCTCGCCCTCACCGTTTTTTGGTATACTAGTATCATGTTTATTCGTCCTGTCATTCATACCCTCTTGTTCGCCTGCGTGTACGCATTCGCGGCGAGCGGTGCAACGACTTCGCGGGTGCAATACGCCCAGCCGGGCTACCTCTTTGGCGTCTACGACACCGTTTCGCCGGGAAATATGACGCTCGTCAAAACGGTGCGGGAGCTCGTCTTCCCCGGTGCCACGCTGGAAGAGCTCGCCACCTGCGACTTCGCCGGCGTCTTCTGCGGCGCCTCGGTCAGTACCAAGGAGGAGGCGCGTGCCTACCATGTGAAGGCGCATCGTACTGTCTCCGGCACCCTTGATTTCCTGCTCGTGCCGATCCAGAAGGCTGACGATGCCAGCAACTGCTATGTCAAGTGCGCCATTCTCAAACTCACCGAGGAGGCCGACGGCGTCTGGGCCCAGGCTGTCGGCGCACGCTACTACAAGAGCACGGCCAGCCGCTGGAAACAGGACGCCGTCGACATCGACTTCGTCAACCTTGCCGCCGACGGGTCCTACACGTTCAACCATCAACAGGGTTCGGCGGCCACGGGCTATAGTTCGGGCGGCTACGGCGTCTGCGCCTTCAGTGCGCTCGCCATCGTCCCCGCCGCCGCCCCCGCGCTCGCTTTCACGAACACGCTCGACCAGGCCGTTCTGACGGTCGAGGATCTCAAGGACCGCGACTTCTCCTGTCGTGCCATCGGACTCTCCTGCTCGCCCAACAAATACGAGATCGTCCCGAGTGCCAACAAGCGCATCTTCACCGATCCCGCCACAGGACGCGCCACGAAGATCACCTTGGAAATGCAGTTCCTCTCCGACAACTGGATCAAGTGTCCCATCGTCGAACTCAGCAACGCCGCACGCGGTGTACAGGCCCAGGTCGTCTCCGCACGTTACGTCACCACAAACGGCAATAGTCTTGGCTATCCCTTCGTCAAGGACGACGGCACCTTCAACGGCAACGCCAGCGAAATCGCCACACACGTGTTGACGGTCGGCTATGGTGTGGCCGGACTTGCCACCATACTGCCGCCCCTTCCGCCTTTCGAGGGTCCCGACCAAGTCTCCGCCTCCGTCCCGCCCGGGTTCTACACGAACACGGTCTCGCTGGCCTTGCAGTACGACGACCCCGCAGCCGAAATCCACTACACGCTCGACGGTTCCACCCCAACCGCCGAAACGAACGACACCTGTTTCGTCTACCGCGGACCGCTCGCGCTCGCGGACATCTGCAGCCAGCCGAACCCCCTTTCCACCTCCAGCGCCTACCGCACGAACCCTCCCGAACTCGCCAACAACAGCTACAAGACCTATGCCTGGGCGGCGCCGAAGACCGACTTGCCGAATGCACATGTGCTGCGGGCGCGCGCCTTCAAGGGCGAGCAGTCCTGTACGAACGAATTCGCCGGCACCTGGTTCGTGGGGCCTGTCCCCAACAGCCACACGCTGCGCGTCGCCTCGTTCATTACGGACAACACCCATCTCTTCAGCGACGCAACGGGACTCTTCGTCCCCGGCAACATCTACAAGGCGAACGGATTCGGCTCGAGTGTCGGCAAACCGAACGCGAACTATTTCCAAAGCGGCGACAGGTGGGAGCGGCCCGCCCATTTCGAACTTTTCGAGACAAACCACGCCTCCGCCGCGTCCTGCAACCTCGGCATTCGGATGCACGGCGGCTTCTCCCGCGCATGGGCGCAGAAGACGCTGCGTTGCTGTCTGCGCGCCGAGTACGGACAGAAGAACATCAACTACCCGCTCTTCTCGGACGATCCCTACACGAAGTACAAGCGCTTTCTGCTGCGCAACAGCGGCAACGACTGGTGCTACACGGGTTTCCGCGATGCCGTCGCGCAGCAGATCTTCCGTCCGTTTCTGCACAGCGACACCCAGGGCTACGTGCCCACCATCGTCTATATCAACGGCGAATACTGGGGTATCCTCAACCTGCGCCACCACTATTCAAAGCATTTCTTCGAACGCAAATACGGCGTCGATCCAGAAAACATCGACTTCCTCAAATACAATGCCAGCGGCGGACTCGAAACCGCCGAGGGCGACCAGGTGGCCTACAACGAACTGCTCTCCTTCCTCAACACCCACCCCCTTGCCGACAGGACGAACTACGCCGACTTCTGCACGCGCGTCGATGTGGACAGTCTGATCGACGACTACATCCTGCACGTCTTCCTCGCGGTCACCGACTGGCCGCATAACAACCAAGGCATCTGGCGCGAGCGCGTCGCCTACACGAACGACGCCCCGCCGGCACGCGACGGGCGCTGGCGCTGGGTCGCCTACGATACGGACTCCGGCTCGTCGCTGCCCGTCATCAGCAATTCCCTCACCATCGATTCGCTCTCCTCGAGCTATGCGAAGAAGAACCCGATCTTCAAGGCCTGCTACGACTGCCCGATGTTCATCACGAACTTCGTGAACCGCACGGCCGACTTGCTCAACACCGCCCTTCTGCCGGAACGGTCCCAGGCGATCATCGACCAGGCCGCCGCCACGGTCGCGCCCGAGATTCCCCGTCACATCGCCCGCTGGACGCAGATGAAATCCGCCGCCAACTGGACGAACGAGGTGCAGATCTTCCGCGCCTTCTTCTCGAAGCGCATCCCCAATCTGCTGCAGTACATGAACAACCGTTTTGCACTCGGCTCCGCCTCGCCACTCACCGTCGACGTGGTGGGCGGTGGTACCGTCCGTGTCAATTCGCTCACCTCGGCCGGTCCGAATGCCACGATCACCCTGCCGTGGACCGGGTCCTACTTCGCGAACTACGCGGTCACGCTGCTGGCCGCGCCCAAGCCCGGTTGGGAATTCACGGGGTGGTCCCTCAATGGCCGCACCGTCACGACCCCCGACGTCACCGTGACCGTCTCCGCCGCGACCACGGCCATCGCCCGGTTCCGAAAGGCGCCCCTGCCCGAAATCCGCATCAACGAAGTGATGTCGGAATCGGATGGCGAAGACTGGTTCGAACTCTACAATGCCGGGTCGACCCCGGTTTCGCTCAAGGGCTGCTGGCTGACGGACGACAGCGACAAGCATCTAACGGAAATCACGGACGACATCACCCTTGCGCCACACGCGTTTCTGCTCGTACGAACTGGCGATGTCTTCGCCCCCGGCCTCGCCGAAGACGGTGTTTTGCAGATGCCCTTCGGCCTCTCCAAGAAAGGCGACCAGGTCCGCCTTCTCGCATTCGACCGCGAAACGGTCATCGACCAGATTTCGTTCGGCGCCTTGAAGAAAAACCGTACGGAAGGCCGTACTCCCGATGGCGCACGCAACTGGCTGCCGCTCCGCACCCCCACCCCGGGAAGCGCAAACGCCTCGGCCGTACCGCATTTCTCCCTGCGCCTACGCTAGCCGCATCCAGAAAAAAAGAACGCGATCCACAAGGGATCGCGTCCGCATATCTTACCGATGTACGGTAACTTACTTAGCAGCCGGAGCCGCCGGCTTCGCAGCTTCCTGCTTAGCGGTTTCAACCGTCTTCTTCGCGGCCTCAGCCGTCTTCTTGGCAGCATCAACCGTCTTAGCAGCTTCCTGCTTCACCGCGGCAGGAACCTTCGGAGCTTCAGCCTTGTTCTCCTGCTTGTCGCAACCCGCGAACGCCACGCAGAGCGCAGCAGCGGCGATCATCATGAACTTCATTTGTTTCTTCCTTCCTTGTTGTTTCTTAAACGAGCGTGGCGAGTTTTTCTGCCATGCCCACGTAAGTCGCCGGCGTCATCTTGAGAAGACGCGCCTTGTCTTCCGCCGGAAGCTCAAGGCCCTCGACGAACTCCTTCATAATCTCGGCCGTCACGCGGCGGCCCCGCGTGAGTTCCTTCAGCCGCTCGTACGGATTGGCCATGCCGACCTTGCGCATCACGGTTTGAATCGGCTCCGCCAACACTTCCCAGTTGTGGTCCAAATCATCCGCAAGACGCGCCTCGTTCAACTCGAGCTTGCCGAGTCCCTTGAGCGTCGACTTCACCGCCACGAGCGCGTAACCGAACCCGACGCCCATGTTGCGCAGCACGGTCGAGTCCGTCAGGTCGCGCTGCATGCGCGAGATCGGCAGCTTGCGCGCGAGGAACCCGAACATCGCGTTCGAGAGTCCGAGATTGCCTTCCGAATTTTCGAAGTCGATCGGATTGACCTTGTGCGGCATCGTCGACGATCCGATTTCGCCCTTGATCGTGCGCTGCTTGAAATAGCCCATCGACACATACGTCCACACGTCGCGGTCGAAATCGATGAGAATCGTATTCCAGCGCTGGATCGCGTCGAAGAGTTCCGCCATGCCGTCATGCGGCTCGATCTGGATCGTGAGGCGGTTCTGGCGCAGGCCGAAACCTTCGATCACGCCACGCGCGAGCGCTTCCCAGTCCACATTCGGATAGGCCGAGAGATGCGCATTGAAATTGCCGACGGCACCGTTCATCTTCGCGGGCAGTACGATACGGTCGATTTCGTCCTGCTGACGACGAAGACGCGCCACCACCACCGCCAGCTCCTTGCCGAGCGTCGTCGGGGAGGCCGGCTGGCCGTGCGTGTGCGCGAGCATCGGCACGGACGCAAACGCGTGCGCCATCGCCGCGATCTTGTCCGTCATCTCGTTCTGCGCCGCACGCAGCACCTTGAGACCGTCGCGCAACATCAGCGCATGGCTCATGTTGTTGATGTCTTCGCTTGTGCAGGAGAAATGGACGAACTCGCCACGCGCTTCAAGCGACGTGCCTTTGATCTTTTCCTTGATGAAATACTCAACGGCCTTCACATCGTGATTGGTCGTCTTCTCGATGTCCTTCACCCGCTGGGCATCGGCCACGGAGAACCCGTCCGCAATCGCCTGCAGCTGCGCCGCCTCGGCCGCCGTCAGCGCCGGGCACTCGGGCAGTTCGGGATTCGCCGCCAACGCCGCCAGCCACGCACACTCGACCGCCACCCGCCGCTTCACGAGACCATATTCGGAAAAGACGCCCCGCAGGTCCTCGGTTTTGGACCCGTAGCGGCCGTCGAGCGGCGAAATTGCACAAAGCATATCAAGTGTAGCCATTGAAACGATACTCCTCTGAAGGAAAGTTCGGGTATTATATCATAATTCGTTTCCAAAATCACCCCTAAATAATGGTATAATGTGTGCATGCGAATGAACAGTCGAAAGATCGCGCGCAGGTGCGCAATCCTCACGGCGGGGGCGCTTCTCGCCTTCGCCGTCTCCTGGTGCGTCATCGACCCGCATCTTGAATGCGCCGACAGCTATCCGGGCGGTACGCTCCTGCGAGACGATGCCGGACGCCTCCTGCGCGTCACGCTCGGTTCGGACGACACCGACTGCCGTCCCGACTACGTGGCGGACCCCGACGACTGGATCGTCAAAGCACTCGTCGCCGGCGAGGACCACCGTTTCTTTTCGCATCACGGCGTGAATGTGCTGAGCGTCCTCCGCGCGGCCGCCCAGAACGTCTTCGCCCGCCGCCGCATCTCCGGCGCCTCGACCCTCACGATGCAGGTCGCCCGTCTCATCGCCCCGCATCCGCGCACACTCGCCTGGAAGTATGTGGAGGCCTTCCGCGCCTGGAAGATCGAACGCGTACGCGACAAGCGCTGGATCCTGTCGCAGTATCTCAACCGGGCGCCGTTTGGCTCGAATTTCATCGGCATCGAAGCCGCCGCCAACGGCTGGTTCGACAAACGGGCCAAGGATCTCGGTCTCGGCGAAGCCGCCCTGCTCGCCGGACTCGTCCAAAGCCCGTCGCGGTTTCGTCCCGACCGCCACCTCGACCGCGCCCTTGTGCGACGCGACTACATCCTGTCGCGGCTGCTCGCCCTCGGACAGATCTCGCGCGATCAATACGAGGGCGCACGTACCGTCACCCCGCGCCTTCGCCGCGGGCCTCGTCCCTTTGCGGAACCCTTCTTCTGCGACTGGGCCTTGCGCCATGTCGCACGCGCCAACGGCCGCACGTCGGTACATGACTTCACCACCACGCTCAATGCGGACATCCAGGCCCAAGCCCGTCAGGCCGTTGCCGTCGCTGCCGCCACCGGACTCTCCGCCGCCGCTGTCGTGCTGCGCGTCGACACGGGCGCCGTGGTCGCGCTGGCCTGTTCGGACGACTATTTCTCCCCCGATGCAGGACAAGTCAACACCGCGCTCGCGCCGCGTCCCGCCGGATCCACGCTCAAGCCCTTTCTGCTCGCCCTCGCGCTCGACCAGGGACTCGTCACGCCGGACGAAATGCTCTCGGATGTACCACGCGCCTATCACGGCTACAATCCCCAGAACTTCGACACGCGCCATCGCGGCACCGTTTCGGCCGCCGATGCGCTCGTCCTTTCGCTCAACCTGCCCTTCGTGCAACTGCTCGAGCGCGTGGGCCTCCCCTCCTTCGGCAACACCTTGCGCGCACTCGGCTGCAACAACATGAACGCGCCGAATGAAACGTTCGGACTCGGCATGGCCATCGGCAACGTGCAGGTGTCGCTCCTCGAACTCGTGAACGCCTATGCCTGCCTCGCGCGCGGCGGCACCGGCGGTTCGCCTTGCGCTTTGGTCCAGGAAGTCGATGCCGCCCGCAAGGGCGCGCGTCTGCGCCTCTTTTCGTCTGGCGCCTGCGCGCTCGTATCGGACATCCTTTCCGGCGAGGAACGCAGCGCCTCGGCGCTCGGGCACATCGCCGCCGTTCAGACGGCCCGCTTCGCCTGGAAGACCGGCACCTCGGCCGCCTTCCGCGACGCCTGGACGATCGCCTGGAACCCCGAATTCGTCGTAGGCGTGTGGTGCGGACACAAGAGCGGCCACTTCGGCGACACGCAGGTGGTCGGTGCGCACGCCGCCGCCCCCGCCTGCTGGGAACTCGCCCGCGCGCTCTATCCCTCGCGCGAAGGTCCCTGGTTCCCTCCCTCGCCCGAGATTGTCACACGCGAAATCTGCGCGGAAAGCGGACTTCCCGCCGCGCCGGAATGTCCCGTGCGCAAACAGGGTCGTGCCCTGCGCGGACGCTCCTCGAACGTCCTGTGCACGCTCCATCGCACGGGCCTCGACGGAACAGCGGAAACACGGCACGACGCATTCGTCGGCGCCTTCACCGGCAAGGTCGAAGCGGCCGCCCGCCTCGCGATCCAAAAGCCCGACGACAACACCACCTTCCGCCTTGTACCCGGACTCACCTCGCAACGCATCGTCTGTTCCGTTGTGGGGAATCCTGCGTCAGGCCGCCTCTGGTGGTTCGTCGATGGCCGCCCTTCGGGTGAAACAAACGGTTCGCAGAAATTCGTCTGGACGCCCGAAATCGGCACGCACCGCATCTCCTGCTCTGCCGCCAACGGCGTCTCGGCCTCCGTCACGATCCACGTCGTAACCGAGTAAGAAGTCGCAGAAAACAAAAAACGCGGCATGCCATCGAACATGGCAAAAGCCGCTTTTTTCATTTCACCAGAATGGTGGAGAAGAAGAGATTCGAACTCTCGACCCCCACGTTGCGAACGTGAT
>JAKSOY010000204.1 GCA_024405255.1 Kiritimatiellia bacterium
AGGTGCGGTGATGCGTTCGATTCTCATCGTAGAGCTTCACGCAGTGGCCAGACCACTCACAATACATAATTTACTCCTTTCATTTGAATGTACGGGCACCATGCCCACACATAAGAGACTTGTCGCAGCGGATTTCTTACACATGTCTCGCCCGTCGAATCAATTCCCAGGCCGCATTGTTTGAGCCGAGAAATGTCGCTTGTTATGAAAACCAAATGTAGTCTGGATATAACATCCAATTGATGTCTCTGTGCCGCTCAAGATGCCTATCAACTCATCAAGCGAACTTACAAAGCTCTCTGCAACATTTTTTCTCTTAGATGCATCAACCATGTTCTCTGCATCGAACTTGTCACGTATGATCTCCAAGATTTTTCTAGACTGGTTGTAATCATAGTCATCAACAAGCATTTTTACAATCGTTTTTCGCTTGTTGATTTTTCCCTTGATCTCAAAGTCACGTAAGTTTTTGAGACATGCGTGTAGCTCACCCAACCAATGCCAGAAGTTGTTGTTTTCAGGATCATAGAGCTGACAAAACTTGCACAAGCACCAGTTCTCAATCAGTTGAAACCGTAGACCATCTAAGCGCTTCTTGAATTCTTCCAATGGAAGTGCCGTCTCTATGACTAGCTTCTTCTCATCATCAAGTTGCTCAATTGTCTTGGCAACAGGCATGTTCAAGACATCTTTCCAACTTGTTGGATGCCAGTGTGTTGTGTTTTCACATTCACACATAGAAGCTAATCGCTTTATCCATTCTTATTCTCACCGGGCAAGCCGAAACCGCCTTAGCAGCCGTAACCGCCGCACGATTGAAGTTCCCGACAACCAGGTCTTCGAAACCGGTTTCCTCTATTCTTTCGTTATTCATTCCTACCTCCTTGTTTTTCCTTACTCCACGGCTTATGCCGCCATTCGCCTGAAACGCTTCTCGAAATATCGAGCATCCCCCTTCTTCGTCCGCCAGAAAGCGTGGGCACCGGCCTTCTTGAGCCGCTCGACAATGCGCCCATGGGCCTGGTCGACCTCCTTGAAGACCGCTTCGGCCATCGAATCGCGGGCATACATGTTCGACTCCTCGTCTACGCCGATCTTCCCGAATTCTGAGGCGAAGTCCTCGCCGTGACCCGGTCCTCTCCCCTGAGTCATCTGCCACACGTGAATCATCGCGTGGAGCAGTGCGATGGCGAACTGGCGCGGCGTCAGGTCGGTCAGGTTATGCACGTTCAGCACGATGGCAGGATATACGTCATCCCCGATCTTCGTGAAGCTCACGACGGTATCCATCTTCTCGGACGTCGACGGTGATATCTTGTTCAGATGCAATGCGCAGTGAGGCAACTGACCGCCCCAGCACGTCACGTTCACGAACTGATACAAATCGTACAGCTCACGGTAGAGCAAAGCGTTTCTCCTGTAATAGCTTTTCGACTTCTTCTCGTCCTCATCGACGCGCAGCATGGCATCCTCGAAGTATGTCCTTGAATGCCTTCTCGCCTCGGCGAACTCGGCACGATGTTCCTGCTTCTCCTTGCGGGCTTTCTCGGCAATCAGGGCGAGCGTCTTCTCGACGGTCTTCGCAATGGCCTTGGTTCCGTCCTTGAGCGCCAGCCACTGACCGTCCTGCAGTCGGAAGGCGTTCTTGGCCGGGGTGACCCGCTCGAACTTAAAGTCCGTCTCGCAGCTCTGGACGATGTTACACGCCTCCTTGCCAGGTGCGAGCCGAAGCCCCCTTCCGCACATCTGGATCGTCGGGAGCCGAGACCCGTCCCGCGCAAACACGGACTGAACGTCCGGCTGGTCGAAGCCCTCCGTCAGCATGGCGACGTTCGCCACAATCTGCGCACGGCCGTCGGCGAACCGCGCCAGCTGCAGTTCCTTGTCGGACGAGCCCGTCACCACCTCGCAGTCCACGCCTCCCCGGCGCATCAGCTCCTTGAACCTGTTGCACTCGAGAATCGTCGAGAAAAACGCAATGCTCTTGCCCCATCTTTCCGGATCCGACAGGTAGCACTCCGCGACGGACTCGACCGTATACTTCGGCAGCAGATACGAATTGAAGGGGCTGAGGTATCCCTCCCGGATCAACCGCCCAATCCGGCATGTCTTGACCGTCTCCTGAAACGACAGCTTCATCCGGTCGGTGCGCAGCGGTGTGGCCGAAAGCCCGAGGATCATACTGTTCTTCATCTTCTCGTAGAGCAGGACGCACGTCTGCGTCGCCTCGTGGTGCGCCTCGTCGAGGACGACCAGGTCGGCAGACGGCGGATTCCTGTCAAACAGGGATACCGGGCGGATATTGTCCTGATAGAGATCCCGGTTCGCCTCCATCATCTGCTGTAGGAGGATGACGCGCGGGGCGACCCAGTTCACCCGGAGCTTGCCGCCCAGCTTCTCCTGCAGGCGATGGATTGTCTCAAGCGCCATGTAGGTCTTTCCCGACCCCACCGGCGAGACGAGCATCACCGACTTGCACTTCTTGTCGACAAAGGCACCGACGCATTTGCCGACGGCCTCCTCCTGATACTTCCGCTTCTCGTATTTCATCGCAACGCCCCCTCGAACTCGATGTTTTCCAGATAGTAGGCCGCCGTCTTCTGCGCATTCGGATAAAGGTCTGCCAGGTCGCATCCATGACTCATGATCGTTCCGAAAAACGATTGGATGTATCTCGGTTCCTTGACGATCTCCCTGTGATGCGTCCCCAGTTCGGAAGCAAAGTTCAGCAGGTCCGCAACCGAACAGCCGACCGGCAACAGGCTCCGCTTCTTCAACCCGATGGTCGTCAGGTCCGTCACGCCGTAACGCACACAGGGGTTGTCGGCAATCTCATAGAGCCGTTCGCGGAGAAGAAGCTGGTTCTTCGGATCCGGAACAGACCGCGAGATCATGCCCTCAAGCGCCAGAACCTCACCGACCGATGCCTTGGTGGACGCCGCCGCCTGAATCCGGTCCTGCAGCGCCTCGACTCCGTCCGGATTGCTGAACGACTCCAGCAACCGCTGGAAATGAGCGCCGCTGTTGTCCTTCAGGATCATCTTCGTCGTAAAGAGCTTTCCTTCGGCAACCGCACCGTTCGTACACACCTGGCGCAGCATCGAAAGCTTCATGTCGGGCTGAGAGAGACCGTCCACCGGGACCGTGCATTGGACGCGCAACTGGTAATCGCTGTCCTTCGGAACGCTCCACCATTCGTCCAACGCCAGGTTCGCCACGATCTCGCCGTTGGAATACTCAACCGTCCGCGTTCTCTTGTCCTCCCTCAAGACATGATCAATGTAATTCACCGGAACGGGAAGTCCCTTGTTTTCCGTCAGTCCGAGGACTTTCCCGTCCTTGGTGTCGACCGTCATTCGCAAGTCAAGCGACGGCTGGCGCTCCGCCGCCCGATCCATGACCTCATGAGGGGAAAACAGCCCGAACACCCCGAACGGCACCCCCAGACGCGCCGCCAGGCTCTTGTAGAACCTGTCCGTCAGCTTGTACAGCCGGTCTCCGACCTTGACGCCCTTGATGCTGTCATTGTCACAGTCCAGCATGTCGACCAAACCCTTCGGCGTAATCGACATCGGTTCAAAACGATCCTTGAAGGACGTTTCCTTGTTAACACTATACGACATTTTCCTTTCTCCTTTCCCTATCAGACCTCGTACCAACCCTTCTTGACGTTCTCAGCCAAAAAGGCATCAAAATGCTTCATGACCTGCTTTTCGGAAGACGCCACGCGCAAGTCGCGCTTCAGCGCCTCCTTCCGTCCCGAACTGTAGTCCGTATGGTAGAAGACATAAGCGGGGTACCGTGGATCGGTCTCCTTGTTGGTCTTCCACGCCACAAACTTCTGCACCATGACCTTTGCCCCGGACACCTTCCGAAAGACCCTCCGGCGAAGGATTCGGCTGGGGCGCTTCACGGCTCGGCGACCGTCATCGACCGAAAACGGGCAAAGGTCCGTCAGCTGACTCACGCGAACCGAACTCGGTTCGACCGTCTTGTCGTCGCGGAAGCGGACGAAGAGCATGCTGCGGCAAGAGACGCCCGGCGTCATCCCGCAGACCTGCCAGCTGTTGCCGTCGAAATCGATCAGCGGATTGTACTTGGCGTTCCCCGCAATGTCTTCCGAGACGAACTCGCCTGCCGACATCTCGACGACGAGTTCCGGCTGCACCATGCGGAACGCGATGCCCCGCGAATCCGTGTGAACAAAGCGCGAATCAACCGCCAGTCCCTCGAGCTTGCCGACGAACTCGGCCCGCTGGCTGTCCTCGAATCCGTTGGCGCAGACGCCGAACACCTGATACTTGCCGCACTCCTGGCGGACGGCGACCAGCAGGTCTCGCAGCCCCTGGTCGCCCGTCGTGTAGCCGACCACCGCCGCGTCAATCGTGTGTCGCGGCTTGACCTTCCACACGGTGTCCGAGTCCGAATGAACGACGAGTCCCTCGGCACCCTCGTCATCGACCCAGCGCGAGCAGACCTTCTCGACACCGCTCACGGAATCGGCACACTCCATCTCGACCGGTCGCACGGCCTCGTCCGTGAAGACCTCGCAGAGCTTCGCATGCACTTCGGAATAGTGCGAGGACTTGAGCGGCTTGCCGCCCAGCTCGACGAGGTCAAACGGCGCAATCCGAAGCCCCGTCATCGCCTTGTCGTCGGACAGCGCCGAAAGGACGTCGTAGCACCGGGGACGGTCGCCCGTCTTCGGCATGTACAGCTCGCCGACGACAACGGCGTCCCCGATCCCCTTGGCAAGAAGCGCCTCACCGATCTTCTTCGCGCAAGGCACCGCCGACAGGTCCCGCCCCGCGCTTCCGACCAAAGCCGTCTCGCCGTTCTTCACGACCGCATAGGCCATGATGCCGTCGATCTTCCGCGTCGCGCAGAACTTCCGCCCCATCAGACGGAACCGCATGTTCTTCGGCTCGATCAGGCAAAACGACCCGGACACCCGCCGCTTGTAGTCCTTGGCGGCGTTCTTCATCTCCTCGGTAACCTTAAGCATGTGCAACCTCCTTGATTTCGAAATTCGTAAGGCGAAGGATGAGCTGGTACTTCTCGCCCTTCACGCGCCCCTCCAGGAACCCACGATAGGACGAACCGTTGTCGGTGATGACAAGCGAATCCGTGCCCTTCTCCCCGCCCCCGACCAGCATGACCGAATCGGTGTCGGCAAGCTTCTTAGCCATGTCGTACAGGAAATCATACGTCAGGCCGTTCACGTGGAAGATCTGATACCCCCGCATGAACACGAACTTGCGGATTGCCGCCGCCCTCGGGAAGGTCTTTCCGGTCCAGCGCAACGGATATTGCGCAAGGTTGAGGTTCGCCTGCTTCTCCGCAAACGGACGCACCTGCTTTTCCGTCCCGTCGGCCGAGAAGACATGCTCCATGAGCGTGACGCCATAGGCAGCCGACCCGTTGGCGTCGACGTAAACCCGGTTCAGCTGCGGAAGCCTGCGGCCGAAGTTCTCCGCGTCAATCTCGGGGTCGCCGTCAATCAGCGCCTGGGCGACGTCGTCGTTCGCCTTCTCGATTGCGGAAAGGTCGGTCGCCGCCGTCGCCCGCACGAGCTTTACGCTCGTGAAGTCCTTCCCCTTCGGATGGACATACCGCGCGAACGGCTTCGCCGCGCCCCAGGCCATTCCGACAGCCGCATCGCGGCGCTTCTCGTTTGAAAGATGAATCGTCTTCATTTCGCCTTCTCCTTACATCATGCTGAAATCGAGGTCTTCCTCCGTACCGCCCTCTTCCGGCTCGGCCACGGCTTCCGTTTCAATGCCGACGTACTCGAACGCCGTCTTCTCGCCAACGAAGAGAAACGCCTTCCCGTCCGAGGCCAGCAGCAGCCCGTCGTTGGGATTGACGTCCGCCCGGTAGTTGAACGGAAAGACATAGATGTCGGATCCCAACTGCCGCGCAAGCTCTGGATTGTCCAGCCAGTAAACCGACTTCCAGTCGTGGTCCAGGAACTCGTCGACGCCGACCTTCCTCGAAAGTTCGATGGGAGAGCCAAAGGACGACGGCAGCATCTCCAGCCTGTTGCCCTCCGCGTCGACCGCGACAAGTTCGGACCGCTCAACCCAATTGCCGTCCGCATCAACCATCCCGATCTTGACACCCCCTTCGGGAATGATTTCCGACGTCTCGGGATCAAGGCTCGCCGAACGACATGGGCCGCCCGACACATCCGTCGCCCGGACTTCGGTGAAACCATACAACTTGTCACGGTCAACCTTCACGGGTGACGCCTCGTAACCCTTACCGCCGATTCTCAACTGCAGGACATTTGCCATGTCGTTCTCCTTTATGTTTTCCATATGCACAAGCCGCGTCGCGGCCGATTTATTTCGCCAACCGCGATAAAAAAATAAACAGCGGGTGAAAGCCCGCTGTTCAACTGTCAATGACCGCCAGCTTTTTTAAATGAAAAGCCTGCCGCACGACTCCAAGAACGTGCGCACCGCCCGGATGCGTTCCTGTCGTTCTGGGTCCTTGTTCGTCCCCCTAAGTGCCTCTGCGAGGAACCAGCAGAACACCCCGCATTCGTAGACCGTTTTCTCAGTGAGGATCGCAGAGATGCAATTCCGGACGGCCGAACTTGTCACATACCATGAATCCCCCGATGCGGGAACCATGTCAAGAAGTCCGTTTCGCTTCAGCCAATCGGCAAGCAGATTGAGGGCCTCCTCGCTTGGAATTTGCACAACGCGATCCGGCAGGAGCGCAGCCACCATGCGATTGAAACGAGCCTTCTTGTTTCCCCCGAACAGCAAGTTGAACTCCTTCCGCTGTTCCTCGATAAAATCCGCATCGCCTGGGCGACAAGCAATGCGGGCGCAGAGCATGCGGCAATCCGTCTTGTCCACCGCATTCCATTCGGATTCCGCCATCGAGCAATTCGCATATGCACCCAGATGCGCAACCTTGTTATCGACAGAATAGATCAGTTCGCGGAGGTCTTCTTCCGAAGCAGTCACCCATTCGACTCGCTCAAACCGCCCGCAAGCCTCCTCATATCCTGCGACATACGGATGGCCGTCCCCCATCAGGGCTTCATACAGCTTGTTCAGCACAATCCGCCCACGCCGTGCATTCTCCTGCGCAATCTTCCGTTCAATCTGAATGCGTCCGGCGCACCTTCTGAACGGCAACAATCGATCCAATGCAATGTAAACCAGCCCTCCCGGCTCGAAGCCGACGTCTGCAAGACATTCGCAACCCACGAACGCACCGCCCCCAACAACCCGAAGGTTCTTCGGCAAGGTCACAGAAGTCAGCCTTTTGCAATGCGCAAAGGCACATCGACCGATTTCCTCCACCCCCTCCGAGAAAACGATCTCCTCAAGGTGCGGGCAACTCGAAAATGCGGATACGCCAATCTTCCGAACGACCGGCCCGAGCTCGACACGGACTATGGCGTCCTTGTCTTCCGCATCGGTCAGATAATCCGGAACGACCTCGTCGTTACAGACAAGGGTACCATTTTCAACTTTCATTCGATCTCCTTTCATTGTCTAATCATGTCGTTGAAATATTCCCAGATGAACACCATCGCCAGGGTGTCCAGCTCGCAGTAGCGGAAGAGCGCCTTGACAAGCGCCTCCCTCTTTGCCGGTTCCTGCTGGCAGAACTGAAGGAGCCCGTAGGCCCACAGCGCAGCGCCGCCATTGTTGATCTGTCCGTCAACATCGGAGGACGTCTCGACAGTTTCGTCCGTCGACTCCTCGGCCCGGCGAACGACGTCCTGCGACGATTCGGGGAAGAACGAAGCGATTCCGTCTAGCAGCTTGTACGGATTGAGGACCTCTCCGCCATCCTCGACAATCCACGCCTTTGGCGATTCCGGGGAAATGTTCTTGCTCGGGATCTCGCTACCGTAAATCGGCCTCGAATACTTACCGCGCAGCAGCTTGCTGGTGTTCAGGACGGCCGGAAGGACGACCTTGATCGAGTTGCTGCCCTTCATAATCGGCTCGTGGTGAAGGCGCTTGGCGACGTCCCAGAGATCCACCATGTCACGCGGCGGACGCTGCACGTCGC
>JAKSOY010000205.1 GCA_024405255.1 Kiritimatiellia bacterium
CGAACGCCTTCTCGATTTTCTGGAGGTCGTTCGACTGCGCCTTCGTCGCCGTGCCGGACTCGACCGCCGACTTCAGCGCACCGAACTGCGGATCGTGGATCATCACCGTGCAAGCGGATGCTTCGCCGATTTCCATGTTCATCGGATTCAGGAGCTGGAGCGTCAAGAACTCATCCGCCTCGACCGCCTTGTCCACCAGTACCGGGATCTCGACCGTCTTCTCGCCGATCTCGCCCTTCGCCCACTCGAGCGTCACCGGAAACTTGAAACTCTTCGGCTTCACGCCGTTCACCGCCGCGTCCTTGAGGTCCAGGTCCGCCGCGGCCGCGGTGTTGTACGCGACCTGCACCTGGACGCTGCTCGCAAGGTCAGCGTTTCCGCCGTTGACGACGACCTTCAGTGTCCCGCCCTCGTCGACAGTCATCTCCTCTGCGTCGAACGCCGCCTCGCCGCCGGCCGAACCAACGGTATTCCACCACGCGGGATCGGTCTCGATCGGGGGATTGTAGTCGAAGACGATCGTCGCGGAGTTGCCAATCCGCGAGCCGGCCTGCGCGTCCTCACGCACCCTGATGCGGTAGGTAATGTGCCCTTCGCCGCAGTGCGTCTCGTTGTTCGGGGGCAGGAAACCGGCATACATGTCAAGCGGCCATCCATCCTCATCGCCATTGGGATCGACAATACGCAAATACCACTCTGCCACGCCATCGCGAACTTCAAATTCAGTCCTCACCTGAAGATTGGTACCATCCATCGTCACCGCATGCGAACCAGACGAAGCCCCGTCCAACGCCGAGTCGACCTGGTTGCCGAACCCGACCTCGATCATCTCGAACGAATCCCAGTCGAGGCAATCCGAAAGCGGGTTCGTGACCGTGACCTGCGCGGCAGCGGCTTCCGCGTCCGCCTTGTTCTCGAAGTAGATCGTGTAGGTCATCCACTCGCCCGGCTTGACGAAGCGTTCCGCTCCGACGCCCTCCGGCCCCGTCATCTCGTTCGGATCGCACGATTTCGGCGAAGTGGATGTGGTGGCATCCTCGTCTTCGCCGAGATCATCCGACACGCGCCGAATTTTCAGAACACACTTCGCACATTGCCAACGCTCCGAATCCTCCATCACTGAAAGATAAACGGTCTTTTCGACATAATCAACATTCTCCGGAAGGGTGCCGTCGAACACGGCATACGAAGAAGTTCCGGCAAGCGAAAACTCTTCATCAAACCAGAAATACAACCTCTCTGCACCAACTGCGAAAATCGAATGACTACCGTTCAACACCGCGCTCCACGCACCATCTGCACATGCCTCCACGTCAAGCGAAGTCAGTGAAAGCTGTTGCGATTTCGCACTTCCCGAAGTGGCCTTAACCGAACTCGCCGACGATGCAACTTTCATCAACATGGGCTTGTCATCAGTGATAACCGGGAGATTGCCTTTGCCGTCGTAAATAGTGACGACTTTAGCTATGTAATTGTTGAAGTCAGGCGCCAAATCGCCGTCGTACACCTTCAACATGTCGTCATCCGCCCCGACCACGCCAAGAACGATACACTTCTCCCCGTTCGCCAACGGCATGTTGTCCTCGCCGCATCCCAAACGGTGCGATCCAAAAAGTTCGGGATCGACAACAATATCATCTTCAATCACCGCAGGATCGCTATCATTTGGCTTGGCGAAATATTCATACCCATAGCAATGCGATCTGTGATTCCAGATCTCGAGCGGCTTAATATGCGGTGCAGAAATCAGCTTTTTCACCAACGAGGATGTCAAGACACCAGAGGCAACTTGCGACATCACATTCTCACCTTCACTCCAGCCATCCAGACGAATGATCCAAATTCCGTTGGCCATATTGACCTTGCGCCAAGGCAGATATTTCGCATTCCGTTCAATCCAGGGGCGAATGGATGACAGGTTAGAGAGATCATCCCACGGAAGTGTCATATTGTCAGCAAAATTAAGGAACTTGAGCGTTATTGTGTTTGGCGATTCATTTCCTGTAACCAGGACATCACCATTCACATCGGCATTTCCGACATTCAGATCAACCGCCTCATATTCAATGGCTCCGATCAACTTTTCATTGAAATCGTCAACCTTGCCGAGACCGCCGAGCACTTTCTGATACTTCCATTCTCCGCATTCACCCATGTAATCGCATTCGACATCTCCGGTTTTATCAGCATTGACAATTCCCGCATATCTGTCGCGTTCCGGCAACGCGAGTCCCGTTTCAGCAACCCAATACCTCTTCGCCTCCGCAAGACCATCAACAATCCATGAATAGCCAAACTTATATTGATCCGCACCGGAGTCAATGCTCTTGGTAAACCAACTCCACGAATACCCGTGCCGATCATCCTTGACTGCAGTCTCCATGGCAAAAGATCGTTCGTAGAAATCACCGCTGCGAAAGAGCAACAGATTAAAGTCGGCATCCATCTCATTGCCACCCGTTCCCAACGACGCATTCCAACTTGACTTGTAGAAGACCTTTAAGTCTGCCGACGCTTTTTTCCAGAAATGAGTTTGAAAGATGAATCCGTGAATTCCTACGTCTTCCGTCGAAACATCAAGCCCAACAAGCAGTTTCACCTTCCCAAAGTGCGCTGCCATCCTTCCGGCAACATGAGCACCGTGGCTGTGACCAATTAAATACAAATTCCCGGCCCCGCATCCACCGTAATCAAAAAGCAACTTCCCTGCCACCGACGCTGTGTCTTTTATGTCCCCGTCATCATAAGGCCAAAGGCCGTTCTTCCAATTGACCGCACAGACATTGTAGTTGACGCCATGTTTTCGCCTGAAGGCAACAGCCATTTCTCTTATCCACGCTTCCTCCACAGAATTCTTGTTCCCATGGCAAATGACAATCGTGGGGTTTCCAACTGTAAAATAAGAGGTGTCAGAACTCGCCGCCCCCTTGACCGCCACGAGCGCCTCGCGCTGATCATCCCCGCCATTTGGACACAACAATTTCATATCCCCTGATGCATTGAAACACCAAACGTCTCCAAGTCTGAGTTCACGCCCCCTTGGAGTCGAGAGAAGCTTCGGCTGCGGCAGCGATGACGTCTTTGCCGCGGCCATCTCGCAAGAATCCTTCGCTTTATAATATGCATCTTGGAGGAACTGTCCCAGACACTGGTTGTAATCTCGTCCTCCTTCACTCGCCCATTGTGCCGATGAAAGCCATTCGCCAATATTCTGGTAAAGTTCACTCCACGTTCCACCTGTTTCCGCTTTAAGTTGCCTATACATCTCGCTGTTCAAACTCTGTTCACGAGCTATCCACTTTGCATTGTAGAACTCCGCCAGTGAAAATCTCGTCTTCTTCGCTCCCTCCTGCGCCGCGTGGTAGCTCTTGAGCTGCCACTTCAAATCCGCCGCCATGCACGTGACCTGCACGCCAAGGCGCTGGGGCTCGCCCGGACGAAGCGTGCCGTGCGGTGCTTCCGCCGACAGGCCCATCACCTTCACAGAATTGGAATGGACATTGCCATCCACCTTGAAGATCTGGCCTTCGGAGACGATCTCGAAAACCGGCGCGGGCATATCGACGTTGCCCGTGTTCTCATAGTCGATCCAGCACGTCACGGTCCGCCCCTGACGCACCGCGCTTGGCACATCAAGCTTCGCCTTGAGCTCCGCTTTCGGCGGAATCGCCTCGACAGTGAACGCCCCCGCGCAGGTCGCCTTCGCGCCATCCGCCGAAGTGACAGTCACGGCATAGCTCTTGCCCGCCTGCAACTTGGAGCAATCCACCGCGAGCGAAAGCTGCGTCGCCGAGACGAGGGACACCTTCTCGGGAACGTATGCCGCTCCGGGATTGCCGTCAACCGTCAGTTCGACCGAGCAATTCTCATCAAAGTTCGCACCCGTGACGATCAGCCCGGTCGTTCCGGAGGACGGCACACGGGCCGGCGAGACGCCTTTCACAGCAAGCACACCCGACTCGAACGACAGGGAATACGCGACCTCCTTGCCATTCGGACTCACCACCGTCACATACCCGGTTGTCGTTCCTGCGGGGATTCCGATGATTCCGCCGTCCGCACCGCACACCGTCCGCGCCGTGAAGGAATCGGCCGTCGGCACGAATCCGTTCCCGAAGTAGACAATCGTTCCCTCGGGCGCGTCAATCCGTCCGATCATCGGTTCGCCGGAGAATCCGAACTTGCCAACACCCGGCTGTTTCGCGCTTGCCGTTCCGGACATCCCCGCGCCCGGTTCCGCCGCAGCCATCGCCACAACAACGGCTCCGGCGGAAACCGCGACATTGTTCTTCGTATTCGCGCCCTCGAAGATGTCCCGTTCGCAGTTCGCATGCACGGCCACATGCCACTCGCCCTCCGCCGTCGGGGGAACGGCAACCGTCGCAGAGCACGCAACCGAACCGCCCGCCGCAAGGGTTCCGGACGAGATCACCGTGCCAAGATCAATTGAGTACGCGCCCGTCGCATCCGTCAGTACCAGCTTATCCCGCCAGCTCCCTGAAGTCTCCTTTGAGCCGATGTTCCGAATCGTCCAAGTGGCATGCAGCTTCCCGCCAGGTTCGGCGGTCGGATCCATCGTCACTTGCTCCGGCACCAAGTCAATAGGCGACAGAAGTCCCTCCGTCACCTCGTAAATCCCAATGTCCGGTGCGCCCTTGCGCGGCTGCCCCAAGTAGTCCAGCTCCGGCGCCACCGTCCCGTCACCCGCGTCCACACACGGCGAATCCGCCGCAATGCGGAAGTCGCCGTTGTCGGGATCGACAAATTTGGGGTCGGCGTAGATGTTGCCGTCAACACCATTCTTCGCGCAGCTCCGCTTAGAATAGCCCTCGGGATTGTAGAAGCAACAATTCATGACTGTGGAATGCGATTGGAATTCCGTCGCGCCGCTGGTGTCGCTCCAATTCATCCCCATACCGTAGAAAATACAATTTTTAAACGTGCCACCAACCCAATGCGACCAATCCATATATCCGTAATTACACTCGAACATCACACAGTTGTCACACGTCGTACTGCCTTGATACGGGCAAACGGCATTGCCGCAATCAAAGAATATGCTGTTCGTGATCTTGATCGTACCGCCCCAGTTCCAAACTCCATCATAAAGCGAATGTGCGACAGTGCAACCATCCATCGTCAAGCGGCCACCACTCTTGCATTCAATATTGCCCCGCTCATTACTCGGTGCTGCATACATGGCAATGCAATAGTCAAGGTTCACCGTACCATAAACATAAAGCCCCGTCCAATTTCCACCTTCCGGCCTCGTCTTGTCCCCGTCCCCGTTCGTGTCACCGCCCCACTCGTCATCCTTGGCGCTCGTGAACACAATCGGCGCGGCGCGGGTGCCCTGCGCGTCGAGCGTACCGTTGACCGTCATCGAGCAGCCGTTCGCAAACTTGATGATCGCGCCGGGGAGAAGCGTCAGCGTCGCCCCCGAATTGACCGTAATCGACGAGTTCGCGAGATAGACCTTGTGGCCTTTCAGTCGCAGCGTACCGCTGACCGACGAGGTGAGCGTCTGCGGCGCGGTGTAGCGCTCTTCTGTCGCATCATCTTCGTAGATGTTGCCCGAAAGCTTGTAGCCGTCCATCACGGGCTTCGTCGCGTCGCCGTCCATCAGCGTGTCGCCGCCGACCGTATCGTCGTTGACGTGCGTGAAGATGACACCATTGGCCGTGCAGTACGCTCCGCTTTCGACCGAGAGCGATGTTCCCGTCATAAACTTGACGACCGCCCCCGGCTCGATGGTGAGCGTCATATAGCCGGGAACCGTTAAGGGTGAATCAATAAGATGAACCTTGTCTGCCGGCCAGACGACATTGTAATTGTAATTCGTCACGACAAATGTCATGTCATTCGTCACAATTTCATACACCTCCTCGATCGGCGGCAAGACACCTCCGTGAAACTGCACGTCGTCGCCCAGCACCGTGAACTGCGCCGTGTAGGTGACATCGCCAGCCGCATGCGTGAGCACATGCGCCCCCGTCGATGTCGGTGCCCATTCGACCTCGCCCTCCGCGTTCGCGGTCTTCAGCGTCACGCCATCCGCAGTGACCGTACACCCCGGTAGGGTCACGCGTCCCGCGTGACCGTCGGCCCCCCACCGGGGCGAATACGCGATCGTCTCGCTCGCACCCTTCGCGGCGATTCTCACCCCCGGTCGCGTGTCGAGCCGCATCGACGCGCCCGTCGCGCGGGCGAACGCCGCGCTCTCAGCAAATGCCGACAATGTCAATGCAAAACCAGCGAAGAGCACCGCCAGCACCCTTGCCGTAATCGAACGAACCCGTATAGTTGCCATTTTGTTGCTCCTTTCAAATTTTCGATTGCTGTCGATTGCCGCCGATTGCTGTCGATTCGATTGCAGCCGACTGCCGTCGATTGCCGCCACCGCCCACGCAACCGCCGCCTGAAGGCAAGCACATCGCGACCGAAAGTAGTCGACCGCAAGGCTTCTTCAGAAAAACCCTGCTGGCCTTCGCTGTACTTCATCGTGACGACACGTACTTGCATATCGTTTCCGTTTTTTTCGGCGCGCATCGTCAGGGCGCTACCGCGCCTGCCGATGCGCGTTTTTGTTGTTTTTATGATTTATGTTCATGGCAGGGTCCTGGAGAGGCGGAAGCCCAGAGTGCGGTAGTAATCCGACGGGTAGTCGGAGAAGTAGTCGCGGCTGCGGCACGCCGAACGACAGTACTCCGCACTGCGGCCCCAACCCCCGCCGCGGTAGACCCGGGACGAACCCGAGGACGCCCCTACGGGATCGGTCGCGTCCGGCAAATTCGCATAGTTGTGCCAATCCAAGCACCACTCCCACACATTACCGTGCATGTCGTAAAGTCCCCACTCGTTCGGCTTGTAGGAACCCACGGCGGCCGTTCCTGCACTCGTCGTACTTGAACTCGAATAACTAGTGCCACCAGAAGGAAAATTATACCAATACCGCCCGACCTCATTCATATTTGCGTCACTCGATGTACTCGTCAAATTCTTGCCGCTGTTGAGCGCCGTTGTCGTCCCCGCACGACACGCATACTCCCATTGCGCCTCGGTCGGCAGGTCGAACTCGTCCAGTCCCGTCTTGGCGCGAATCTTGCCAATGAACGACGTCGCGTCAACTTCACCGGAACTCGGCCACTTCGCGCCCAACGAGGAACCACGAATCTGATTGTAAGACACTTGCTCGACAGGGCGTGTCTGATAGTATGTCGCATTCGAGAAGTAACTCGGCTTCGTCCCCATCACCAATTCCCACTGGCGTTGCGTGACCTCGAAGACGCCCATGTAGAACGGCTTGGTGAGCGTCACGGTGTGCTGGTTATCATACGAAAACCGCCCGACTTCGCCCGCCGGGCTGCCCATCGTGAACGTACCGGGCTGGATCATCCGAAGGACGAGCTTGTCGGTCTTGTACTCGTCGGTCCAGCCGCCCTGCGGTTCGGCACCGAGGTAGCTGACCGGATAGCTTGCGGCGTTCGGGCCGCCCGAGAGATCGATGACGAGGTAGTTGCCCGTCCCGACCAGCGCCTGCACGTCTATCGTGACGTCGCTCGAGACGACGTTCGGCGCGTCCGTGCCCGCGTCCCAGACGATGCGATGCTTGCCGGCCTTAACCTCGAGCGCGTTGGTAAACGCCGTCGCGCCCTCAAGCCGTACGCGCCGCACGGAGAGCGACCGGTTCGCCGCGTTGTCCTTCGCGCTCAGGTAGAGGTTGATGTTCGTCGCCGGATCGCTACAATAGATTTCACAGTCAATGTCGACCAAACCGTTCCACGGATAGCGTTGCCTTGACACGACGTTCGACACGGCCACCGTCACGTCAGCCGCCACGGCCATCGTCGCCAACATCGCCGCGAGAACCGTGGTTATGAGTGCCTTTGCGTTCATTTCGAGTTGTCCTTTCTTGAGAAATTGAGTTGCGCGATGGAATGACTACTTCAGCAGATTGCGGCCGCCGTCAACTTCGCAGAGAATGCGCATCTGCTGGATGGCGATCTCGTTGAGCTTCTTCAGCC
>JAKSOY010000206.1 GCA_024405255.1 Kiritimatiellia bacterium
AGCGCGAGAGAGGATAAGGCATGGTCGGGGCTGTTGTTGGAGACATTGCGGGTTCACGGTTTGAATTCTGCAATCTGAAGTTGGGCTTAATGGTCGTTGCGATGATGGCGGCGTCGATGGCGCTTGCCGATGATGTCAAATACAAGGATGTCAAGGCGGTCGAGGCGGCGCTGTTGCCGGCGAAGGACGTCAAGGCGGGGTGGAGTAGTGTCGCACGAGGAGGCGAGGCCACGTTCTGGTCTTCATACAAGACCTTTGACGACAATGGTGATGTTGTGTCTTCGTCCTGGTCGTTTGGTTCTTCGAAACATGGCGGGGCCGTTCTTGCCATCCCTGTCGGAGACTTCGAGGTCAAAAGCCGGTTTCAATATCGGGGCGCAGACAAGAACGGGGTGACGAAGGACTTGACGGGGTTGCTTGTCGAGGTGAAGGTTCAGGTCTCTACCGGTGGAGGTAATGCGAATCAGATGGCGTGCCAGAGGGCGGTTGAGAACATGGTGAAGGTCGGGGTGTCGTTGTCAAAAGGCGTCGGATGCAAACCAATGAGATACCGTCCATTGACGGAGACGGCTAAGAAGCGCTTCGGGGCGCGGCTCGTACGAATACGCTACTGCGGCGATCAGAGCCAAGTAAAGCTCCTTCTGCTGGATTGTGATAAGGAGCAGGCGGACGAATCGTTTTTGCCGGCTACGCCACATGCGCTGACACGGGACGGACGACTTGCGCTTGCCAAGAAGCTCAAGCCGAACGAGGACAAGGGCTTTACCATCATGGGATCCATGGAAACGGAAGAACATCCCATCGGCAGCCCGCATGCGCCCGATGGCGACGGATGGGAGCATGATGGCAGAAAGCATACGAAATCCACGTTCTTTGACTCGCGCCGGGCGGTTAAGGATGACTAATAGGAATAGATTGGGATAAGTTCAAATGAGGATGATTGTTCAGCTTGTGATGTCGGTAGCTCTGGGATGCTTGGGCGCATTCGGGGGGACGAATAACCTGGATTTGGTGTTGGCGGCGCGGAAGCAGATCGGCGTGACGGTGCGGTATGTGCCGGATTACCGGAAGATCGCCTATCCGAATGGCGATGTGCCACGGGAGGAGGGCGTGTGCGTAGACGTGGTGATCCGGGGGTTGCGCGATGCGCGGAAGATTGATCTGCAGAAGCTCGTGCATGAGGACATGAAGGCCAACTTCAAGGCCTATCCGCAGAACTGGGGGCTGAAGAAGACCGATCCGAACATCGATCATCGACGGGTGCCGAACCTTCAATGCTATTTCAGGCGACGCGGGTGGTCGTTGCCCGTATCGACAAATGCAGTCGAGTATCATCCGGGGGACTTCGTGACTTGCCTTGTCGCGAGGCGATTGCCGCATATTATGGTCGTGAGCGATAAGAAGACGAGGGACGGCACTCCGCTGGTTATCCATAACATCGGAGCCGGCGTACGGGAAGAGGATTCCCTGATGGCCTATCCGATTACGGGACATTATCGAGTGGGACTGAAGAAGCCGAATATAAAGAAAGGGAAAAATCAATGATGAAACTGATAGTTGCGGTGGGGCTGGCAAGCTGGGCGGCGGTTGCGTCGGCCGTGGAGACGGAGCCGTGCGAACGGTGGGATGACATCGGCACGAATCTGGCATTGCCGGAGGAAATCGCCGGGATGCGCATGCTGACGCGGGCGGAGTACGGAAAGGATGATGCGTCCTTCTGCTATGGCTCGCGGGAGTTCGTCGCCCGAACTGACGGGCAGCGGGTGCTGACGCTTTACCTTTACAAACGCGATTGGGCGAAACTTGCGGCGGATGGCGTTGGCGATGATGTCCGCAAGGAGATGACTTCGGTGGCGGAGGCCGTGCGGGTGCGTCCGGACAGGGAGTTTACAAGCGTGGAGGTGCTGGAGAAGGGGCTGCTCGGCAAAATCGGCGGGACTGATTGCTGGACGGCCGAATTTGCGTATAAGGGCGGCAAGGCCAGAAAGGATATGCGCGGTTGGGCGCTGGTCTGTTCGTTTATGGGACGGTTCCTCAAGTTGCGCTACAGCGAATGCGTGACGGATGCGGACGGCAAGGCGCGTCCGTCAAGCTGGCCGGAAGTCGTCAAGGCGGTCGGTCAGCTGATGGACCGCGCGAAACGGGACCGGGCGGTGGATGTCTATGCAGTCGCCGACGCCACCAACCGCCTCGCGGCGATTCGCCACAAGTGGGTCGGCGCGGACAACCGGGTCTCGATGTGGAAGATGCCGAATTACGGAGAGAAGTTTCTGGAGATCGACCAGCTTCAGGACTGGTGCAATGAAAATCCGAAAGAGCGTTATCCGAAGTTCGAACGTGCCGCACGTGAAGCGATTGACCTGCGTATTGAACCGGCTGTCTGGTATTACAATTTTGCGTGTGCGTTGGCCGTGCAGGAGGCGAAGGATGCGGCGTTCGAGGCACTTGAACAGGCGGTCGCGGCGGGGTATGGCACAGCCGGTGGAACGGAACACGCCCAGCGGGATTCGGATCTCGTTTCGTTGACGAATGACGTGCGATTTGCCGCGCTTTGCGCCGCGATGGATGCGGACGGACGGGTATCCGTGCAGGGACCGCAGCAGTTAGCCGAGGAAACTGGTGGATTCGTGCGCCTGTCGGAGGAGAATGTCTATTACGCATTGAATGACGCCATGTATTCAGTGCATTTGCTGACGAGCAACGAGTGCCCTGTCGTCTATGTGAACCATCACGAGAATCATCCCGACATTCCGTGCGAGGGGCTGATCAACGTGGTCTATCCGAAGGAAGCGCATGAAGAGCGTCGTGACATTGCCTACGCGGACATCTACTTTCTCGACTTTGACCGGTCGCATCGGCTGAGCAGACCGAGTGATTGCCCGACCGTCGTGGCGAGCAGTTGGGTTTATGGGGACGATCGACTGAACGGCACGACGAGCATTCCGGCGGGATTCGGATTGAGTTCGGCGAATGCTGGTCGTGAATGGCGACTTCTGTTTGAGCATAATGTCCTTGGCGTCTATGCCGCTGCGGCTGACTATTGGACGGATGGCATAGATCGCTTCATGGGATGGTATCCGGGCTGTATCGCATATGCGGGAGGACCGGAGGAGGCGGACAAGTTCGTTGTGCTCTTCAGGGACATCGTGAGGGCGTTACCGAAGGAGTTTCGTTCGAGCGCGGCGTTGCTGGCGCTGAATCTCATCCGGCACGGGCAGAAGTGCGTGAAGACGGAGGCGGACTTCATGTCCGGCAAGGCGCAGCGTCCGGTCTTGCGGTTTGCGGACATCGACGCGAAGAAGGTTGTTGATGCGGCGGCCGGGATGTCGGCGGAGGCGCCGCTGCCGATCCCGCCGCTCTTGAAGCAGGAGAAGACGCGAGCTTTGTCGGGGCTGCCGGTGACGGACTTGTGGGATTGGCCCTATGCCGCCGACTGCTCTTGTTATGCGATGTCGGCGTATCACGCGGCCTTCTTTGACTGCGGCGGTGAGCGGACCTTCCGTTGCGCTGCAGCCCTGTATCGCGTAAAACGAGGCAAGTTCGTCTGGAAGGTGCTGCAGGGTGATGAGGAGAAGGTTAGGATATTGCCGAAGGCCGAAGACATGTCTGAAGTTGAGCTGGAGGTTGACTATCATCCGGTGTTTGACGTGACGCTGGCGGACGGTACGAAGCAGAAGACGTCTCGCGTGGATGTCGGTTGCTTCCTCGTGGGCACAAACGGCGTCGCATCCGTCCCTGCAATCGTGAGTGTCTATTTCTCGCCGAACGAGACGCGCGAATACGGCAAGGACGGCAAGCTCGTTTCGATTGACTACACGAAACGGCAGATCGAGGAGTACTGTCCGAATCTTTGTCCGAAGGGAGATTGGAAGGATGTCTTCCACTGGACGGATGACGGGCGGCGCTCGGGCTGGACGCGGACTTGTGCGGACGGACAGGGACGCGTGTCGACGAACGAGTTCACGCGGGACGGTCTCGTCATCGACACGCGAGACGCGCTTGGGCGCCCGAAAGGCGTGCATCGCAGTATGCGCTCGAAATGGCTGCAGGAACTGAGCCCCACAAACATGACGGGTGAGGCGGCGGATGCTGAGCTCGGCTGGCTTGGACATCGCCACGACCGTAAGAATGGCGATCTATCCGAAACGACACTGGCCTGGCAGTACGCATACAAGGATGACGCCGACAGCTTCGGCAATCCGTCGCCGAAGGAAGCAAAGCCATTTGCGTATCGCCCCGAACTCTGCCGCCGTGCGGACTTCTCCGATTCGTCAACGGGCTTCCGCCTGTCGTTCCTCGACCAAGTCGGGCTTGGCTATGAGATCTATTCAAGCTACAAACACGACATCGTCGGACAGTTCCCGAATGACTTCAGGCGCGAAGATTCCGCGCTTGCGCTGAAGGGCGAAGGGCTTATTCCGCCGAAGACCCTCAAGCGGATGAAGTTCTGCAAATGGACGCCGTCCACGAATGACATCTGGAAGGTCGAGACGGATCTTGCCCAGCTGCTCAAGGAGAAGGCGTTGTGGGAGTTGGCTGACGGATCGTGTCGCTTTGAGAATGCGAGCGTCAATGATACGTATCGAACGCTCAATTTGGCGAGCGAAGTCCTTGCGTACGAGGCCTTGGACCGGAATTATTGTCGCTGCAAAACGGACGAGGTGAAGCAACTCTTTGCCCGCGTTCCCGAAGATGGTTGGGCCGATTATTTGATTGTCGAAGGGAAATATGTCTTTGATGAAGAGCTTCCCCCGGAGAAGAAGCGTACGATAACGGCGTGGCGGATCGGGGACGGCATCCATTTTTGCGTTGATGCGAATCGTCGCGAAGGCGCATATTTCCGAAGGTATTTCTTCCGCACGCAGGACAAGGAGACGGGCGAAGACGCGACCTATTCCTTTTCGGACCTGCCGTCCCTTGCCATCGGGAATACAGTGTTGGCGGCGGAGCGCGGCGATCCGACGGCGCTCAATAATCTTGCAGTCCTCATGTATGCCGAAATCGTCAATCCGGGCGAATACAGCGAGGATGCCGTAGCCGTGTTGCTTGAGGGCCTGGCAAAGCGAGATCATGCGATGGCGACGTACAATCTGGGTGTCATGGCCGAGAACAGGGGCGAGAAGAACCTGGCGGCGCGGCGCTATGCCGAGGCGAAAGTCTTGGAGAAGAACGTTAACTCACGGTTCGAATAGGGGCTATTATGAGACCAATGAGGGGGATTTTTGAGACCATGGGCGGGGCTTGTGAGACCGCTGTGGAAACAGCTGGCGAGGGAACTCGGCGTAAGCCGTTCGACCATTGCCCGTCAGATGGTCGGATTACGCGAGAGCGGCGCGTATGAAATCGTGACTGTCAAGGTCAGTCCTAAGATTTCGGTTGTCTACTATCGGCTGAAGGATTGATGCGGATTGGATGGTTTGTCGTGTGGGCTGGTTGGGAAGATCGTTGCCTGTCTGGAGGAGCATTGCAAGCGGCTTTTGGGCGATGGGTTCGACCAGGCGGGCGTTGGCTGTGGTGAGGACGCCGCGCCCTGCCGAGATGAGAAAAGCTGCAACAGAAGGTCTGACCTTCCGTTGCAACGCTGAGTCCGTTGATGAAAAAGAACTGGAGCATGTTTTCGACCTGGTTCTGGACGTATCATGTTGCCCCAAAGGGAAGCGGCTGTTCGATCGGCTTTGCAAGTCGTTTGGCCAGATTTACCCCGAATGCGTAAAAGACTATACTGAGTTTGATCGGGAGTTGTGGGGAGATTAGTTCGACAGGGCTGGCGTTGGGCGTTGTTTGATATGATATAATTTGAAACGGAGGTAGAGGATGAAGATGAAGAAACCGCAGAATGGCGAAAATCTGCCGATTAGGAATTCGACGGCGGAATTCCTGATTTTTGCGAAGGAAGCTGGGGCGCATACGATTGCTGTCCGCTTTCAAGATGAGATGCTATGGCTGACGCTGAATGGGCTTGCTGAACTGTTTGATGTCGACAAATCGGTCGTATCGCGGCATTTGTCGAACATTTACGCGGAAGGCGAACTTGTCAAGGCGGCAACTGTTGCAAAATATGCAACGGTTCAAACCGAGGGTGTGCGGCAAGTGACGAGAACGCTTGAGTATTACAGTCTTGAGGCGATTATTGCCGTTGGCTATCGCGTCAATTCGCGGCGGGCGACTGACTTTCGGCGATGGGCGACGCGAGTGCTGCGGGATTTTGCAATCCGTGGATATGTGCTGGACAAGGAGCGCCTTGAGAACGGCAAGTTCCTCGGCGAGGATTACTTTGATCGGCTCATTGAGGAGATTCAGGCGATTCGGTTGAGCGAACGGCGGTTCTACCAGAAGATCACCGACATTTACGCGACTTCGATGGACTATGATAAGGATGCCGAGGAAACGCGGATATTCTTCGCCAAGGTGCAGAACAAGTTGCATTATGCCGTTCACGGACAGACCGCGGCGGAATTGATCTGGGCGCGGGCGGATGCCGGCAGGGACAATATGGGCCTTACGACCTGGGCAAAGGCACCTAACGGGAGAATCCTCAAGTCCGATGTCGTCGTTGCCAAGAACTACCTGACCGAGAAGGAGTTGGGCTCACTCTCGTTGATTGTCAATGCTTACCTTGACCTCGCCTTGAGACAGGCGCAGAAGCACATACCGATGACGATGGCGGCTTGGGCGAAGCAGCTTGATCTTGTCATTATGGCGTCTGGTGATGATTTGCTCAACCGGGCGAGCGAGATTTCCGCTGAAATTGCAGAAGCGAAGGCGGTTGACGAATATGAGAAGTTCAGAGTTCGCCAGGAACTCGAATACAAGAGCGATTTTGACCTCCAGCTTGATATGATCGAGGAGCAGGCGAAGAAAGCCCGCGGCGAAGCGGAGTAAGGGAGATCAGACATGATCGGAGCCATCGTTGGAGACATTGCGGGTTCTCGGTTTGAATTCTGCAATCTGAAGTCGAAGGAGTTTGTGTTGCTGGCGGCGGAGGATGATGCTGAGTGGGGTTTTGGTTGATTGCGACAGAGCGCGGCGGTTTTAAAAGTCTTTGTCAGATTCTGGCGATAGTGTCTCCTGCCTACTTGTAAGGACAAAAGTCCGGAAAGGTTGGTGTGACATGAACAAGATCATCAAGACAATTGCGGTTCTCATGGCTGGCATGGTTCTGACGGCTGGTACGGCGGTTGCCGCACCGCGGCACGGGTGGCATCGTCCGCATTGCCCGCCGCCTCCGCCGCCTCGCTATCACGTCGTTCACCGCGTCCATCACGATTGCAATGCCGGATGGGTCGCGCTCGGAGCTGCCGCAGTCGGTGCCGTTGTCGGCGGACTGATCGGCGCCGCGACGCACTGAGACGAAGGTCGGCGAGCCGTTGCGTTGAACATATTGCAATATATTCAATGCCTTGCGCTGCCCGTGAATATATTGCAATATGTTCAAAGGATAGGAGTTGTGCGGAAATGTGATATAATTGCCGTGTTATGGCGATGCCGCAGAGAGGTGATTTGATCGACGAGATCCAGAAGAAAAGAAGCACGGATTGCGTTGAGGTCTTGGTCGTTGACGACGAGCGGGTTATTCGCGAGGGATTGACCCGAAAGCTCGTGTCGGCGGGATTTGACGTGCGGCTGGCGTCTGACGGACGCGCGGCGTTTCAGGCGTTTCTGCTGGAGCGTCCCGATCTTGTCTTGCTGGATGTGATGATGCCGGGGATGGACGGGTATGCGACATGCGAGGAGATGCGCAAGATTGACCGCGAGACGCCGATTGTGTTTCTGTCGGCGTTGGATTCCGAACAGGATCAGATTCGCGGCCTGGAAGTGGGTGCAGACGATTATGTTTCAAAGACGGCTTCGGAGGCGATGCTTCTGGCGCGTGTGAAGAAGGCATTGGAACGCGCCGGTCGGTTCTCTCGGATCGAGGCACCGGCCGGGATGACGAAGATTCAGGCGGACATTTATCGGCTGTTGGGTTCGGAGC
>JAKSOY010000207.1 GCA_024405255.1 Kiritimatiellia bacterium
GCGGATCCCGCGGCGGTACGGACGGCGCGGACGCCGCGGCGGCTCCTCGGCTGGCTTCGACGACGACGGTCGGCGTGAATTCTCCCAAGGCATTTTTCCGGGAGGACGGTTTGGACGGCGGATGGTTTGATTTCAATGCGGAGCATCATCGGCAGGAGGGCGAAGAGCGGCGTGGAGAAAAGGGATGCCGTCCAGACGCGGACCTGGGCGGTGGACGACAAGATCGAACTTCGCCTACGGCATCAGAAACATCGACGCGACGATCCGCCTCGTCGTGCCGTTCCGCTCGGCGTTCGGAATTCCGCAGCCCGGCAGAAAGCGGAACGAGTCTGCAAAAACAGGGGTTAAACGATCCTGCGCCGTGAAAACCGACCCACAGTCATGCCCGAAGAGCCCCAAAAAATCGGTCCCATCCGTCCGATCGGTCCCGTCGGTCCTAGCGAAAACAACAAGGCACACATCATGCAATGCCGGGTGCCTATTTTTTGTTTTTGGGACGGATGGGACCGATCTCCTGTGATAGGTCGGATAGGCTTGATGGGATTGATTTTGATAATGGGACAAAACCTGGCGGAACGAAAACCTTTGGCACCTCATCAATGGGACAAGATCTGCACGGTACGTAATCCGCGACAATCCTTACTTGACCCAGACGGAAATGCGGCGCGACTTGTATTGGCCGCCGTTGCGCGTGAACGTCCAGTCGAGTTGCGGACCGTGTCCCGAACGGACCGCGGCGCGGTTCGTTCCGAAACCGATTTCGCAGACCGCCCGTGCCGGGTTGAAGTGGTTGAAGGCGAGAATCGTCTGACGGGTTTTCAGATCATGGACCTGGAAGCAGCCGTAGCCCACACGTTCCGGCTCCACCGGCGTGTCGTTGTAGTCCCACAGCTTGTCATCGCCGCCAGGCGGATTCGCCTGGCATTGCGCCCCGTAGTTGGACGAATAGAACTCGACGACTCCGCCCTCACCGCCGTTGCGCGGCGGAACGGCGGCCACGTTCGAACGCACGACGAGATTCTTCACCGGCACGCGGTCAAGATGAGCCCCGGCTCTCCCGGTGAACACGAAATCGTCGCTCGACGTCTTCCAGGCGTCCATCGCCGTACAGACGAACTGGACCTCTCCGCGCATCGTCTCGACTTCCATCAGGTACGCCACCTGCGTGATCCCCGTCTTCGAGGCGAGCGTCTTCGGCGGATGGTGCGCGAAATCCGGCACCAACGGCAAGTCGATCCGCTGCACGCACGTGAACCCCTTCAGCAGAGGCAGCTTCTCGGCGGCACCCATCGCCAGCTTCACACCGCAATGACACGGCCCCGCCGGCAACCCGGCACCGTTCACGAGATTCGGCGTGGACCCGTTCTGCGCCGCAAAGCGCATCGCCGTCGGCATCTCCACGCCCTCGGCCGTCAACACGACGTCACACCCCTCGATCACCGCCTTCGCACGCACCCACATGCCACTCGCATCGCGCAGTTCAAAGCAGGTCGGTTCCTTGCCGTCGCGCGTCTTGAGTCCGTCCGCATCCGCAAAGGTCACACGCAGCGCACGCCCTTCCACACGATGCGCCTTCAAGGTCGGCGTCTTCCACGGACGAACAAACTTGCCGTACACCCGGTCCAGCGCCTGGTCGGCCATGCGCATGCCGACGGTCCGCTTGTCGGTCGGATGGATGTCGCGCACATTGCCGACGTCGTTGATGACCGTATAGCCCGTATTCGGCACACGCTCCGGCACGCGCGCCTGCGCCTCCTGCAGCGCCGAGAGGAAGGTCTGCTGCTCGCCCGTATAGCGATACGGCGCCAACTGCACGAGGAAGTACGGGAAGTCGCCCTGTCCCCACTCACGCCGCCAGGCGCGCACCTGGCAGACGGTCTTTTCAAGATAGGCGTCGCCGTCATGCACGTTGGAGCAGCCCTGGTACCAGATGGCGCCCTTGATCGCAAACGGTACAAGCCCCGCGACCATGCCGTTCCACAGCACCGTCGGCGTATCAACCGCCCGCTGCACAGCCGGAAGGTGCTGCAGCATCCACAGATCGTCCGGATGCCCCGCCGGCGTCCAGGGTTCGATGCGCGTACCGCCCCAGGACGAATTGATCAACCCCACCGGCACCTTGAGTTCCTTCATCAGCGTCTCGCCGAAGAAATAGGCCACCGCACTTTGCGCGGGTGTGGACTGGGGCGTCGTCTCTTCCCACTTCGCCTGCACATCGGCCTGCGGCTCGTAGGCGATTTTGCGCGCAACCCTGAAATGGCGCAGCAGCGGATGCTTCGCGGCGGCGATTTCCTGCGCGGCGTTCTTCACGCGGTTCATCGTGAAGGCCATATTGCTCTGTCCCGAGCAGAACCACACTTCGCCGACCACGACATTCGTGAAACACACGAGCGACGACTGTTCGCCGTAGACGGACGACACCACGAAGTTGCGTCCTTCGGCACTCGCCGTCAGCGGCGCCAGCTTCACCTTCCACTGGCCCTTGCCATCCGCAACCGCCTCGACTTTCTGTCCGGCAAAGGCCACCGTCACGCGTTCGCCCGCCGCCGCCGTTCCCCACACGGGCACGTTCTGGTCCCGCTGCAGCACCATGCCATTCCCGAAAATCTGCGGCAGCTTCACCTCGCCGCCCACACTCGCCGCCAGGATCAAACCCGCAGCAACTGTCCACACCTTCATCGACTGCATTCGTTTTTGTGTCTGCATCTGTTCTTCCTCCTTTGACTTTGAAGCTTGACAATTGAAAATGAAAACCGAAACGGTTAGCCCAAACGGGCGAGGAGCTGGAGAGCGCCCACAAACGCACCCAGCACGAAACCAAGCACCTGCACGGCGCAGAAGTTTTCAGCCATGAATTCCTGCAAGGTCGTATGGAAGGACGCCACCGACATGTTGTCCACCGCCTCGGCGACACGTGCCTCCAGCCGCAGCTTGTCGAGGATCGTCTGCTTGTTGTCCGTAATGAACTGCACCACCCTCTCGCCGACCTTCGGCAAGAGAACGTGCTCCAGCTTCTCACGCAGCAATTCGGACGCAAATGCCCGCGTAATGAGTGCGGGCACCTTCTCGCGGATGTAGGTGCCGAGGAACCGCTTTCCGCGTACTTTCAGCTCGCGGATGAGTCCGCCCATCACCGCCTGGCCTTCGGCCCCTTTCATCCAGGTCGTCAGCTGGTCGGCACACGCCAGCATCTTCTCGCGCAGCATCTCCTGCGTCGTCTCGCGCGTGAGCCAGCCCTCCAGCTTGGACCGCAAGCTCGCCTCGTCCGCCACGTTGTTCATCACGTAGTCCGTGATCTGGGAGGCGAACATCGCGAAGAGCAGATTCTCGCCCAACTTCATCTGCAGATAGGTACGCAGTTCGCTGCGGACCTCGCCGATGATCCCGCCCGCGTTTTCCTTCAGCACGTCCACGAACTTGTTGACGACGAAACGACGCGACGTCTCGCTTTTGAGTCGCGGCAGAATCTCTTCGTTCCACAACGACGACCAGGTCTCCTCCGTGGCGAGGCTGTCGAAGACGTCCACGACCTGGCGCTCCACATACGGTGTGACGAACGTGACAATCTCATCCGTATGCGCGAGAAGAAAATTCAACGCGCTGTCACGAATCGACTCGAGATTCCGAGGCTCGGCCACATAGACGCTCACCTCGCGTTTCATCTCCTCCACCAGTGCATCCGGATTGAGTAGTTTCTGTCCCACCATCCGTCCCATCGAAACGGCCATCTGCTTTTTCTGCCGAGGGATGATGCCCTGGATGCGTCCGCCCAACCGCGGCTCGTAGGGCTTGAAGAGATACCAGAGCGCGAGCCAGTTCGTGATATAGCCGACCGCGCCGGCCAGCAGCACGGGCAGACACCATCCCGCCACCCGATTCACCTGCGCCATCCAGGCCCCGTCCGGCAGACAGAACCGCAGTGCCACATGCACCACCTCGAGAGCCAGCACCAGCCAGCTGAAGACATTCAGGATTCGGTCCCAAAACTTCCATCCGTTCATTTTCGGCCCTCCTCTTCAACGCGCACAGTGCACCAGGTCGACGATCCACGCGACATATTCGCCGTAGACGGTCGTCGCGTCGAAGCGCGTGGCAAGACGCCGCGCACCCGCCTGCAGCGGAACCGGATCAAGCGTGCGCAGACACGCGACCGCCGCGATGAACGACGCAACCGATCCCGCCGTGTAGGTCTCGCCCGCCTGGTATTCGGCGATGAGTTGCGCCGTCTCGCCTTCGAGCGAATTCAAAATCGGCAGACCCGCGGCCGCGTAGTCCGCCAGCTTGTACGGCACGCCCACGCACGAAGCGCCGAACATCGGCACCACGCCAGCATCGGCTCGCGCGAGCAGGGCCCTCAACGGCGTCTCCGCGAGATAGCCGTGAAAATGGATGCGCGGCGAATTCGCCGCCAAGGCGCGAAGCGCCGTTTCGTCTGGACCCGTTCCCGCCAGTTCAAGCACCAGATCCGGCGTTTCCTTCACGGCCGTAATGAGCGTGGCCAGATCGTACGATGCACTCATATTGCCCGCATAGACAAGCGTCAGGCGTTCACCGCGCGGACGCGGCGGCGGCACATCCGTCCCGTCCGTACGCGCAATGCCGTGGTAGAACAGACGCGCCGGCGCTGTGGCGCCATACGTTCGGACAAGATCGAGATAACGCGCCGCCACGACGGAAATTCCCCGTGCCGCGCAGTAGTTGGCACGCGCCGTACGCGCGAGCGGCGCGAGGACGAACTTCGGCACGACCCGCTGGAACGTCTCGGGCCAGGCGTCCATCACATCCACGACAAACGGAATCCGATGCGCCGCACAGTAGTCACGCGCCGCGGCACACAGGCCGAGCGGCGGAGACGAGGCGATCACCACATCCGGCGGCTGCTCGGCGGCGACACGCGCCGTCCAACGGCGCGCGAGCGCGCGATGGGAGAAGATACGCACGAAGCTGATGTTGCGCCGATAGGGCGGCGTCTGAATCAGCACAAGACGGAATCCATCGACCTGCCACACGTTGGAACCGGCGGCGCGTCCGTTCAACTTGACCGCCTCGTCGGACACGAACGCACGCGGCGCCTTGTGCGCGTGCGAGAAATCGCTCGTCCAGAACGTCACCTCGTGTCCGGCACGCGCAAATGCACGCGCCATCAGCCAGTACCGCTGCGGACGATTCCCCTCAAGCGGCAGATTGTCGAACGGATTGACAATCCACACTCTCATGCCGCAGGCGTCTCCTCTTTTTTCACCGGCACGCGCGGCGTCAGCACGGCCGCACCGACCAGGGCCGTGAACGGGGCCACCAGAACGAGCGAGAAGCTGCCGATGAGCGTCTTCACCACTTCGGACGCCACGAGCGACGAATTGAGAAAGTCGAGCGGCTGCGTACCCTGCGCCGCGAACGCCATCAGGAGCGTGATATAGCCGCCCGAATAGGCCAGGAGCAGCGTCGTCGTCATCGTGCCCACCACACTTCGACCGATCCGCAGACCAGAAAGCAGCAACTCGCGGCGCGGCAAGGACGGATTATGCCGGGCGACCTCCTCGATGCCGCTGGCGATATCCATCGCAAGATCCATCACGGCGCCCGAACTGGCCAAGACCATCGCCCCGATGAACACATCCTGCAGGTTGAGGGATTCGTAGCCCGAGTAGAGCAGCGTCTGTACGAATGGCATCGTAGCGCCATTAATGTTCATCAGACGTCCGAACAGATGCGCCATGGCGAGTCCGGCGAAGACGCCAAGCGTCGAACCGAGAAAAGCCGCCCAGCCCTTCCGCGTCCAGCCCGCGACCAGATACATGATGACCGCCGTCAGAAAGCACACGGCCGCGAACGAAACCCAGCTCGCCGGCCACCCGCGCAACGCCAGCGGAATCACGCCCTTCCAAATGACAAGACAGCTGAAGAGGAAACTGAAGAGCGCCTTCATTCCCGTCCAGCCGCCGAACAGACACAAGAGCGCACAAAACCCGAGGAAGAGCGTCGCAATCCACCCCAGGCGCCAATGGTCACGCGCAACGAGCGTATCCGTGCCGGGCTTTTCATTGCCCTTTTCGACAACCACCGCCTGGTCGCCCGGCTTGAATAGCTTGTCCAATTCAAGCTGGGCGCGAACTTCGTTGGCCGCTCGGAAGGTCATACCCTTGTTGGGCCCCTCCAGCATTCCCACCGTCAGGTGCTGCGTCCCGAACTTCAATAGCCCGTGTTCTTCGAGGGACGAATCGTCCACCGTCAACACACGGGCGCGACGTGCCGTACCATTTTGGGACAGCAATGCCGGCGGCGACGGTGCGAACCACAATGCCGCGCAGGAAAGCGCCAGCAGGAGGATCGCCACGATGTCGCCGAGTCGCTTCATTCAAAGAACGCCTTGAGGCGGCGGGAGATTTCGGTGTTGTCCAAAAGTCCGGTGAAAGCATCGGCGCCCACGCCCGTACTCGTGGTCAGCACGGGAAGCGCCGTGTGCGACCCCGACGTCCAACCCACGCCGGCATGCGCGCTCATGATGCGAATAGCGGCGGTGCCAGACTTGAAGCGCGGAAACTTCGGCGGTTTACGAAGCATGTCCACGTCACGCTTGAAGGCATCTCGAAGTGCATCTACATCGGCCTTCGTGAGATAGATGGTGTCCATGTCCGCCGTGGTGTTCTTATCCGCGAACTTCGTCCCGGCCTTGGCATCGCGCGACGCGGCGGCATCGGCCTTCGTGAAGTTGAAGCCGAACCAGATCTCGAGCAAAGGACGCAGGTCCTGCGTGAAGCTCGGTTTCCGTCCGGCCTTCATCGCCGCCTCGATCGCCGCACGCACCTTCTTCGGGAACTCCTCGTAAGAGCACTTCTGCGCGGCGAGACGGCGCGGATAAAGCGCGTAGCCCGTGCCCGCAAAACCCATCGCCATGCCGCCCGTTTCGTGGTCGCCCGTCACAACGATGAGCGTCTCTTCGGCATGCTTCTTCTGGAACTCCGCCGCCACGCGCACGGCCGCATCGAGCGAGAGCGCTTCGCGGAGGTTCGTCGCGGCATCGTTCGCGTGACCCGCATGGTCGAGCTTGCCGCCTTCGATCATCATGAAGAAACCGGCCGGGTTGTCGAGAAGCTCAACGCCCTTCTGCGTAAGTTCAGCGAGCGTCGGCTCCGTGCCGTCCGCATCGATCGCATACTGCAACTCGCCGTCCGCCCCGCGGTAGAACGCCCGCGCACCCGGCTTGAGCGCACGGAACTGCGGCGTATTCGTGGCCACCACATAGCCGTTCTGCACCGCGAGCTCCAACAGGTCGCCCTTGTAGAACGGATCCTTCTTGTCGTTCTGACGGCCGGCGAAACCGCCGCCGGCGAAATAGTCGAAGCCCGTGTTGACGATGTCGAGGCCGATCTGATAGAGGAGTCCGCGATGCTTGCGATGGGCGCAGAAACCCGCCGGCGTCGCATGGTTGATCGTGACCGTAGTGACAATGCCCACCTTGCGGCCCTTCCGATGTGCGACTTCCGCCACGCTCTCAAGCCGGTTGAGATCCTTGTCAACGCCCACCGAACCATTCTGCGTCTTCGTGCCGCACGCGAGCGCCGTTGCCGCCGCCGCAGAATCCGTCACGAGCGACGAGGCGGAACAGGTACGCAGGGACGCCTGGTTCTTGAAATGGTTCAGCGTCAGTTCGCCGTGACCGGTCGCCAGCGCGAATTCCTCGGCCATCATCCGCTGAGGCGTGCTCATGCCGTCACCGATGAACAGAAACACATACTTGGGCGACGCCGCACCAACCGCAGCCGCCACCAGCACACTCCCCACCACGCATGCAAAACGCATCATCTTCTAATTTCCTCCTGATAACACGAAACCCGCGTTTTCACGCGGGTTCGCTTGTTAATGGAGGTGGGAAGCGGAGTTGAACCGCTGTAGACGGATTTGCAGTCCGTAACCTAACCGCTCGGCCATCCCACCTT
>JAKSOY010000208.1 GCA_024405255.1 Kiritimatiellia bacterium
AAATGCCTTCTCCTCCAGCGTCGCGCACCGTTTCAAAATCATAGCAATAGAGCATCTGCCGAGCCTCGGCCGTGAAGGCCGAAACCATCGCGCCCACCACAAGCGCACATTGAAACATTTTCATCATCATACGAACTCCTTTCTGATCACTTGATCACGAGAACAAAACCTTTTGGCACATAGTTGAAGAGCGCGTAGTTCCGCGCGATGACCGTGCCGGCGGTGTTATAGGCAATGAACGAAAGACAATTACGCCGGTTCTTGCCGACGACGCAGGCTGAAGCCGGAAGGCGACCGGCGATGCGACCGTCCTTCACGGTGAATGTGCCGATCACCTGACCGTTCAGAATCACCTTCACCCAACGCGCCCAGATGAACGAAGCGTCGAAGACGAGTTTGCCGCTTTCCACCCGCGGGACGATCTCGTGCGCGTCGGGCATGTAGGCATGCGTTTGCGACGAATTTCTCAGCGACGCCATGAGCGTCGGCACGTCGGCGAACTGGCGATCCATCCACGCGAGGCGCTTTTGGTGGAAGGTGCGGAGGATCGCGGCATCGCCCGCAAATGTGCGCACGGCGCCAGACTTGTCCTTCCGCGTCGCCCAGAGTTTTTCGTCGACCACCATCGACTCGCGCACGGTGTCAAGCACCTGATCGAACGCCCCGTCCGGCGCGTAGGCGGCCGCATAACGATCGCGAATCTCCCAGTACTTTTCGTAGGCCTTCAGACAGAACCACGGGTCCGTCGTCCACTCGCGGTTCATGTTCGCCTCGCCTCCGCCCGCGCTGCGCCACCGCTCGGGCGTGTTGTCCACCGTGATCGAGGCGGAGCCCCAGTCATAGTCCCACACCGGACCCCACACGAGCTTCCCGCCCCGGTCGATGGCGGCGTAGCGGCTCTTCTGCCCCATGTCGCCGTTGTCGAACAGTTCGTTCACGAGGAAGAAGCCCACCATCGAATCGACATCGCAAAGTTCGCTCCAAGGGCGTCCCCGTGCCGTGCAACCATCCCAGGATGTAATGGCGGAGAAGTAGTCCTGAAGGAAATTCTTGCTCCACGCGAGCATGCGCGCGGACGTCTTCAGATACTCGGGACGGCTCGCCATCGTATGCATCGTAAGGGAACCGGCGGCGATGTCGAACTTCGTCACCTCGTCCGCCTCCGTGGAAAATTCGAAAAGGTAGCCGCCCGTAATATCCACCGCGTTCGGATCCGCGGCGAGAAGCGCATCGATCGGCGCGAAGTTTGTTTCCGTCGCACCATACTCTTCGGCGTGGTCTTCCCAGTCGTAGATGTTCACGCGATCTTCGGCCACGCGGATGTGTTCACAGAACTGGTAGACACCGATCACTTTGCCATTCAGCACGCAGTCGACAAAAGTTGAATGCATACCGAAGGTGCCTCCAACCTCATTCGCGAAATCGTAGGGCAGTTTGTTACGCGTGGAGGACAAGTCATTGTAGTTTGCAAGGAGCACCCAATGTTTATTCTTCTTTTCGCCAAGACTGAACATCTTCGTCTTTTCAGCCAGCTTGATCTTGTACGGCTTCTTCGCGTAGTTCTTCGAGGAGTTACCCCGTACGTTGATCGTGATCGCCCCGTCGTACTGCTTTTTGAATGCGTCGTTGCCCTGCACGAAAAGCGTCCCCGTGTGCTCTTCCTTCGAAGCGGACGGCGTCTTGCCGTCGTCGGTCGTCAAATAGCACACGGGAAGTTTCGAACAATAGAATGTACGCGAATAACGCGCCGCGCCCTGCCTCGACGCCGTAAAGCGAATCCACTGGCAGTAGTCGCTCGCCTGAGGCGTCCAGGAGGGCCCACGCGAAAAGGTCTTGAAAGACCCCTTCCCGTAGGCGGCGCGCTCCCAGGTGTAGTCGTAGTCCGGGGTTGCGCCGAAGAAGGACAAGACCTCCGGCGTGAGCGCCTTCCCCACGCGTACCCGATTCACCTCCAGTTCGACCGACGTCTCGAAATCCGCGCCGATCAAGTCGTGTCCGTCGGCAACGGCAAGGAACGCAACGGACGCCGATTCGTTTCCGTTCGTGAGCGCGCTCACTGCATTCGTGACAAAGGCGTAGCTGCCCGCACCGGGTACGCCCGCACCCGCAACGCCGTTCGAAGTCCAATTCGCCGGGTCGTTCCAATCGCCCGCCTTGCCGCCGGCCCAATAGTACGTGGGACCGAAGTCCGCCGAAGCCGCCTGTCCGGAGAATTCCGCAAAGACGCCGCAGCCCGAGAACGAGACACCGCGTTTCGCCGCCGCCGGACCCGCCCGAAACCAGGTGCGTCCCGCTGCGTCGGCGCAGCGCACATACGCGCCGTCTGCCGCCTTGACGAGGTAGCTCAGGAAACGGAAGCTGTCGATCGTCTTCGTTTCAAGGCGCGCCTCGACCCACGCGCCGATCGTCGGCTCGCACCCGTCAGCCGTGAGGAAGTTCCACCGCCCGTCCCCCCAGCCGTAGTAGCCCGCCGCCTCGCGCGAACGTCCCGCCGAAAAACCGCCCAGTCCTTCGGCGGGCGCGGGCGTGCCGAGCTCGAGTTCGTCCACACGGAAGGAGACATCGATCGACTCGAAGTTTTCAACGGAAACCGACGTCGCTGTGAAGTCCGCCCGGCCGTCAAGCGCCATCGCGGAACGCGACTCGTCCACCCGTGCAGCGCAGGTGCCGGACGACAGACGCCACGTACCGCCGTCTGCGCCTTTTGCGGAGAGAGCCTCCAGCGGCGCGTAGGCATCGAACCGTGCAGAGAAATTCGTCTCCGCGCAGGCCCCGCCCATCACGCCGCACAACACCCCGATGAGCCACAGGCGTTTCATCAACGGAAGTAGATGGTGAGCGATTTGCGCATCACATAGAGGCCATCGTCCTTCACGGAGAACCGACGATTGCCCGAGAGCGCCTTGCTGCCCGACTTGAACTTCACCGTCGAATCTGGCGGCGTCGCCCAGGCGATGATCTTCGCCTGTCCGTCCGTCATCTCCAACTCGCGCTCGCCGAAGTCGATGTTGATCGTCGCGTTCTCCGCGAAGGTCACGATTTTCCGACCGTCGCAGTTCGTGTCATCTTTAGGGAAGTCCGCCGTCGTATCCCACACGTCCGTCTTGTCCGCGAGATTCAGCGTCGAACCGTTCTGGAGCGTGCAGCCGTAGAACTTCGTCGAAATCGGCGTGAACGTTCCCCAAACGGCCATTTCGGCCTCTCCCTTGTTGTAGTTGGCTGTGTAGCGCGCAATGTAGTTGGACACGCTCAGCGTACCCGATACATTCAACGCGCAGTTGACATCGAACGTCACCGTCCGCGCGTCAAAGTTGTCGCACGATTGCGCCCAGCCGCCGTTCAAAATCTTGAGCGTACCGTTTCGCATGCCACCGCGCATGAAAAGAGTGGCACCGATCTTGACATTCAGCTCATGGCCGCCGAGGTCGAAGTTCGAACCGTTGATCTCGGTATTCGCGGCCACGTCGAAAGTCGAACCACCCACCGTCACTGTGACATTGTTCATGGCACCCCAGTCCGAATGATAAGTAAGGGCCTTGGTGTTCTTCAGCGTGCCACCTGCGAGTTCCACCGGTGTGTTGCCCGAGTCGTAGATGCCGTTGATATCGTAGACCGTGTTGGTATTGATGACGATGGGCTTGGCGTTGTAGACGCCCAGCGGATTCTTGCCGTTGGCCTGTCCCATCGCATACGTCGACGTTCCTGCATTCGCCGGGTTGTTGATCTTAATCTGACCCGCCATGATCTCGTTGCCGCCCTTGTAAGACTGGTTGATCTTGCTTGGGACATACGTGCCTTCGCCTTCTTTCACGAAACGGAGGTTGCCGGTGAAACCCACGCCCGTATTCGTGAACGTGCCGCTCGCGACCTCGCAGTGGAATTCGCCAGGGGCATCCGCATTCGAGGTCGTATCGGTGAACGCCATTGCCGTCGCCACCGTCGCGTTCGGCGCGCTCACGGTGAGCTTGTGGCCGCGCAGGTCGATGGTCGAATTCGCCGCGATGAACGCATTGAACATACCAAGGCCGCGCCAGTCGCAGTCCTTCGTCAGCGAACAGTTTTCAATGGACAGCCTCTGCCAGAGGAAGGGCTTCTCCGCCTCGAGCGGCAGATCGAACGCACACGGTCCATTAATGGTCACGATCGTGCAGGCGGCCGGGATGCCGCCCGTCACGACCTGGCGGAACGCGTTCTGGCACGACCAGTTCGCGGGATTCGTGAAATCGTCGTCGCCCGCATCGCCCGTCCAGCGCGCGCGCATGACCGTGCGCGACTGCGCGGAGAGGTTGAAGAAGATGCCGTTCTCAACCAGGAAAATGCCATCCGTCGCCTGAAGGTTCTCACCGCGCAAGGTGAAGGTGATGCCTTCGGGAATCGCCGACCAGGCGACAAGCTGTTCTTCCGGCTTGAGGACGCGGCTTCCCACATCGATGACAATGTTCTTCGTCTCCGCCGGGTAGATGACCTGGCCATTGTTCACGCCGACAACATTGAACACATTCGTGCGTTCCGAAACGTCGATCACCGCCCCTTCACGGAGCGCCACCGTGGAGAAGGAATCCGTCACCGGCTTGAACGACTTCGTCACCTCGATGCGCTGGGTCCCTGAAAGGAACTTCCCCGTGTAGTGCGAAACATAGTTATCCACCACGATCAACCCGTTCGCGCAGATCAAGGACGCACTGTCGAGCGTCACGCCCGGCGCATTGAAGGTGTTGGAGTTCACGTCGAAAGGGCCATCGCCCGTCACGACAATCGTGCCGTTCGTGGCCGAGATGCCATTTCGGTAGAGATGCGCCCCATTGGACGTTTCAATGAAAAGCGTATGGCCGTTCAGATTCCACCAACTACCCGCCTGGGTGAAAACCGTCGAATGGTCGCACACAATGGTCGAATCCTGCTGCAATGTCAACGCTCCCAAACCACCATAAGTATACTGCGGCTGATCACCGGCGTTCGTGAGCGTACCGCCATTCAGCACAACCGTGTAAATGCAACAATCGTAAAGGCCATTGATGTCGTATGTCGCCCCCGCATCGACGGTCACAACCGCATTGCTGGCCGTAGCCGACGTCCGTACGCCGAGCGGCAACGGGAAGTTGGCCTTGGCCGGCGAATAGTCGCCCGACGCGGCCTTGTAAAGCTGCAACGTACCGGCCGCAATGCGCGTACCGCCCGTATAGGTCTGGCTGTAGCGATGCGGCAGGAACATGCCCGGACCGTCCTTCACCACCGTGACGGCGCCCTGGATGAGAATCGTGGAGTTGAGGAACGTCGCATCGGCCGGCACGTCGAAGATGAACGAGCCCAGCGTTTCCTCGACCGAGTTCGTGACCGTGAAGGTGCAGGTTGAATCGCCATTCACACCCGCGAGGCGCATCGAGTGGCCGGCGAGGTCGATCGACGCCTGTTCGAAGAAGAACTCGTTCACCGTGCAGCCGCTCCAGTCGCAATCGCCCGAGAGGACCATCTCGTGGTCGAAATTGACAGTCTGGTAAGTGGCCAGAAACGCTACATTCGTGATGTCGAAATTGAACGGGCTGTGGAAATAGACACTTGTGCGCTCCCCGGGGATAGCTCCCAAAACCGCTTCGCCCATCCCGTTGGTGCAGGCCCAGTTCGCGGGATCCTTGAAATCGCTCCGCCGGCCCGCACCGGTCCAGTGCGCCACGCCCACGTCTCCCGCCTCGCCAAGGTCATAGTAGAGCCCGTCCAGTTCCATGCGCGGCGAAAGATTCGTCGTAATCGCCGAGCCCACAATCCGGAACGAGACGCCGAGCGGGAAGGTGGTCCACTTGATCACCTGCTCGTTCTGTTGCAGCGTGCGCGCGCCCACGTCAATCGTCACGATCGCGTTTGGCGCGAACTTGATCGCACCAAAGGCGCCGTCCAGATTCCACACACCCGTTGCGCCCGAGAGGTCGATCCGCGAACCGTCCTGCATCGTGCACGGATAGAAGTTCGTCGTCACCGGCTTGAAGGTGTCAACGACATTGAGCGCGGCGTTGACAACCGTGTTCGATCCCTCATAGCTGGCAATGTAGTTCTTCACCGTCATCGTCTGCTCGAGGTTGGCTGCGGTTCCGATGTCGAACGTCACCGTCGGCGCGACGATCGCCGTGTAATAGCTGTGGAACACGCCCCCGCCGCGAATGACGATCGTGCCGTTCGTGCCCGATCCGTTGAGACAGCACCAGTCCTGGTTCGTCGCGATGTTCACGTTCAACGTATGGCCGTTCAGATAGAAGTAGCCGCCCTGCTGCGCGGTACGCGAGATGTCCAGATACGAATCGGCCTCGAAGATGAGGTTGCCGAACGCCCCATAGTACAGCGTGGCGGGCTTACGTGTGTTCTTGATCGTACCGCCGTTCACATAGGTCTGATAGCACGAAATGTCATAGACGCCTTTGTAGTCGATCGTCGCGCCGGAATCGATGCGGATGAACGGCTTGACGTTGCGATAGTCGCCGAAGACGGGGCGCCTGTTTGACTTCTGCGCATAGTAGTCCTCGTTTTTCGTGCCCTCGGCATCATTGGTCATCACAACGAAACCTTCATGAATCGTGGTACCGCCCGTGTAGGTATAGTAGAGGAAGCCGGTCGAACCGTTCGCGTAGGCGGGGTTATAGGTGCCCTTGCCGTCCTTGACGAGCTCCATGGTTCCGCTGAAATAGAACGTACTCGTTCCACCCCAACCGCTGGAATTGCTGAACGTCGCGCCCTCGGCGACGTCGAGGTGGAAGCGGCCGCCCGAACCCTGCGGCGAATTGTCCGTCACATTGATGCGCTTGTTGGGGCCGCCGTTCGGCACCGAGACGAAGAGTTCGTGCCCCTTCAGATTGATGGTCGTGTTCGCGGCGACATAGCCGCCGAAGATGTTCCCCATGCCGCGCCAGTCGCAGTCCGCCGTGAGGTTCACCGTGCCGCTCACCGTGAGCGTCTTCCAGATCGGCGTCTGGCCCATCGGACAGTTGAACGACGTATCGCCCGTCACGGTGACGGTAGTCGTCGACGCAACGGGAAGCGCCCCGGGAAGTTCGTTCCCGCCCGCATCCAGGCACCGCCAGTTTGCCGGATCGTTCACGCGCGCACGATCGCCAGCCCCAATCCAAACAGCCGAAGCCGGCGCATCGGCAAATACGAATCCGGCCGCCAGACAAACGGCCAAAGCCAATCCCAACACCTTTTTCATCATCATGTTACAACCTTTCATGTTGATCTCCCGGACATCCGCCCAAGACAAGTTATCGTTATTGTACCAAAATTCCGTCCCAACCGTCAAATATGAAGTGGGTCGCCGCGTCGCCTACATGAGTCTCATCGACTTCCTCCTCGACCTGAAGTTAATCGAAACACTGTAGTCAGCAACAAGGTTCAACAACCCTACCAGGCAATATAAGGGTCACGCGTCCCACATGACCGCGACAATCGAGGCTTTGCAATTCCCTCTCTTGCGTCAGCCGTTCAGGACTGCCAGTTGGCTTCCAGTCCAAGTTCGTTTCGTCCTCGCTCCCAAGCCGCCAGCCCGCTCTGAAACTCATCGATTGGGGCATAGCGAGGTTTCCCGGCCTGTTTTGTTCCGAACAAAATCAATTTTCCACCACCCGAACAAGCCCCCTTGGAGAAACGCCTTGGGAGAATTCACGCCGACCGTCGTCGTCGCAGCCAGCCAAATATCCGCCGCGGCGTCCGCTCCGTCCGTACTGCGGCCGGATCCGCGAGCGCGGGGACGCAATCGGGGTCGAGCCGCAGCGCGAGCGCCGCCTCGAGCGCGACGACCGTCCCCGCGCCCTCCGCGAGGATCTCCGCCGCCCGCGCCCGAGCCGCCGGCTCGGCGCGTCCTTCCGCCGCGCCGGGCAGCAGCGCGTCGGCGCTCACGGGGTCCGCGACGCCGGCGGCCTGGCGGAAGCGCTTCGCGATCGCCTTGTAG
>JAKSOY010000209.1 GCA_024405255.1 Kiritimatiellia bacterium
ATGAGGTTTCCGAAGTTCATTCTGAAGTCACTCCTTTGGGCTGGCGCAATCCTAGTCGGATTTTTTCTGTTGTCGGCGCTGCTGGTGTTGCAGGATATTCCGGGGTACAATCGGTTTCGTCGCTATTGCTCATACGGAAGCGTGCAGGAGATGATGGCGGTTGAGACGAATGACATTCGAAAGGTTGTCGCGTTTCAGCAGGACGGCAGCAACTTCACGGCGGTTGTGGTTGCGCCTTGCCGTTATTGGGCATCGGGCCCCGCTGTATTAATCTACAATCAGGAAGGTAGGCTCATTGACAGTAATCGCGACATCGGCGATTATTGTTACAGGTCTGGCCGTGGCCGGAAAGACTGGAAGTTCACTCCCTGGTATAGCCAGACCGAGGTGAAACTGCGGAAGATGCAGATTCCCGAGATATTCCCTGTTGCTCCGACGACGATGGGAGAGCTGGCGGCGTTTCTGCAGCAGGCGACGATTGATTTCGGAGACCCTGCGTTGGCCAAAGAAAAGCGTGGCGTGAAGTTCGTCTGTTCGGACGCTGCGGCCAGGAAGGTCTTCCCCGAACGGTCCAAGTCCGCGCAGCCGCTGAGCGAGTCCCTTTCGAGTACGAATGTCTCGATCTGGGATGCGCTTCAAAATGGCTGCCGAGAAATCGGGTGTGTCGCCGAAGTCGAGAACGGCGTCGTGACAATCCGGGTCAAGCCCCGGTAAGTGGTTTCCCTTGCGGGGCGAGGGATGGTTGTGCTATAATCTTGAAAAACCAAAACGTACAACAACGATGGAGCGATCATGAATATTCCGAGTGGATTGACGGAAGAGATTATGAAGTCTTATTTCGAACTGCTGAAGTTCGAAACGGTGGGAGCCGATCCCACGAAGTTGCGCGACTGCGTGAACTGCGCGATGTGGATCAAGAACTGGCTCGCGCCGATGGGATTTACGAGCGAACTGATGCAGGCGCCGGACAAGCTCGGGACGCCGCCGGTCCTCTATGCCATCCGTCCGGGCACGGAAGGGGCGATGACGATTCTCTTCTACGGACACTACGACGTGCAGCCGGCCGATCCGCTGGAGGCCTGGCAGACGCCGCCGTTCGAGCCGACGCTGAAGGACGACGGTCGCGTCTACTGCCGCGGTTCGCAGGACGACAAGGGCCAGTGGTATGCGTGCCTTTCGGGCGTCAGGAAGTTCCTTGAGAAGCGCGCGCAGGGTGGTTCGGTGCCGACGATCAAGATCGTTCTCGAAGGGCAGGAAGAGAGTGGCTCGGGTGCGCTCTCGGCCCTCGCGCCGACGATCGCCGAGAAGCTGCGCGCCGACGTCTTGCTCGTGTGCGACACGGGCGCGGCGGCGGATCTGCGGCCTGCGATCATCGCGGGCCTGCGCGGTGTGAGCCACTTCACGGTGCGCCTCGAAGCCGCCGACCATGATCTGCACTCGGGCGAATTCGGCGGCATCGCGCCGAATCCGGCTCAGGGCATTGCGGAGCTGATGGCCTCGCTGCACAATCCGGACGGTTCCATCGCCGTGAAGGGCTTCTGCGACGGCATTGAAGCCCCGACGGACGAAGAACGCCAGGCGGCCGAAGCGGCGGCGATGAGCGACGAGCGCTATGCCGAGGAGATGGGCTGTCCGCCGGTGGGTGGCGAGGTCGGCCTCACGCCGACGGAACGCAATTCGTTCCGTCCGACGATTGAAATCAACGGCATCCACACGGGCTACGGCGGGCCGGGTTCCAAGACGGTCATTCCGGCGGGTGCGCTGGCGAAGGTGTCCATGCGCCTTGTGCCGGGACAGAACCCCGACACGGTGATGAAGTGCGTGGTGGACCATCTGGAGCGGAATACCCCGCGTGGCATGAAGCTCTTCGTCGAGGATCTTTCGGGCGAAGCCGGCGGTTTCCGTCTGCCGCTCGCCTCGCCGGTGTTCCGGCTCGCGAAGTTCGTGCTGGAGGAGATGGATCCGCGTGGACCCGTCTTCCAGTGGGATGGCGCGTCGATTCCGGTTGTCTCCGTTTTGAAGCAGGTCAGCGGCGCGGCGCCGTTGATCGTCGGCTGGGGGCAGCCGCAGGATCGCATCCACTCGCCGAACGAATCCTACGGACTCGACCAGTTCGCGAAGGCGATGACGTGGGGCGAGAAGATTCTCACCGCGCTCTGCGACTAAACACGCTCAAGGAAAGGACGCGACATGGCAGCAAGTGTAATCGCCTACGACTTTGGAACAGGCGGCATCAAGGCGGCCTTGTTCGCCGCCGACGGTCGCTGTGTCGCGTCCGGTTTTGCGGCGTACGAGACATTCTACCCGGCGAGCGGGTTCCACGAGCAGGCACCGGCAGACTGGTGGCGTGCGACGGTCGAGTCCACACATCTGCTGCTGGCGAAGTTGACGCCCGAGCAAATTGCCGAGGTGCGGGCGATCGGCATTTCGGGCCATTCCCTCGGCGTGGTGCCGCTGGCGGCCGACGGGACGCTGCTGCGCGACCGGGTGCCGATCTGGAGCGACTCGCGCGCGGGTGCCGAGGCCGATGTCTTCTTCGATGCGCTTGCCCGAATCTGGTCGCGTCCGACGGCAACACGCGCCGAAATTGCCGACGCGTGGTACGAGAAGACCGGCTGCGGATTCCCGCCCGGTCTCTACTCCGTCTTCAAGCTCATGTGGTTCCGTGCGCACGAGCCGGACTGGTTCGCGCGGGCGACGACGATCCTCGGAACGAAGGACTACGTGAACTGGCGCCTGACGGGCGTGCGCGCGACGGACTTCTCGTACGCGAGCGGCACGGGCGTCTACGATTTGCGTGCGCGCCGCTACGATGCCGATCTGATTGCGGCGAGCGGTCTTGACGCGTCCCTCTTCCCCGAGATCGTGCCGGCAACGCACGTGCTGGGAACGCTCACGGCGGAAGCTGCGGCGGAACTCGGTCTGCCGCAGTCGGTGCAGGTCGTCGCGGGCGGTGTGGACAACAGCTGCATGGCGCTGGGGGCGGGCGCCTTCAAGGAAGGGCGCGCCTACAATTCGCTCGGTTCGTCGAGCTGGATTGCGCTCTCGAGTGCGCAGCCGGTCATTGATGTGCGGACGAAACCGTATGTGTTCGACCACGTGGTGCCGGGACAGTATGCCAGCGCGCTGGCGATCTTCTCCGCCGGCACGAGCCACACGTGGCTTCGGGATGTGCTGTTCCCCGGTGTTGAAAATCCATACGCCGAGATGGATCGTCTGGCCGAGGAGGCTGGACGCGGTGCGCACGGACTCTTTTTCAATCCGACGCTGGCGGGCGGCAGTTCGCTCGATGTGACGCCGGCGATGCGCGGCGGATTTGCGAATCTCGATCTGCGCCACACGCGGGGCGACATGGTGCGCGCGGTGATGGAAGGTGTGGCATTCGGGCTCCGTCAGGCGCTGGAAGAACTGCGCCGTCTCGTGCCGGTGGCCGAACCGCTCATCCTCGTGGGTGGTGGCGCGAAGGCGCCGCTTTGGCGGCAGATCTATGCGGATGTCTATGGCCTCAAGGTCGTGCGAACCGCGATCGGCCAGCAGGCTGCGGCGCTCGGTGCCGCCGTACTGGCGGGTGTCGGCTGCGGACTCTGGCCGAATTTCGATGTCGTGGACGCCTTTACGGAATCGCAGGATGCGCACGCGCCGGATCCCGAGGCCCAGTCGGAGTACAATCGCCTTTTTGCGCGTTATGTCTCCCTGACGCGCGCCCTCGGCGAATGGGCCAACGAGCAGTGACACGTTAACCCCTTGTTCAATCTGACTATGAAACACGCGATACTCTTTTCCCTTTGGGGATTGATGGCGACGATGGCTGCGACAGGTGCGGTTGCTTCTGGAAACGCGTCCGCCACTTCGGTGAAATCTGCGGGAAGTGCGCCAGCGGTGAAGCGTGTGACGCCAGCCGCAGTGGCGGGCCAGCCGCCGAGCGATGCCATTGTTCTCTTCGACGGAACGCAGAAAAGTCTTGAGGCCAACTGGTGCGACGACCGGGGAAACAAGTCGCGTTGGAAATGCGTGGACGGGGCGGTCGAGGCCATGCTGGGAGCGGGCAATCTTCGCACGCGTCGAACGTTCGGCGATGTGCAGCTGCACGTCGAATGGCGTACGCCGGTCGAGCCGGGGACGAATCCGATGAACCGCGGCAATTCGGGCGTGTTCCTGCTCGGCGACCTGTATGAAGTGCAGGTGTTCGAGAGCTATGAGACGAATCCCGCGGACATGAAGTTTCACTTTTACGCGGATGGCCAGGCGGCCTCCATCTATGGACAGAACCCGCCGCTCGTGAACCCCACGCGCAAGCCGGGCGAATGGCAGACCTACGACATCGTCTTCCACCCGCCCGTGTTCAAGGACAATACCTGCTTGCATCCCGGAACGATGACGGTGTTTTTGAACGGTGTTCTCGTACAGGACCATTGGGAACTCGAAGGCCCCACGTGGCATTGCCGCAGGACCTACCAGGTGAAACCGAGATCCTCCCAGGACGTGATCCGGCTCCAGGGCCACAACTGCCCCGTGCGCTTCCGTAACATCTGGGTGCGCGAGTTGCCGAGCCGCCACGCTCCACGCCCTTGATCGTTCGGCTCTCGGAATATGGTATAATAAACACAGACAACGATTCTCGACATCGCGGGGTCGTGTGTGCAGGATTTATAGAATCAACAGGAAGAGGACGATGATGAAGACGAAATGTCGAATTGGTTTGTTGACATTGGTTTCCCTGGTCGGGGCCGCCGTTTGGGGCGAGGTCGCGGTGAAGGAGAAGATGACGCTGTCCGGCGACTTGGACTGGCGTGACCGCGGCCCCGTGGCGTTCACCGAAGGCGCGACGATCGACTTGGCGGGACACAAACTCTACGTGGGCGAACTGACGGGCGCGGGGCGGATCACCGATTCGTCCGCCGGGAAGCCGGGCGAGTTGCACGTCGTTGTGCCGGCCGGCCAGACCTATGGCAACGCCGCAGTTGTGTTCAGCGGCAATCTCCGGCTCGTCAAGGACGGTCCGGGCGCGTTCAAGCCGACGAAGCGCGGCCACGCCTACACGGGCGGCACCGAAATCACGGGCGGCCTCATGAGTTCGAGCTGCCATGCCTACACGCACAAGGACGGACTCCTCATCCGCGCGGGCGCATCGTTCGACATCGACTCGAAGAACGTGGACGGCAGCAACGGCGCGGCTCATGGCGGTTTCACGCTCGACGGCGGCGCGCTCGTGAATTCGAGCAAAACCGACATTCATGACGACTGGGACTCCATCCACTCGATTTGGCTGAAGGCCGACTCGTCCTTTGAATCGGCGGCCTCGCTTGGCCTCGTGGGGGCGAAGTTCGGTCCGTCGCTGCTCGATCTCGGCGGACACGTCTTCACCCTCACCGTGTCGGCGGGGAAGAACTTCCGTCTTTGGAACGCCGATGTGAAGGCCGGTGTTCTGCAGACCAAGGGCGAGGGTGAACTTTGGCTCAATGGTGGCCTGCGGGCTGCGGAGGCGACGTTCGACCTCTCGACGCCCGTTCGCCTCACGGCCGATGGCACCGTGGGCAATCTGACGGTGCGCACGGCGAGCACGCGTGCGACAGGTGCGGGCATCCTCAAGGTGGCCCGCACCTTCAAGCCGGTTTCCGGCTATCTGCACAACTTCTGCCTGCTGGACGGCGCGACGCTCGACCTCTCGGACGTGACGGGTACGTATGCCGCCTTCAGCACGCAGACGCGCAAGTCGCTGCGGTTCGCGTCCGGTGCGACGATCACGGTCGACGTGAAGGGACGCAAGCTCGCGAAGGGCGAGCGTCTCGTCTCGTGGCGCCGGAAGCCGACGGGCGTGACGTTCAAGCTGGCGGCGGCAAGCGACGCCCTGGTGGCGACGCGTGCGGGCCTCTATGTGGGCGAGGCACCGGCGGAGGAGCTGTCCGCCGCGGAAACGCCGGCGCGCGCCTGGGCGAAGTACGAGGACAATCCCGTGTTGGGCAATGCGCGTCTCGGCACCTGTTTCGACATCAACGTGGTCACGAACGGTCCCGCGCCGTTCACGATGTACTTCTCGTGGCGTCCCAAAGGTTCGATCGCGTGCGTGTTCAGCCAGGACGGCCTCACCTGGACCCAGGAGCCGGTGACCTGCCTGCCGCCGAAGCCGGAGCATGACTGGGAACGCATCGTCAATCGCACGACCACGGTCAAGCGCGGCGACACCTGGCACATGTGGTACACGGGCCAGGATACCAAGAGGGGCCACGTCAGCTGCATCGGCTACGCCACCTCGAAGGACGGCATCCACTTCGAGCGCGTGAGCGACAAGCCCGTGATCGTGGCCGAAGCGCCGTTCGAGCAACCGAGCGTGATGTGTCCGTGCGCGATGTGGGACGAGGCGCGTCAGATCTGGCGCATGTGGTATTCGGGCGGTACGAGCTACGAGCCCGACTGCAACTGCTATGCCGAATCGAAGGACGGCATCCACTGGAAGAAGTTCGCCGGCAATCCCATCTTGACGAAGGGCGACCGCGAGAGCTGGGACCGCGACCGCGTGGCCGGCTGCGAGGTCCATCGTCTGCCCGACGGACGCTACATCATGTTCTACATCGGCTATTCCGACATCGACACCGCGCGTGTCGGCGCCGCGATTTCGAAGGACGGCATCACGGGGTGGAAGCGCCTCGCGCAGAATCCGCTCGTGGCGCCCGATCTCGGTACTTGGGATTCCTGCGCCTGCTACAAGCCGTCGGTCTATCGTGACGAGAAGAACAACCGCTGGCTCCTGTGGTACAACGGTCGCAACGGCGGTCCTGAATACGTGGGCGCGGTGATCCACGAGGGTCTCGACCTCGAAGCGCCGCCGGAGCGACTCCCCAATCCGAAGACGCTGCTCGAAGACTATGTGCGGCGCTTCAACGACTGCGACGAGGAACCCTACAAGAACGCGATTCCCAACGACGCGGCTGAAGACTTCCTCGTGAAGAACATCCCGTACTTCGCGTGTCCCGACAAGGACATCGAGCAGATCTACTACTTCCGCTGGTGGACCTTCCGCAAGCACATCCGCAAGGATCTCGGCTGCTGGACGATCTCCGAATTCCTGCCGAATGTTCCCTGGGCGGGCGCGGGCAACATGATCGTGTGCGCGGCGGGCCATCATCTGCGCGAAGGCCGCTGGCTGCGCGATCCGCAGTACATCGTGAGCAATGCCAAGTATTGGCTCTCGGACGCGCGGGCGAAGAACCGCTGGACCTACTCGAGCTGGCTCTTCACGGGCACGTGCCAGATCGCCGAACTGCACGCGCTCGACCAGCTGCCGGGCGAACTGCTCGACGCGGCGGTGTCCATGTACCGCCGTTGGGAACAGGGCTTCATGCGCGGCAGGTCGCCGATGGGCGGCGACGGGAAGGGCGCCTTCCTCTCGGTCGACGGACACGAAGGCACCGAGATGTCGCTCGGCGGCAACGGGTACAAGCCGCTCTTCACGTCCGCGATGTGGAGCGAGGCGAACACGATCGCCGCCGTCGCGAAGTCCCTTGGACGCAACGAACTCGCGGCCGAATTCGCCGCCAAGGCGGCGGTGATCGCCAAATCGCTCAACGACACCTGCTGGAATCCGTCCGTCGGATTCTACACGACGGCCACGAAGGAAGGCAAGAAGGGCACGGTACGCGAGCTGCACGGCTACGCGCCCTGGTACTTCGGCGCGCCTGTCGAAGGACATGCGGCCGACTGGGCGCAGCTCGCCGACCCGAAGGGCTTTGCGGCGCGCTACGGCCTCACCTTCCCCGAACGCCGGGCGCCTGGATTCGCGCTCGCCTACAAGGGACACGAGTGCCAGTGGAACGGTCCGTCGTGGCCGTTCTCGACGACGGTGGCGCTTACGGCGTACATGAACGACCTGCACGCGACGAAGGATGCACGGGTTCGCGCGGCGAGCAACTTCC
>JAKSOY010000021.1 GCA_024405255.1 Kiritimatiellia bacterium
CGAGCCGCAAGTATTTCTTCTGTGCGCGGCCGCGGCGGTTTGGCAAGTCGCTCGGTGTGAGTACGCTCAAATCGATCTTCCTCGGGCATAAGGAGGCGTTCGAGGGGCTTGCCATCTCGAAGACGGACTACGACTGGAAGCCCCACGCGGTCATCCACTTCAACTGGGGTTGTGTCGATGCCTCGTCGCTCGAAAACTTCGACGCGACGTTTCCTGCGGCGGTGGAGCGTTCGCTCGCCGAGACGGGTTTCGCCTACGACAAAACGCGGCAGCCGTCAACCAACCTCAATGACGCCATCGCATTCTTCTACGCGAAGGACGGCGTGGGTCCGGCGATCCTGATCGACGAGTACGACGATCCGGTTGCGAAGTCGCTCGCCGATCCGGCGCGCGCGGAGGCGATCCGCGATCGTCTCGCGTCCATCTACGCGCAGTTCAAAGACAATTCCGGCAAGATCCGCTTCCTCTTCATCACGGGCGTCTCAAAGTTCACGAAGCTCTCCATCTTCTCGACGCTCTCGAATCTGAACGACATCACGTTCGAGGACGCTTTCGCCGCGATGTTCGGCTACACCGAGGAGGAGCTGGACGCGAACTTCGACGGCTACATGCGTCTCCACGCGGAGAGGATGGGGCTTTCCTACGAGGCCTACCGCGCGGAGCTGAAGCGTTGGTTCAACGGCTATCGATTCTCGCCGGACGATCCCGTGACGGTGTACAATCCCGTGTCGATCAACCTGACGCTCGTGAAGCCCCGGTCCGAATTCCGCGGCACGTGGACCGAGACGGGGCGTCCGTCGATGCTGATGAACTACATCAAGCGCGAGGGCCTGCTCAGGATCGACTATGAGAGCGGCGTCACGGTACGCGAAAGCGCCTTCGACGTTTCCGACATTCGCAACCTCAAGGCGGTCGGCATGCTCTATCAGACGGGCTACCTCACGATTACCGACTACGCCGACGGACGCTTCACGCTCGGCATTCCGGACGAGGAGGTTCGGCGTGACTTGCTGAAACTTGTCGCGGCGCAATCGGCGGGGCAGGACGAGACATGGGTGTCCGAAATCTGCGATCATCTGATCGACGGCGAATTCGAGCCGTTCTTCGAGGGGCTGAAAGCGCTGTACGCGCATCTTCCGTACGGATCGACCGAAGGAAGGGCGCATGAGATGAACTTCGAACGGGCATTGAAAATCCTCTTCTGGTCGCAGGGGTTCACGGTCGTTGCGGAAGACGTCCAAACGCAGGGGCGGGCCGATCTCGTCGTTTTGCAGAAACGCGGCATCTACATCTTCGAGCTGAAGGTGGACGAGTCCGCCGCCGCCGCGCTCGCGCAGATCAAGGAGAAGGACTACGCGAAACCCTACCTCGCCGACGGCCGCCCCATCTACTTGATCGGCCTCAACTTCGATTCCAAGACCCGCCAGCTCGTGGACACAGCGTTAGAAGCGCTACCCTGAAAGCGTACGGCTGTAAACAGATCATGAAGAAGAGGCATCTCGTTGTTGCGTGCTTGATGGTGGTGTGTTGGGCTTGGTCCAGCGCGGCAGGGGAACTTCGCCTCGAGGCCGAGTCGGCGAAACTGTTGCCAGCGGCAGGTGGGGGCCGGGCTTTTGTTTCGAAGGTCATCGGCCCATCGGGTACGCCCGTGGTGGGGAGTTTCGAACGGGGCGCCGCACTCGCCTTCGGACCCACACCCGCCGCGAAATGGTTGCATGCCGTCTTCGCCACCAATTCCAGCGATTCCCGTTTCCGGAAAGACTTTGGCAAGGAGCCGGCGTACGTCGAATTCTTCGATGGCACCAACCGCCTCGGACGGGTGGATTTCCCCGATACCGAAGGGTGGTTCTCGTGGGATGAGCTGATCGTCCCCGTCGATTTCCCGGCGTGTTCCGATTTCCGCCTGGTGGCGCCGCACAAGCCGATCAACCTCGACTACCTGATTCTTTCCAATGGCGCCAAGCCCTCGCGCCGCCACGAAGACTCCGCGCCGCCCGTCGACGAACTCAAGAAGAATCTGCTCGCGGGCGAATACGGCGCGTTCGACGAAATCGTCTTCGCCACCCGCACCATGATCAACGAGCATTGGTATGCGAACTTCGGATATTTCTGTTCTTCGCCGGAAAAGCGCATCCACAACCACTTGGGACGCCTTTGCGCCTACAATGTGAAGACGGGAAAACTGCGCACGCTGCTCGAGGACCTCGGCGGCGCAGTGCGCGATCCCGCCGTACACTACGACGGCAAGACGATCGTCTTCTCCTATCGTCCCGCCAAGGACGAGCACTACCACCTCTACACCATTAACGCAGACGGCACGGGACTCAAGCAGCTCACCTCCGGCATCTACGACGACATCGAGCCCACGTGGCTGCCCGACGGCGATGTCATGTTCGTCTCCTCGCGCTGCCGTCGCTGGGTCAACTGCTGGCTCACCCAGGTCGCGTCCATCTACCGTATGAAGCCGGACGGTTCGGGCGTGCGCATGCTTTCCGCGAACATCGAGCACGACAACACGCCGTGGATGCTGCCGGATGGTCGGGTGCTCTACATGCGCTGGGAATACGTCGACCGCCGCCAGGTCAACTTCCACCACCTCTGGACGATGAACCCCGACGGCACCCAGCACCAGATCTACCAGGGCAACACCTATCCCAATAGTGTCTACATTGACGCGAAGCCCATCCCCGGTACGGACGAAGTGGTCGGCATCGATTCACCGGGACATGGCCAAGCCGAGCATGCCGGGGCGTTGAGCATCATTACGACGAAAGGGGGACCCGACAACCGCGCCAACGTGAAGCATCTTCGCGGCGAAAACCGCTATTGCGACCCGTGGGCGTTCTCGCGCGATTTGTTCATGGCGACGGACGGTCGCACCGTGAAGTTGTTCAATCGCGGCGGCCGGTCCCACGATTGGTTCTCGCTGCCGGCGTCCTTCGGCGACCGGTGCCGGCTGTACGAACCGCGTCCGCTCATGCCCCATGCGCGCGAACGGCTGCTGGCGGACCGTACCGATCTCACGCGGAAGACCGGCGAATTCTATCTTGAAAACGTGCTCATCGGACGCACCCTGGCGGGCGTGAAGCCCGGGACGGTCAAAAAGCTGATGGTGCTGGAGGTGCTGCCGCGGCCCATCAGCTACACCGGCGGCATGGACCCGATTTCCTGCGGCGGCACCTTCTCACTGGAGCGGCTGCTCGGGTGGGTGCCGGTGGAACCGGACGGCAGCGCCTATTTCGAGGCGCCCGCGCTGCGGTCGTTGGCGTTCGTGGCGATGGACGGCGAAGGCCGCGCGGTGAAACGCATGCAGAGCTTCACCCAGGTGATGCCGGGCGAGCGTCAGGGCTGCGTGGGCTGCCACGAGAAGAAAACCGAAAACGCCGTGCGCCGCGCGAAGCCGGTGTCCATGGCGCTGTCGCGGGGAGCGTCCAAGATCGATCCGACGGGACGCCTCTTCGACGTGCCCGATTTCCCGCGCGACATCCAGCCGATTCTCGACCGGCATTGCGTGAGGTGCCACAATCCTGATGGAAGGTCCGGCGGGGTGGATCTCTGCGGCGACCACAATCCGTTCTTCTCGATGGGCTACTTCTATCTGTCGATGTGGGGGCAGCTCCTGGACGGACGCAACGACATCAGGAGCGACTGGCCGCCCTATGCGCGCTGGAGCGGGGGGAGTCCGTTGATGGACAAGCTCTACGGCAATCACCACGGCGTCACTGTCACTTCCGTCGAACGTCGCATGGTGATGCAGTGGCTCGATGTGGGCGCGCCCTATCCCGGTACGTACGCGGCGCTCGGCTGTGGCTCGATCGGCGGCTACATCCAGAACCGGCCGGTGATCGACAACGACGAGAAGCGCGTACCCACCCTTGCCGCGCAGCCGGTCATCAAGCGGCGTTGCGACGGTTGCCACACGGGGGAGCGCCGGATCCCGCATTCGCTTTCCGAAGACAACCGCACCTTCTTCTGGTACAAGATCGAGCCGCGGCTGAAGCACTACTACCGCTGCATCACGTTCAACCTCACGCGTCCTGAAAAGTCGCTCTACCTCAAGGCCCCGCTTGCGAAGGAGGCGGGCGGCTACGGAACTTGCACCAACGCACAAGGCCAGGCGGTCTTCGCGTCGACCGACGATCCCGACTATCGGAAGCTGCTGGCGATGATCGAAGACGCGCAGAAGGTGCACAACGAACACAAGCGCTTTGACATGCCCGGTTTCCGTCCGCCGATTCCCTATCTGCGCGAGATGCAGCGCTTCGGCGTGCTGCCGTGGAACTTCGACCTCGAGCACGACCCGGTCGATCCCTACGCCCTCGACCGCCGCTACTGGGACCTCGACTGGCCCCAACTCAAATGAAGCCGCGTCCTTTTATGGGATAAACAGGCGCATCTGAGTTTTTCACCACTGGTCGGGGGCGAGGTTGAATTGCGAACCGCATCATGCTATAATATTTCATGTCATGGAGAAACTGAAGCAGATCATGTACGGGGTCACGGACTTCGCGCTCATGCGCGCGGAGAACGCCTACTTCGTCGACCGCACGGATCTCATCCGCGAATTGGAGAAGACCCACTATACGGTGTTCCTGCGTCCGCGGCGCTTCGGCAAGTCGTTGTTGGTTTCGATTCTCCAGACCTATTACGACGTCGACTACGCGCACCGCTTCGACGAGCTCTTCGGCGGGCTCAAGATCGCGGCGAATCCGACGGAGGAGCGTGGACGGTATCTCACGCTGGTTCTCAATTTCAGTGGAGTTGACAAGCGTCTAGACCAGGTGCAGGAGAGCTTCGACGAGCACTGCTGCAGCCGCATCGACCAATTTGTGCGTCATTATTCCCAGCGTCTCCCTGAGGGGACGACCGAAGCGGTGCTTGGCAAATCCCGTTGCAACGGGAAGATGAACGAGCTTTGCGCCCGCCTCAATGGTTCCGGCGTGCGGCTCTACATCTTCATCGACGAATACGACAACTTCACGAACACGGTCCTTGCCGAACACGGCACCGAGGCGTACCATGCGCTCTGCCACGGCGAGGGGTTCTTCAAGCAGTTCTTCACCGAATTGAAGCTCGCGACCACGGGCACCGACGCGCCGGTCTCGCGGCTCTTCGTCACCGGGGTTTCGCCCATTACGCTCGACGATGTCACCAGCGGCTTCAACATCGGCTTCAGCATTTCGACCCAGCCGGCCTTCGCCGAACTCGCCGGCTTCACGCGGGACGACATCCGCGAGATGCTCGAATACTATCGAGCGAACGCCTTCGGATTCGATGTCGATGCCGTTCTTGCCCAGATGACGGAGTGGTACGACCACTACGTGTTTTCGTCCGAATCGAAGGAAGGCGGCGTGTCCGTTCGAAGCGTGGCGAGTCCCATTCTGGTGCTGGGCTACATGGTGCATTTCCTGTTCAACCATGCGGCCCCCAAAGACCTCGTGGACAAGAACCTGCGCACGGACTACGCGAAGATCCGCCATGTCATCACCGAGAGCCGCAAGCTGAACGGCAACTACCACAAGCTTGAGGACATTATCGCCGACGGCGGTACGACCGGCCAGCTGGTCGATTCCTTCCAGGCGCGCGAGATCGCCAAGGGCGACAATTTCGTCTCGTTCCTCTACTATTTGGGACTGCTGACAATCGGAGGCGTGAAGTTTGGTCGTATTCGCTTTGTGGTGCCGAATCTGACCGTCGCCGAGTTCCTGCACGACTTCGTGCCGAAGGCGTATGAAGATGTGAACGGCATCGATCCGCGCATCTTCGACATTTCCAACGGACTCTATGACTTCGCCGAACGCGGAGACTGGCGCAAGGCGCTCAATGTCGCCTGCGAGGTGGTGTCGAGCTATTGGGCGGTGCGCGATGCGATCGAGGGCGAAAGGGTGGTGCAGACCTCCCTCGCGTCGCTCCTCTACGTGGCACACGGACCCTATCTCGTGCCGCATGAGGGCGAGTGCGGGCACGGTTTCGTCGACATCGCGCTCAAGCCCCAGCTCGCGCGCTATCCGGAGATCGGCTACGCCGCGCAGATCGAGCTCAAGTACTTCAAGAAGGACGCCCCGGTCACGCCGGAGGTCCTGGCGAAGGTGAGGTCCGACGCGCGCGTTCAGCTCGAACGCTACGCCCGCGACAAGAACATCGCGCGCGAATGGAACCTCAGACCGATTGCCGACGTGACGGAAGGCGTGCCCGGCGGTACGGTCGAGCTCCATCGCATCCTGGTGGTCTACCATGGCGGCGAAGTGGTGTGCTGCGAAGAAGTTGACCCCGTGGCGTCGTAACTGCAAGAACGGTAATGCCGTCTAGCAGGGGACGAATTTCCCCGCTCACTGTGCCGATAGGGCTACCTCGCGACGGTTGACGGCATTCTGATTTTTTGCTATCCTTTTATCGTCGATGGTTGGGCGTGGTGTTCTTCCGTCGACGGTAAAGGGAGTGGATTATGCGAAAAATCGTGAAATGTCTTGTGGCGGCGCTCGTGTGGGGCGTGGCTGTTTGTGCACCTTCGGCATTCGCCGGCGGCCTCGCGGAAGTGCAGGCGGCTTTGAACCAGCTCTATCCGGAGTGGACGGCGAGTAACGTGGGAGTCATCAGTGGAAATGGCAATCGCGACTGCGGTCTCCACAACGGCGTCATCTCCATCCATCCGCTCAGTACAGCGGTGCCCGCCACGCTCACGCGCGTGGGGCCGATCACGGGCACCTACCCCGTGCTGCATCTTCGTGTGGCGTCAGTGGCCAACGCCACGAAGAACTCGACTGCGGGCGACTGGGTTCTCAAGGGCCGTATCAATGGACTGCCTTTCTTTGCCGACACTCAGATCGCCTCTGTCGCCGTCAAAGATTTCAAGTTCCCCCTTGCTGCCTGGGCGAACACGGGTGATGTGAAGATCGAACTCGACAATGCTGCTGGCGGTTATCACAATTGGAACTGGGAACTCGGGTTCTGGCATCTCATTGAAATCGTCGAAGACGAATCGGCCTACCGGAATGCCAATGTGACGACTGTACAGACGGCACTGGACGAAAAGTTCCCCGGGTGGAGAGTGGATGCGATCGAAGGGTCCACGGGTGTTGGCGCGCAGCTCGGTCTCAAGGGGAATGCCGTTGTCTCGCATCCGATGGCGCAAGGAAACCCTTGCATTCTCTCGCGCACGGTCGAGCTCACGGGCGCGCATCCGGTTCTTGTGGTCAAGGTGGCGTCCCATGTGGCCGGGACCACGGTCTACGATTGGGCGTTTTCGGCGGAGATCAACCGTGAAATCGTGATTCCACGTCAGGAAATCCGTACCCAGGAGGTCGTTGAGTTCCGCTATCCGCTCGAGCGTTGGCTGGGGCAAGGCCAGGTCGAGATCCGGCTCTTCAACTGGAACGGCGGTTCGCACAACGCGTGGAGCTGCGAATGGGCCTACTGGCACCAGATCGACATCGTCGAAGGGCAGCTCACGGGCGAACCCGCCTTGCGCTACAGCTACCTGAAGGGGCAGGGCCGACAGTTCATCAATACGGGGTACCTCACTCGGCAGACGTCCGTTTTCGACGTGAAAATGTGGGAGCCCGGAACCGGACAGGCCACGCCCTACACGACCGTGTTCGCCGGTGGCCAATACAATGACTTCGGTGCGATTGGCTTCTGGGATCGTTCGAGCAGCAAGGGCAATGTGACGTTCGGGTTTGCCCAGGCGGGGGTCGCCGGAGGCGCTTTCATCTTCGAAAAGTGGGTTGATCTCAACGTCGATGTGCCCAATGCCCTTGCGTCCTGGTGCGAGGAGGGGCAGACGACACCTTCAACGATTGAGGGCACGAGCGGCTCCGTCAATTGCATCGCCCCGGTCTTCATTTTCACGCGCGACTTTCCAGCCACCGGCACGACGCCGCGTGAAATGACGGCCAATGCAGAATTCAGTCTGATGCGCCTTCATGAATTCCGTGTGCGCGAAGGCGATACCGAGAAGCTCGACCTCGTGCCGTATCGTCGCGCGGATGGCTTCACGGGCCTTTTGGACGAACTCACCGGCACGTTCTATCCGAATGTCGGTTCCGGTGAATTCCTCGTGGGCGGCATGGCCTATACGCTTGATGGCACGCGTCTGATCGCCCATGAGGGCGTGGCGCAGTCGTTCGACATCAAGCCCACCTACACGGCGATTGAAAAGGTGAGCGAGGGCGTGCTCAACCTGGCCCGCCATGCGACGCTTCCGCCGCTCACAGTGACGGAAGGCGTGGTGGATTTCGCAGGCGGCGCGACGCGCACCTACCAGGTAAACGGCACGCTCACGGTGGCCGGCGGGGCCGGACTCGGCTTCGGCGTGGGAGCGACGGGATGCGATGCCGTGACGGCGTCGGGACTCGTCTTCAATGACGTCGATGCGGCGCACCCTGTGACGATCGTCCTCTCCCCGGCGGGGGCGACGGAACTGGCGCCGGATGCGGTGTGTCCGCTTCTGACGCTCGGTGAAGATCAGCGCAATCTCGACTTCTTCCATCTCGAAACGGGCCTTCCCGTGGCGCTTGAGATCCGGGACGGGCAGCTCGTTGCCGTACCCGCCGCGCGTGTGCGTACGCTTCCCGCCGGCTACACGGCGATCTCGTGCATCCGTTCAACGGGTACGCAGTTCATTTCCACGGGCGTCGAGGGAACAGAGGAGACGGTTGTCGATCTGACGTTCAGCGGCTTGAAGCCGGTTCAGAACACGGCGCTTCTGGGCATGGATAACTGGAGCTGCTATAACTATCTCGTCGATGTCCTTTCGTATGGTCTGTGTTTCTTCGGACGTTCGACGGCCGGGGGAACCCTGCTCTTGCCGCTTGCGGAAATCGATGAAGCGGCGCATTACCACGTTTCGATTGCCGGCGGTTGGACGTATTTCAATGTCCTGGGCGGATCACAGACCATCCAGGAAGACGAGAACTCGCTCGCCTCGGTCAAGAATCGCGAGTTCTTCCTCTTCGGCATCAACAATACGACGCCCCATCTCTCGTCCTATTCCCTTGAAGCGTGTAAGATCATGACGTCGCGGGGCGAGCTTCTGCGCGACTTCCAGCCGTGCCGCACGCCGGATGGTGAAGCGGGACTGTGGGACTTCGTGGAAGGCGTCTTCTACGGTAACGAGGGCACGGGCCATTTCTACGGTCCGGACGAAGACGGTCTTGCGCTCAACTACATCCGTTCGTCGGGTACGCAGTACATCAAGACCGGATTCGACGCCCAGACGAACACGAAGGTGGAATTGGATTTCGGCCAGGTGGTGGCCCAGGCAACTGCGGGTGACAACGGCGCGATCTTCGGCAAGGGGGCGTGGACTGCCAAGTGTTTCCTCTTGGATATTCTGAAAGGCAAGCTCTCCTATTGGGGCGGTGGTGTCTATCCGGGCTATGGTACGGATGCGAACAGCGCTCCGCTCATCGATCCGAACGACCGCTATCTCGTGAAGGTGGGCGACAGCCGGGTGACGCTCGTCACGAACGGCGGCGATCCGCTCATGTCGAGCGATGCCAATGACGTCAGCAGTGCGTTGACGGGCGACCTGACGTTCTTTGCGCTTTCGACGGGTGCCCATCCGTCCCAGTACAGCTTCTATTCCGCGAAAATCTGGGATGGCGCGGGCGCACTTGTGCGCGACCTGGTGCCGTGGCGGAATGACGACGGCCGCGTGGGCCTCATTGACCGGGCGAACGGCAACGCCTTCCTGGGCAACAGCGGTACGGGCGATTTCGCCTACGGCTATGCCTACGCGCTGAGCGGCGAGAAAATCTGCATTCACGATGGCGTGGTGACGGCGGCCGATGATCTCACGGCCTACACCGAGGTCGAGAAGGTGGGCTGGTACGAACTCCGTGCCGGTGAAAAGACGAGCTATCCCGGCGCACTCACGATTTCGAAGGGCACGTATTCGCTCGTCAACGATGTCGCCGCACAAACGACGGTGGCGGGCGCGCTGACGGTGAAGGGCGGCACGAAGCTCTGCTTCGACCTCACTTCCGCCGGGTGCGATACGCTCGCGGCGAGTTCCTTTGCCCTGGTTGACGCAAGCGCGGAAAATCCCGTACGTATCCAGCTCGAGATCGGCGAAAACGTGGACTACAGCCGGCCGTTCACGCTCATCGCCTCGGGCGTCTCGACGGAAGCGCTTGATGCCTTTACGCTTCTGGGCGATGTGCCGCTGTCGCTCGCCGTTGACAATGGCGCGCTCGTTCTCAGGTACAAGGATCCCACGATTCCCGTGGTGTCGGTGTGGACGAACGGGACGGGCGATGGGGAACTCGCGAATCCCGCCAACTGGGCTTCGACGAACGGCATGGGTCAGGCGATTTCGGCGATTCCCACGAGCCTGACGCTGGTGCGCATTCCGGACGGATGCACGTTCAACTGCCCGGCCGGCTCGTCCTTCGCCTATAGCGAAATTGCGCTTCCCGCCTCGATTGGCGGCGATTGCGACTGGACGGGGCTTCCCGTGCCGATCGACGGAACGGTCGATTTGCGCGGCCACAACCTGCGCCTTGCGAACCTGAACGGCACGGGCACGATCACCGACTCGATCGGCGGCCTCTATCAGCGGCTCGACTACTTGCAGACGGATGGCACGGCCTATATCAATACGGGCTATGCCCATAAGTACAACACCCGCGTCGATATTCAAGTGGCGTTCCATGCGTTCCCCGCGATCAATATATACCGGTGTTTCTTCGGCGCGCGCACGGCCGCAAGGAACGATGGTCAGTTCTGCGGCTGGGTGCATACGAAGGCCGACGGTACGCCCGTTCACTACGCCGCCGTCAATGCGCTTGAACACGACACGACGATTGTGGCGCGCTACGATACGACCTACCAGGTCCATCTCGACAACAGCGGCGCCTGCACGATCGACGGCGAGGTGTTTGACTCGGGTGTTGCGGGGGCGAATACGCTGGTGGACTATCTGTTCGGCATCAATGTGAACGATAAGCTCTCCGATGTGCTGCCGCAGTGCCGCATCTACTCCTGCAAGATCTACACGGGCGAGACGCTCGAGCGCGATTTCGTGCCCGTGCGGCGCGTGGCGGACGGCGTCTTGGGCATGCTCGATCAGGCGCACGACGTGTTCTATCCGAACAGCAACACATCGGGTGCGTTCTTCGCGGGCGACATCGATCCGACCGATCAGGCGGGCGGTACGGTGTGCGTGACGGTGCCCGAGGGCGAAACACTGACGGCGGGTGGCCTCAAGTTCACGGGCGTCGCGAAACTCCTGAAGGACGGTGCGGGTATGCTCGTGTGGAGCCAGGGCACGGTGGGTGCGTCGGCGCCGGTGATCGTGACGAACGGCGTTTTCCGGTTCGCGCTTTCGACGCAGCAAGCCGCCTCGACGGCGTTTGGTACGAGCGGGTCCTTCAAGGTGGCGGGCCGGGGACAGCTCGACATCAATGGCCTGATCTCCAACTACACCTATTCGCCCGTGTACTCCCGCACGCTCTTCCTCGCGGGGGATGGCCCGGACGGTGCGGGGGCGCTGATCAGTACATCAAGCCTTACAACTGGGGGCAACATTGTCGGTCGTATCGTCCTGACCGGTGATACGACCATCGGCGGAACCCAGCGTGTCGACATTTCAGGGGTGAAGGCCGAAGTCTACGGCCCCGCCTACACGCTCACGATCAAGAACTGGCCGTATTTCGTGTACAACGACGGAACGTCGATTAATGTCGCGGCCATCGACGTGGTGGGCCATGCCGACATCGCCTTCAACAATAGCAGTGTGGTGCGCCTCACGGCTCCGAACGGTCTGACGCTCCATGGCGGTAATTTCTCCACCTGGCAAAGTGGCAAGAGAGATGTGGCGCTTCCCGAGTCCGTGGCGATTAACGTGGGTGCGGAAGGCGGCCTCTTCTCCGTGTTCAACAGTTACGGCACGGCCACGGTGAAAGGTCCGCTCACGGTGAAGGACGGCGGTACGTTCCATCTCGACTTGGGGACTGTTTCGTTCGCGAACGTGACGAATACGGCCGGGAGCACGTTCACGCTCGACGTGGCGACGGCGGCGCCGTCTTTCACGGGCATTCTGCACAACGACGGTACGATCGCGCAGAACATCGGTACGATCAACTACACGACGAATGCGGTCGTAACCGGTTCGGGTACGATCGAGATGACGGGCGGTACGGCGTCTCTCGGCGCCGATGCATCGGCCTTCGCCGGTACGTTGCGTCTCATCGACGGTACGCTCTCGGCGACCGGCCTCGGATCGTTCGCGAACAGCACGGTGATCGACGTCTCGACGCGCGCTGACACGTTTAACGTGACCGGCAAGAACTGGAACGTGGCGCCTGCGGGCTCCACGGTGAAGGTCGATCTCGGTGAACGTCGCGTGGGCGGCGGCCTCAAGGTGCTCGCCTGGGACGCGGCGCCGGTGGGTGTGAAGTTCGCCTCCGCGAACGGCATGCCCTACACCTTCATCGCAAAGGAGGATGGTCTGTACGCCTACTCGGGACTCATGATCATCCTCAAGTAAGCGTAAGATGAGGTGCCTGGTACGTGGTTTGGGGTCCCTGGTGCTGGGCGCCTGGTGTCTCGCCCTGCCGCTCCTTGCGGCAGAACCGTGGTTTGGACTCTCCTTTGCCGACTATGCGGCCGGGGAGCGTCTGAGCGACAAAGGCGCCACGGGCGGTGTTTGGGGAGCGCAGCAGGGGAGTGCGACAAATGCGCCGGTGGCGGGCGTGAACGCGATGGCGGTGGCGAGCGAGGTCGTGGTGCCGCGTCTCGCGTTTTCCGCCGCGGCGGCGGCCGGTGAGGCCGACTGGACCTTCGATGCGCGTCTCCACGCCGAGACGCCCTGGGACTTCGGCGTGACGACGCCGGAGGGTCCGATCGCCTTCACATTTGTGCGGAACGAGACGAGTACCGAAGCGTTCGACTTCGCGGGCATCGTGGGCGGTGTGTGGCATCGCCTTGCGGCTGCGGGGGTTACTTTCCAGACGAATGCCTGGTTCGATGTGCGCGTGACGGTGCGCGATGTGGCGTCCGCGCGGTGCGTGGGCTTTTCCGTCCGGCAGGGCGAGACGTATGTGCCGCTCGCGAGCGAAACGGGTGTGCAGTGGTTCCCGGCCGATCATGCGGCGCTTGCGGCCATCCATGAGACGATCTTTACGGGAAAGGGGCGTTTCGCCGAGGTCGCGGCACGGCACGGCGCGGAGACGGAGCCCCTGACCATCGCGCAGCAGTGGTGCGGCGGTGCGGCGGGCGATTGGAACGTCGCGACCAATTGGTCGGGCGGAGTGGTGCCGTCCCCTGGTACATGCGTGAAGATCGCCGGCACCGTGACGCTCACGCGGGACGGCGAAACGGCGGTTGTTTCAAACCTCGTTGCGCGCGTGGGGACGACGGGAACGCCCGAGTTCCTCGCGGGCGATCTCAGAACCACGGTGAAGCTCGATGCGTCGAAACGTCCCATTCTTGGGAAACCCTTGACCGTCGAGGGGACGAGCTTCTGCGGTGTGACGCCGGCGGTGTGTGTGCGGTGGTGGCGCGGTGCGACGGTGGGAACGCGCGACTGGCGTGCGGCGGGACAAGCCACGGCCTTCGTCCCTACGGTGGATGACTTGGAGCATTGGCTCAAATGCGAAGTACGCGATGCGTTTGGCGTGTGCCTGACGAAGGAGATTTTCATCTCGCGTCTTCCGGTTCTCTATCTCACCACGGACGACGGAGCGACGCCCTCCGCGAACAAGGAAACGCATACGGGACGCGTCTTCATGCAGGGGAATGAAACGTGGAAGAGTCCCTACGACGGCGCGATGACGATCAAAGTGCGCGGCAACTCGAGCGCGGGCCGTCCGAAGAAGCCGTGGAAGATCAAGCTCGACGAGAAGACGAAGCTCTTCGACATGCCGAAATCGAAGCACTGGGTGCTCCTTGCGAATTGGTATGACGAGTCGCTCCTCCGGAACAAGCTCGCCTACGATTTCGCGAACGAGGTGGGCTCGCTCGGAATGAAGTCCACATGGGTGGAGTGCGTTCTCAACGGTTCCTGGCAAGGGTGCTATCAGCTCTGCGAGCAGATTCGCGTGGAGAAGAACCGCGTGGACATTTTCGACTGGGAGGACGAGTCGGAGGCGCGTGGATATGCCGCCGAGAACCTCAGTTGGGTCGATCCGGCGAAGGAGGACATCACGGGCGGCTATCTCTTCGAGTTCGACAACTACTACGACGAACCCTCCAAGTTCATCGTGACGGCCGGCAACCTAGAATTGAAGACGCAGCTCGCTTCGCCGGAGTATCTCTCGACGAATCCGAAGATGATGGACTGGTGCCGCACGTTCATTCAGCACTATGCCGATGCAATCACCTCGCCTGACGGCTATTCCGCGGAAGGGCGGCACTATTCGTCGTATTGCGACATCGAATCGATGGTGGCCTATTTCCTCGTCATCGAGATGTTCGGCAATGAGGACGCGCGCTGCCGAAGCAATTACGCGGCGATGGACCGCGGCGAGAAGATGAAGTACGGTCCCGTGTGGGACTTCGACTGGGGCATGGGCAACTACCAGCTGCCGTTTGCGCCCGAGGCGTGGCTCACGGGCTACGAGAAGGCGTCCTTCACCCGCGAGTGGGCGGACGACCCGTGGTTCTGCACGCTCCTCTGGACGCGCTACAAGGCTGCGCGTGCCGCCTTCGTGCGCGTGATCGAAGACGGCGGCCTGCTCGACCAGCACGCGCGGCTTCTCGCCGAAGCGGGTCCGGCGAATGATCGCCTCTGGAAGCACGACTACGGTTTCATCGGCGGTCTCTACGGCAATGGGGGATCGCATCCTGGCCTCAAGGCCTATTTGAAGATGCGCCTCAGGTGGCTTGATGCGCAGTTCAAGGACGTGCCCACGCTGATGGCGTCGCTGAAGACGATGGGGCGCACGATCGCCTCGACCCACCCCTATGCACCAGACGTGAAGACGCTGCCGATGAAGCTCGTCAACGCGCCGCGCGGTCTTGTGTGCGAAGGCGAGGACGTGCTTCTCACGTTCGACGTCGTCGCATCGCGGGCGACGCGCGTGACGGTACAGGTGAACGGACTCAAGGTGGGCGAACCGCTCAATGCGCGGAAGGGGCGTCTTGAGGTACGCCTGCCGGTTGCCGCGTTCACGGCGGATCTGGGGGCGCCCAACTGCGTGGCGCTCGTCGCCGGAAATTCAACGGGGAAGGTACTCGCGCGGAATTATGCGCTTGTCACCGTGACGGAAGCAACGGCACCGACGGTCGATGCCGAAGGGCGTCTCGTGCCCTCGGTGCCCTATCGCTGGATTCTCGGGGCGACGGAAGGTTCGGCGACGAATCTTTCGCTCGCGGCGCCGGAGCGCCTTGCCGATGCGCTTCTCGCCACGCCGTCGCCGTGGGGAAAGACGAGTCCGTTGTGGCAGGACTATGTGACAGGCACGAATCCGCAGGATTTGAATGACGTCTTCCGCATTTCCGCCTTTTCGCTGACGGATGAAGGACAGGTCCGTTTTGCCTGCACGCCGCCCCAACGGGCCGATCGCGTCTATACGGTGTGGGGTACGCCTGCGCTCACGACGGGCGTCTGGACCGTCGTTCAGCCGAAAGAAAATGTCCGAGAAACCGGCAAGCGCTTTTTCAAAGTCTCCGTTTCACCGCCCTAAAGAAGTTTCTCGTTGACCCTCTGGTGGGGGGGATGTTAAAATAATGTGGCCTTTCAAAATCAAAGAAGGATCACGAGTCATGGAGATTAAAAATTTGATTGCACAGGCGGTGGCGCTTGGTGCGTTGGGGTTTTGCACAGCGGCCGATCTTGCGCTTCCCGCGCCGGTGAAAACGGGCGGTGCGCCTCTTATGCAGGTGCTTGGCGCGCGTCGTTCGGCGCGCGACTACAAGCCGGGCGAACTCTCGCGCGAGACGCTGTCCTCGCTCCTCTGGGCGGCCGACGGCGTCAATAGTCCGGACGGCCGTCGTACTGCGCCGACCGGTCTCAACGTACAGGACATCGACATCTACGTGATGCTCCCGGACGGTGTCTATCGCTATGATGCGAAGGCGCATGCGCTCGTTTCGGTCAACCCCGGTGACCATCGTACCGCCGCCGGTCGGCAGGACTTCTCCCACACGGCGCCGCTCAATCTCTTCTACGTGCAGAACCTTCCCCGCGCGATGAAGGCGGATGAGACGAACACGGCGCGTCACGGGGGCATCCACACGGGTGCGATCATGCAGAACGTCTACCTCTTTTGCGCCCAGGAAGGCCTCGGCTGCGTCGCCCGCGACCACATCGATCGCGCCGTCCTCACAAAGGCCCTTAAACTCAACGACAATCAGCGAATCATCCTCGGTCAAACCGTCGGCAAACTTCGGTGATGATCAAATGCCATCAGTTCGGACCAGAAGTCCGGGACATGCGGGATTCGAAAGGTTTTAAGATGATGAAGAGGATTCAAACTGGAGTGAGTATGAGAATGAAAATCATTAGCGCTCTCGCGATGGCGTTGGCCGCCGTCACATCGGTCTTTGCGGATTATTCCCGCATGGATTTCATGACCTGCCAGGCGCAGGGAACGAGCGGAAACAACTGTACCTGGGTGATGACCGACTATACGCCCGCGAGTACGGACCGCATCGAGATGAAGCTCAGGAGCACCAACTTTTCGGCAACGCAGTGCCTCTTCTGCTCGCGCAACGGAAGTTCGGGCAATACCGTCACCACGTTCATCATCAGCGGCAAGACGATTCGCTACGACCGTGCAGGGAACACGCAGGTGAATTCGCCGAAGACGTTGTCGCAAACGGCCGATGCGGGCGTCGACCATGTGATTGTCTACGACGGAAAAGACGGAAAGGGCTACGTCGACAACGCGAACGCTGTCAATTTGAATCCCGCCTCCGCTTCCTACACCGGCGGTTCGACGATGTCGCTCTTCGCCTCCCAGACCGGCGGAAGCTTGAGTTCGCTCGGCAATTTCGCCTACTACCGCTTCTACTATTGCCGGGTCTACAACAAGGACGGCAAACTCGTGCGCAACTTCGTGCCGGCGCGCGACAATTCGAAGGCGGCCGGCGCCTCCACGCAATGCGGCGTGTGGGATACGGTGACGGGCACGTTCTTCGCCAACAAGGGTACGAAGGCGTTCGACCTGACGGGCGCGACGGTGGTCGGCACGCTCGGCGCGGTGCCGTCGCCGATGCGCGAGATCGTGGTGAGCGGCCGCGGTGTTTCGGGCTCGTGCTCGACGGTAACGCTCGAATTCCGCAACCCCGGATTCGCCCAGCAGTTCTATGTGGCCTGGAATGCGACGACGATGGGCGGCGAGACGACGAACGAGTGGGAGCATGTTGAACAGCGGTCCGATGTACTCGCGGCCGAAACGACGCGCGTCGTGACCTTGCCCGCTACGGCCCGCTACGCCCGCTTCTTCCTGAAGCCCATCCTGCCGAACGGCCTCACGGCGGTGGAATATCTCCGATCGACGGGTACCGACGAATACGTCAATACCGGCTTTACGCCCACCTCCGCATCGCGGGCCGACTACCATCTCACGCTCGCCAACGGGAAGAACGTCGAGTTCATGGCGCCGTTCGGTTCGCGCAAGGTGAACGAGCTCCAGTTCTTCGTGGGCTCGGCGGCGAAGGCCAACTACTGGTTCCGCCGGTATGGCACCCAATGCAACGACGCGAACTTCGTGGGCAAGCCCGATTGGGGCGGGGAGCATTTCATTTCGCTCGACCACAACCAGTTCACGCTCGATTCGTACGTCACCCAGATGACGCGCGCGGACTTCACATGCGTTGGTCCGGCCTACATTTTCGCCGTCAACAACAACGGCGTGGCCTCGCAGTTCGCGGACATGAAGCTGCATTCGCTGTCCATTTGGGATGACGGCGCGCTCGTGCGCAACTATGTTCCGTGCCTCAACGCATCGGGAACGGCGGCGCTCTACGAGACGGTGTCGGGTCAACTCGTCTACGGCGCGTCCGGCACGACGCCGCTCACGGCAGGCGGGGAAAGTTGGAGCAAGTCTCCCTTGTGCGTGGCCGATTTGTCGATCGCGATGAAGGCCGTATGGACGGGCGCGGGCGACGGCGCCACGGCTGCGGACGCGGCCAACTGGGACTGCACGAACGTGGCGGGGCTTCCGATCACGGGCGGATTCACCGAGCAGGTGACGGACCTCTTCGTCGCGGGCAACGTTGCGCTCACGTGCCCCGAACGCCTGCCGCACAAGACGGTGGCCTTTGGTCCGATCACGCTCACGGCCGATTGCGATTGGCGCGGACTGGGCACGCTCAACCTCACGAGCCGCGTGGACGTGGCCGGCCACACGCTTCGCGTGGCCGACCTCTCGGGCGTGAACGGTGAAATCACGGATGCTACCGGCTGGACGGAACTCGACTCTCTCGAGACCCTTGGCGAGCAGCACCTCGTCACCGACCTCAAACCCGAGTGCACTGACCGCATTGAAACCGAAATCTTCTTCAAGGCGTTCAACGGCAACCAGGCCCTCTGGTGCGCCCGCGGCGCCGATGGTTTGGATAGAACGCTCACCGCCTTCATGATCGGCGCGATCGCGCGTTTCGACCGCAATTTCGATGCCGGCACTTCGGCGACGAACAACCCGGCGCTCAAGCAGTGGACGACCATCGTGGCCGACTACAAGACCAAGCGCGTGACGATCAACGGCGTTCTCTCCCAGCTGATGGCGGACGGCGACTATGAGCCCGCCTCCAAACTCTGCCTTTTCGCCTCCCATGCAGGCGGCGAAACCGCGGGCCTCAACAACTGGGCGAACTATTTCATGCGCTCGTTCAAGGTGTATGCGGCCGACGGTACGCTCAAGCTCGATTTCGTGGCGCGTATGCGGAACTCCGATAGCGTGAGCGGGTTCTACGACCGGGTGAGCGGCAAGTTCTATCCGGCTTCGAACGGCAAGAACTTCCGCATGGGCAATGTCATTTCCACGGACGCGACGGGCATGCTCATCGTCGATGTACCGGACCAGGTTGCGACGACGAATTCCACGACGGGCGTCAAGCTCAACGGCGGTCTTGCGGTGGTCAAGGACGGCCCCGGCACGTGGATTCAGCTTCCGGAATGGAACAGTTTCACGCGTGGGCTGCGCATCGCGGCCGGCCGGATGGAACTCAATTCGAGCGTGACTTCCGAATACAACCGTCTCATGGGCGGTTACAACACGTTGATCGAGGTTGATCAGAATGCGGTCTTCGACAACCGCTGCGTCTATGACATCGGCACCTATCACCCGATGATTTTGGCCGGTACGCTTGAGAATACCGCCGCCGACATGCGCAGCGACTACGGCAACTATCTGCGTGTGACCTTGACCGGCAACGCGACGGTGGATGCGCTTTTCAACTCGTGCATTGGTGGCGGCGGTGGAATTGGACTCGTCGATCTCGACGGACATACGCTGGAATTGAAAGCCGCTGCTGGGAAGTCCATCTACGTGTCGTCCTGCCAGGGAACGGTACTCACGAACGGCACGGTGCGGATGGTCGAGGGTGGTACCTGCGCGTTTGCGTTCCCCTGCGAGATGCGCACGGTGGATCTCGAGATGATCGGCGGCGCGCTCAACGTCGCGGCCGAGACGCAGGTGCGGAACTATCGCTCCGCTACCACGGGTGGCTCGAACGCCGGCAGCGCGGCCTTGAACGTGTATGGCACGTTCGCGCCGTTGACCGATTTCTTCTACGGCTGCACGCTGCAGGATGGCGCTACGCTCGACCTCTCGCAGCGGACAACCGAATTGCCTGCAACGAGCGCGTCCACGGCGGGCCGCAGGGTCGTCGACTACGCGCCGGGCGCGCGCATCACGGTGAACCTCGGCACGCGCACGCTTTCCCCCGGCACGCGCCTTGTCGCCTGGAGTACGAAGCCGGAGGCGACGTTCGTGTGGGCCGACCCCGCTTGCACCGAAGTGTGTGCGGTGGGTGCGGACGGCCTCTACTACGGTGCCAATCCCGATTCGACGGAAATCGACCATGCGATCTGGACCGGTACGGCGGGCGATGGCGACTTGCGCAATCCCGCCAACTGGCGTTGCGAGAATCTGGCGGGACGTGCGCTGGAGGGCCGTCTCCCCGATTCTACGAGCACGCTCCGGCTGGGGGCGGATACGGTTTTCAACTTCGCCTCGGCCCAGTGGTTGCAGCTCGTTGACAATCCTGCCGATTCCGAGAACAAGAGCGCCACGGTCTGTTCGCGCATCGGCACGGTGCTTTCGGGCGCGAACGGGGGCGATGCGCCTTTTGCCTTCTTGGACTACTCGGCCGACGACTTCATCTATCTGGGCGCAATGCCGCTCACGCAGCTGCGCAACTCGACGTGGAGCGCCGCGAACCTTCCCAGCTCGACCCTGCGTTTCGACGGGTGGTTCAAGGTGAATGCGGAACAGGCCGGCACTTGGACGCTCCGCACGCAGGCGGACGACTACGTGGGCGTGGCCTTCGACGGCGCTTGGGTGGCGTCGAACGGCGTGTGGAGCGCGTCGGCCACAAGCACGTGCGAGGTGGAGGCGGGGTGGCACCGCTTCACCGTTGTCATCGGCGATGGCGGCGGTGGCTACGGTTCGCAGGTCAAGGTGGGCGGCCAGACGACGGTGATGGGCGTTGCCATCAACGGTGGCGCGGAAGTGGCGTTTGAAGATGCCTTCACGTTCGGCAGCGGCGAGGTGCTTTCCTGGCGGAACATCGACGTAAAGGACTGCACGCTCGCGGGCGACTGCGACTGGCGCGCGCTCAATCTGCCGCTGGAAACGCTTCTCGATTTGAACGGACACTCCTTGCGGGTGAACGGTCTTTCGAACGCAAAGGGTACGATCACCAATTCGAACGAGACTGCGCTGGGCACGTTGCGCGTGGCGGTGCCGGCGCGGGCAACGGTTTCGGGATTGAATGTGACATTGACTGGAAACGCGAAACTCGAGAAGGAAGGGGCGGGCACGCTCACGGTCGTCGCGGCGAACCAGTCCTACACGGGCGGCACGGAGGTGAAGGAAGGTACGCTCAAAGTCGGCGCCGCGAACATCTTCGGCGCGGCGGGCAGTCTCGTGCGCGTGTTGCCGGACGGACTTCTCGACGTCGCGGGCAAGACGGGCTTCGAGAACTACGCGCTGGAACTCGCGGGCGGCCGTGTGACGTCGTCTTCCGATGGCGCGACCACGGGCAACGGTTTCAGGGAAGTGACGCTCACGGCGGATTCGTCCGTGCCCAGCACGGGGAATTTCCTCCTCGTGGGCGGCAATGTGCCGGGCCGCCTCGATCTTGGCGGCCATAAGCTTTCGGCAACGGTTGCGTCCGGCAAGTACTTGTACATTTCCCAAACGCAGATGACGAACGGCGTCATCGAGGGAGTGTCGGGCGGATATTTGGCGTTTGACCGTGCGCCGGTCGATGCTGCGACGGTGGATGTCGACATCAACATCGCGATGAGGCAACTGGTGCCATTCAAGGTGCGCAACTACACGGCGCGCTATTCGTCCAACTGGTCGATGTCGGCCGCGGGAGTCGCCGTGCAGGTGGGCGGCACGTTCCTCCCGTTGGGAACACACTTCGACAACGTGGAACTGCTGGACGGCGCGGTGCTCGACCTCTCTTCGCAAACGAACACGTGGTCCGCGACGAGCGCGAACACCTATAGCGGGGCGCATTATTGCCGTTTCCACAACGGCAGCCATGTGACGGTGGATTGCCATGGTCGCACATTGGTGCCGGGCGAGAAGCTTGTGAGCTGGAATGCGCAGCCGATGGGCGCGCTCTTCACGCTCGATGCCGCTTCGGCGGCGGCGCTCGGTTCGGCGGACCTGACGGCGGCGCCGGATGGCATCTACGTGGGTGGCACGTTGACGTGGAAGGGCGGCGACGGAGATCTCGGCACGCTTGCGAACTGGCAGACGGCCGCTGGAGAGGACGCGACCTCCCTTGACGGCATGACGCTCACGGTGAATGGTGCCGTGAACCTCACGGCCCCGCAGAAACTGCGGCTCGTCGCGACGACCTTGAAGGTGAACGGCTCGGCGACGCTCACGGAGCCGGGCGGACTCTGCTTCGGTGGATTGGACGTTGGCGCCGCGGCGCGCCTGGTGGTCGATCCGGTCGCGTTCACGATCCGACTTCTGGGCGCTCCGTGCTTCGCGTCCGGTGCGAAGCTCGCGCTTGCGCCGAAATACGCGGCGTCCACGAAGGGACGTTTCCTCGTGATGACATGGGACTATGGCACCCTCGATGAAGCGGCGATTGCGAACCTCTTCGATACGGCCTCCACGGCTGCGGGCGCGGCGGCGCGCCTTAGCGTCGAAACGGTGGGCGAAGGTGGCCGCCTCTGGTTGGAGCTTGCGCCGAACACGGTGAAGCCGCGTCTCAATGTGCTCGTCTTGGGCGACGGGTTCGCGGTTGGCCGCGACGACAAGGGCAACTTCCGCATTCCGTTCGTGAAGGAACTGGAGGCGGATGGCTATGAGGTGATCACGAAAGGTTTCCGCACGATTCGGGGCGTGGACCTTTCGGATGCCACGATGCCGGCGGAATGGTGCCGGCATGCGGCGGATAGCAACATGTCGATTGTGACGGGTACTTACGGGGCGGGTTTCCTCGAGTCGATCGCGAACATTCTCGAACAGGCGGGCGATGTGGATTTCGTGGTGACGCTCGTTGGCGCGAACGATCTCTACAACCAGCGTACGCCGGAGGCAACCTATGCGAGCTGGTGCGAATTGGTGGCCCGCATCCGGGCGCAGAAGCCGCACGCGAAAATCATCGCGCTGAATCTGCCGGATCGTCCTGACATTTCCAATGAGGAGGAATTCAATGCCCGCTTCGCGGCAGATGTTGCGCGCGGGACGTTTGGTGCGAAGTGCCTCTATCCGGTGGACCTCTATTCGCTCTTGCCGCGCGAAGATGAAAACTTCTGGAGGGGGACTGATGTCGGGGCCCCTGAACGTGCGGGCATGGCGAAGCTCGCGGCGGCGCTTGCGGCGACGGCGCGCACGGCGCTTGCGGATGATCCTGCGTGGGAGACGGGCGCCGTCGAGCCCCTCGTGACCACGACGGGTGTCGAGGCGAACGTGCCGGCGGCGGAACGGAGCGGATTCACGCGCGCGTGCGTCTTCGACATTGCCGCCAACAACGTGGGCAAGGCGATCGGAACGAGCGTTCCCTACGAATTCGACGAAGGCGTGATCGATGAAATCGGACGCGTCGCGTGGTATCTCGAGTTGAAGCGTCCGAATGGCTCGGTGCGTTGGATCTGGGCCGCCTGCGACGCCTGGGGGCAGAAGAACATTTATCAGGTGGGCATCCCGGTGCGGTTGGTTTCGCAGAACGCGGTGTCGCGTCTGCGAGTGAAAACCAACATGCCGGGCATTGCCGAGACGGCGGACGGCGTCTATGACTGCGGTGCGGTGGAATTCTGGCCCACCACGTATTTAGGAGCGGCCAAGGCGAACAACGGCATGCCGGGCGAAGCGTGGGCGGCTGACTGGAACGACACGCCGTCCACCGATTTGAACAGCGCTTACGGATCGATGCAGCTTCATCGCTTCACGCCGCAGGGGCCCAACGCCGGCGAAGTGCTCTTCGCGTTCAACCGCTGGAAGACGGATGCGGCGTGGGAGCTGGGACTTGGCAACTTCGCGTGCATGTCGGTAGGAACGCTCGACTGGACCTTCACTGCATCGACGGAGAAGGGCGCCGACATCGTGGAGTCGATGGGGTCGAAGGCGTATGAGATTGCCCGCCTGGAGATCTGGACAATGCCCGCAGAAGCGTGCGCGGGGCAGATCGCGAGTGCTCTCTGGACGAACGGCGCGGGCGATGGGGACGTCACGAATCCCGCCAACTGGTCGTGCACGAACAACCTGGGCCAGGCGGTGGTGAATGCGCTTCCGGATAGCGGCACGCAGGTGCGCATCGAGAACGTGGGCTCCATCACGATTCCGCGCGGTGTCGTGTACGGCGGCATTTCGCTCGGCGACTGCACGCTTGAGGCGGATGTCGATCTGCGCGGGCACGGGCCGGTACGCGTGGAAGGAACGATTGATCTCAACGGACACCGCCTCTATCTGGAGCAACTGGTGGGCGGCGGCCATGTCACCGAAACGCAGGTCTTCGACCTCACCACGACCGACGTCACGAAGGCGTCGAGCCCCACGACCTTCCTCGGCGGCACGGCGGCGAATCTCTTCAACAACAACACCGTGCGCGCTGGAACCGACAATACCAAGCGCGTGATTGTGGAGAAGAAAAATCTGCCGATGATTGTGGACTACAATTTCGGTACGCCCACGACGATCGATTCCTATCGGGTGTGGTTCGGTCCGCTCGAGTTGCCGAAACGCGGTCCCAAGACCTGGACGGTGGAGGGCTCCAATGATGGCACCACATGGACGGTGGTCGATGCACGTGACAACATTTTCTGGCAGAACAGGAATTATGGTGTGATTTTCTCTTTTGCCGAACCGGTCGCCTATTCGCGTTTCCGCTTCAAGGTTACGGACTCTCTGGCCGACAGCAGCGATCCGTACATGGAATTCGTGCAGCTGGAGTACGGACGCGAGGCCCTCTTCGGCGAACTCCACGTCGACGTGCCGGAGGGCGTGATCGCGCAGAACGATACCGTACTCATCGATGGCCAGGTGCGTCTCATCAAGGACGGTAAGGGCACACTCGTGATGGCCAGAACTGATCAGTATTATTGGTCTTCTACCGTCACTGACGGCCTCGTCAAGTTGGTGTCGGGCGTACGCGGACCGATCGGGCGCTATGGTGCGGCAATTACCATTGAACCGGAAGCGACGTTTGATATGGCGGGCGACTGTTATGAAACGTACACCTATACGTTCAACCTCAACGGCGGAACGCTTAAGAATTCCGTGGGCGTTCCGAGCAACTGGACCAAGGCAATGATTCAGAATGTCCACTTGGGGGCCGATTCGACAATCGACTTTGTTGACTACGGCTTCATTGCGGCGTCCTATGTGGCGACCTCGCTCGATTTGAACGGCCACGTTCTGACGGCGAAGGGGACCTCGGGGAACAACTACTTCGCAACGACGTACGCCACCCCGGGCACGGTTAAACTGACAGGCTCCTGGGAGGTTTACAATGGCTATTCTGTTTCGGCGCCGGAGACCCGGTTCGAGGTGGCTGGCCAGATTCATCTGAATGCGGCAACTACTTTTGGCGAGTACATCGACAATACAACTGCCACGGCGATGAATTACAATGCGGTACTCACGGTGATGAAGCGCTTCATGCCGAATACCGACTACTTCCGTGGATGCACGTTGAGCAACGGCGTGGTCATCGACCTCTCGGGCCGTACGACCGCGTGGAACATCGATTCGAAGATCGGTACGACAACGCAGAAGACCGTCAGCTTCGCAACGGGCGGGCACTATATGATCGATGTGAAGGGCCGTGCGCTCAAGAACGGCGAGCGTCTCCTCGTCTGGAACAAGGATCGCAAGCCGAGCAACTTTGATTCGCTCACTATCACGCTCGATCCGGCAACTCGCAGCGCCGGCTATCGTCTCGTGAAGGATGACGACGGCATGATTATCGTGCGCGATTCGACCTTCATCTTCCTGCGCTGACCCGTCAGATTTAGCGTCAATCGCATGGAGTATACTGGTCGGCGGCATGGTCGCTGTTGGAACCGACGACGTCGGTACGAAGCCCGGGACCGACGATGTCACCCAGGTCGAAGGCGGCACGAATGCCGTGATGCAGACGGAGGGCGGTATCAACGTTCTCGGGGGTTCCGTACAGGGGAGGGCGCGCTCTCCGAGCGCGCCGCAAAGAGTGGCGAACGGTAATAATTACCATTTTCACTACAGAATTTCGCAATGGACTTCGATACGCGGATTTGGTAGACTACACGCAGGGATGTCTCTCGGAAAATGAGGCAATCCCAAGGGCTTTTCATCCAAGGAGAACGGTTATGAATCTCTCAACTCGCGATTTCATCAAAATATCCGGTGGCGCTGTCGTGGTCGGTGCGGTCGAGGCCTCGTTCGCGGCCCAAAAACGCACGCCCTACACGGGGCCGAAGGTGCGCATCGCGGCAATCGGCACCAGCCGCCGGGGCAGTAGCGACCTCCATGCGTTTCTCCGCACGGGCAAGGCGGAAATCGTCTGCGCGGCCGACGTCTACGCCCCGGCGATGGACTGGATCAAGAAGGAGCAGCCGAAAGCCAGGTGTTTCGCCGACTATCGTGTGATGTTGAAGGAATGCGCGGGCAAGTTCGACGCGGTCTCCATCGCAATTCCCGACCATACTCACTGCGTGGCGTTCTTTGAGGCGCTCAAGTACAAAGTGCCGGTGTTCTGCGAGAAGCCGCTCGGCCACACGTTCGTCGAGACGGTGGCGATGATGAAGGCTGCCAGGCAGTCGGGCATCATCACCCATGTCGGCATGCAGGGTAACTCGTACCCGACCACGCCCATGCTGCGCGAATGGTGCGAGAGCGGGGAGTTGGGGCAGGCCCGCGAGGCGCACCTCTACTGCAACTCGTTGAATTACTTCTACTGCGAGCCGTCGGCTTGGATTGACGAACATCCGGCGGTGCCGGCTGGACTCGACTGGGAGCTCTGGCAGGGACCGGTCGGCACGCGGCTACCGTATTTCCGCAATGTGGCGCCAGGCGGACACTGGCGCTGCTGGTATCCCTACGGCGAAGGCTGCCTCACCGACTGGGTGTGCCATATCCTTGGACCGCTCGTCACGGCGCTCGACCTCGACCTGCCGACGGCGGTGAGCGTGGACGCTACGGACTGGGATCCGGCGAAGACGCCGTATTCGTTCCCGCTCAAGCCATGCTACAAGTTCGAATTCCCCGCGAAGGGCAAACGTGAGGCGTTCGTCGCGTACTGGTACGACGTGAACCGCACCGCGCCGCGGCCCGAGGCGCTTGAACCCGGCCAAGATTTCGACAACCTAAAGCACCAGTGGTCGGGTGCCTGGGTGAAGTTCGACAAGGAAACGGTGATGTACGGATCTCATGGCGCGACGGGATTGCGCATCGTGCCGCACGCGCGCATGAAGGCGTTCAAGCGTCCGCCGCAGAAGTATCGCCGTGTCGGGAACCACCATGAGGAATTCCTCAACGCCATCCTGGAGAAGCGTCCATCCAACACGCCGTTTGAACTCGGTGGTAAGGTTACGCTGATTGGTCTGCTCGGTACGGTGGCAACGCGTTTTCCGGGCCGTCGCCTGGAATTCGACGCGCAGAAGATGTGTTTCACCAATTGCGAAGAGGCCAACAAGCTGCTTCGTCCCGACTGGTCGGCGGAGGCCATGGCCGCCTACGGTTCCATGCTCTGACGTGCGTGCGTTCTACTATTGGCCGGGCAGTAGTACTTGACCTGAAAAAGGAGTTGGTTTTATGAACAAGAAATATTGTCTAATCGGCCTCGCTCTGGGATTGGCGATGGGCGTTTGGGCGGCGGCGCCAGGGAAGGTGCTGTCGACCGACTATCAGATGAGCGTGGATGGCAAGAACGTTGAGGTCGTCAACGTTCCGAAACCGGAAACGGGCATTTGGAATGTGCGCGAGCGCCAACCGTATTCCTATGCGCCGTTTACGGCGACGGGAACCGTGGAGGTGTGCGTGCGGAGCCGCGCATACGACCTTTCGAAAACGGTCATTCTGCCGCAGTCGAAAGGCGTCGTCGCGTCCTCGCAGGCCGCGGATGCGGTCGTCTTCAAATTGACGCCGCCGATGACGGTGGTCCTCGAGCCGAAGGACCGCCACCACGCGCTTGTGGTGAGCGCGAACTTGCCGGAGGCGAATCCGCCGCGCAAGGACGATCCGAAGGTGAAGTGGTTCGGCCCCGGCTTTCATCGGGCGAACCGCATCTCGCTTGGCGACGGGGAAACGCTCTATCTCGCGCCGGGCGCATGGGTCGAGGGGTATGTGCTGGCGCGGGGACGCGACATCACGGTGTGCGGCTCGGGCGTGCTCTCGGGCGCGTGCTGGGACTGGCGAAAAGGTCCGCCCGAGTCGCAGTCGTTCAACATGTCGGGAACGCTGACGACCTTCAGCGGCGAGAACCTCACCGTGCGGGATGCGACGTTTTTCTCCTCGTGGGGGTGGACGCTTGTCTTCAACTGCGCGACGAACGTGCTCGTCGACAACGTGAAGGTCGTCTGCGGGCGTGTCATCAACGACGACGGCATCGACATCTGCCGCGCGAAGAACGTGGTGCTGCGCAACTCGTTCGTCCGCTGCCAGGACGACTGCATCACGCCGAAGTACTGGTGCGAGAATCTCGTTTGCACGAACATGACGCTGTGGACGGACGCCGCAAACGCGTTCCGCACGGGCTACGAGTGCGAGCCGGGGAAGAGCGGGCTCGTCTATCGGAATCTCCTGTTCAAGGACATCGACGTGCTGCATCTGTCGCTCAACAAATCGGCGGCCGCGAACTACTGGGCCAACTGCGGAATCTACATCCAGCCGGCGAACGACCAGCCGATGTACAAGACGGTCTACGACGACATCCGCTTCTACGAGGTGGGTCCGAAGGACGTCTTCCTCAACGTGAAGACGATGCCGATTACGGAAGGCTCGACCTTCTGCCGCACGGCCGAGGCGGGGATGCTGCACGGATTGACGCTGCGCAACATCCATCTGCCCGATTCGCAGGGCGGTATGTGTGTGAACTTTTCGGCCCGCGACGACCGGCATCCAATCGAAGGCGTGCGGTTCGAAAACGTGACGGGCTATGGTCCCGTGACGAAGGCCGGGAAGGTCGATTTCCAGATCCTGTGGCGTCCGCGCAAGCGGCTCTGCGGTTTCAATCTCACGGGCATGTTCTGCATGACGAAGATGGCCGAAGGCGACCCGCGGATCATGGGATACTTCCCCGAAAACCGTTTCCGCTGGATGCACGAGTGGGGTTTCAATTACGCCCGTCTGCCGCTGGACTACCGATTCTTCATCAAGAACGGCGACTGGATGCAGCTCGACGAGGAGCAGTTGCGCAAGCTCGATGCGGCCGTGGCGTACGGTCGCAAGTACGGCATCCACGTGAACATCAACTTCCACCGCGCGCCGGGCTACTGCTGCAACGTGCCCGTGGAGCCGAAATCGCTTTTCACGGCCCGCGAGCCGCAGATCGCCTTTACGAACCTGTGGGCTACGCTCGCGCGGCGCTATCGCGGCATTCCGAACGACGAGCTCACCTTCGATCTCGTCAATGAACCCGCGCCGATCTACGGTTGCACGCGGGCGGGCTATGCGGCGGTGGCGAAGAAGGCGATTGCGGCGATCCGCGCCGTCGATCCCGAGCGGTTCATCATGTCCGACGGCTGGCAGTGGGGACGTAAGCCGGTTGACGAGCTTCACCCGATGACGCGGAATGTGGGCGAGTCGATCCACGTCTACGACCCGCACACCGTCACGCACTATGGCGTGCATGTGCCGAAGAACGGTCGGCTCGGACCTTGTCCGCCCTGGCCGCCGAAGGGGTACGCGAGCGGACGCGATTGGATGCGCAAGAATTTCTATCCAGCCTGGACGAAGGCGGAGAATGAGGGCTGCTTCCTGCACCTGGGCGAATTCGGCACCTACTACCAGTGTCCCCATGCAACCGCGCTCGCGTGGATGGAAGATGTGCTTGCCGTCGCGAAGGAGAAGAAGCTTGGATGGGCGATCTGGAATCTCGACGGCAAGTTCGGCCTGATGGACAACGGTCGCACGGATTGTCCGCTCGAAGATTTCGAAGGCCACAAGCTCGACCGCGCCATGCTCACCCTCCTCCAGCGCTACGCGCAGGATTGACGCCTGCGTTGAGAAAGATTCTCGTGCAGGACGGGGGCTATCGCGCCCGTTTGCAAGCTTATCGAGGAATGTGCTATAATATCCGCCATGAACAAGAGGCGCAAGATACCCTACGGGGTGATGAACTACGAGGAACTGGTCCGCGAATGCTATTTCGTGGACAATACGGCCTACATCCATGAACTGGAGGCTGTGAAAACGCCGGTATTCTTGCGCCCCAAGCGCTTCGGCAAGTCCGTCTGGTGTTCCGTGCTCGCGCACTACTACGACGTCAACCTGAAGGACCGCTTCCAGGAGCTCTTCAGCGAGACCGACATCGGCCGCAATCCCACGCCGCTCGCGAATTCCTTCCTCGTGCTGCGTTTCAACTTTTCCACGATCGAGGTTGGATCGCTCGCGGAGATCGAACGGAACTTCTTTGCGCACGTCAAACGGAGCGTCCAGTATTTTGTCAAGCAGTATGAGAAACTGGTGGATTGGTCGCCCGTCTTTGCGGCCGAAAATCCGGCGGACATGATTGATGCTGTCAGGAACATCGTCAGCGCGAACAACCTGCCGCCGATCTACGTGATCATCGACGAGTACGACAACTTCACGAACGAGCTCGTCGTCTCCAATCGCGACGCCGAATACGATGCGATCTGCGGCCACGACAACGTGGGCGGACTGCCGCGCGATTCCTTCTTCAAGGCGTTCTTCAAGTCCTTCAAGGCGGGGCTGGAAGAAGGCAACGTGGGACGTACGTATTTCACGGGCGTTCTGCCGATCACCCTCGACGACCTCTCGAGCGGGTTCAATGTCGGCACCGTGGTGAGCCTGCGCAAGAACCTGCTGGGCATGGTGGGGTTCACGCAGGCGCAGGTCGAGAAGTACGTTGAGCGCGTGTTCGCGGACTACGGCTTCGACCCGTCGCTCAAATCGTCCGTCCTGTCGGATCTCAAGGCGTTCTACGACGGCTATCATTTCATCCCCGGCGCGGGGGCCCTCTACAACTCGACGATCTGCAACTGGTATCTCCAGTGCTTCGTGGAGGAGGGTGGCGAGATCCCGCGCACCGTGATCGACACGAACATTCGCACGGACGTTGGCTGGCTGCGCCGTCTTGCGGGCTCGACGGCGAACGCGCTCGAGCGGGTGCGGGCCTACGTTGAACGGGGCGAGGGCG
>JAKSOY010000210.1 GCA_024405255.1 Kiritimatiellia bacterium
TCAAGGACGGCTTTGACTTCATCAAAGTGGATTGGTGCGGAGGCCGGAAGTTGAACCTGTCCCGCCGTGAACAGTACACGCGCATCGCCGAGGCTATGCGCGGAACGGGACGGACCGATCTCCACCTCAACATCTGCTGCTGGACCTATCCTGGCACGTGGGTTGACGGCGTTGCCGGTTCGTGGCGCGTCAAGGGCGACATTCGCGCCAACTGGCGTTCGCTCCGCGCGGCGGTACTCGACAACCTCTATCGTTCCGGCTACTGTAGCTTCGGGCATTACAACGACATGGACATGATGCAGGTCGGACGGCTCGTCGGACAGACGAAGCAGGCTCGGTTCCGCGAATTCCGCTCCGATACAGGACTCACCTCGGCCGAGGAGACGACCCACTTCGCGCTTTGGTGCATGTTCTCCTCGCCGTTGATGATCGGCTGCGATCTGCGCGAAATGCCTGCGTCGACGCTGAAACTGCTCACGAACCGCTTCCTGCTCGGCACGAGCCAGAACGATCTGGGCCTCGCCGCGTATGTTGCCCGCCGGGAGGGGGATGTCTATCTGCTCGTCAAAGATGCCGATGCGCGTTTCGGTCGGGCGCGGCGGATTGCCGTGTTCAATGCGGGCGACGCCGAGCGTACCGTTTCCGTCCAATTCGCGGACGTCGATCTTGGGGGCTCGGTAGCCGCATTCGACCTTCTTGAATGCGTCGACATCGGTGCGTTTGAAAAGAATCTCTCTGTACGCGTTCCGGCCCATGGCACGCGCGTGTTGCGTCTGGATGCGGAACGCCGGCTCGAGCGTACCGTCTATGAGGCCGAGGCGGCGCGGCTGTCGCGCTATGGCCAGCAAGGCCATGTCGGAACCTATGGCCACAAAGGTGCGTCCGGCGATGTGCGTGTTGGCTATATCGGCAATAGCGAGGCGAACGACCTCGTGTGGAAGGACGTCAAGGTCGATCGTGGCGGCCGACGGACGCTGGAGTTCCGTTTCGCCTCGTGCGAAGATCGGTTCTTCTTCGTCCAGATCGACGGGGGCGAGCGCCATCGGGTGGAAGCGAAGTACACCCATGGTGGATTTGGCACATCGTCGCTGACGCTCGACCTTGCGCCCGGCGTCCACACGGTTCGCGTTTCCAATCCGAAGGCCTGGGCACCGGACCTCGACGCGATGTTCCTGCGCTGAGGTTCCGTTTCTGAATTGACTTGGAGCAAAAAAACAGTTATATTATCCGCTGTTACATCTAATGGGGTAACGAGAGTACTACCGAAAAAGGAGATGTCGATCATGGTTACATTTCGCAAATCCAGTTGCCTGCTGGCGGGATTGGCCCTTTTCGCCGGAGTCGCTTCGGCGGGGGTCACTGCGTTGAAGGACGCGGACAACTACCGAGTCAAGGTGGATGCGGACTCGTTCTACGGGGCGCGCAATGTCTATTTGGTTTGGGACACGGCGGACAAGGGCGGCGTGCTGGGCGACTGGACGGGCAAGCGGCTGTTGAGCAACGCGCTCACGTCGGCGGGCGCCGAACTCACCCTGCCGGTGACCGAGGTCCCCGACGGCAGTGTCGTCCGCGCCATCGTGACGGAGTCGTTCACGTCCCTTGACGGGTCGGTGCTGATCAACAACAACCAGTACATCAACACCGGTTTCCCCGAAAACCAATGCGGCGGCGCCGACTTCAAGTTCAACATCACCGGCAAGAGCACCAATTGGGCCTCGGTGTTCAGCGGCACGCTCGACAAGTTCACGATCGGCCTCAACAACAGCAATCTCAACAAGTTCTATCTTCGCTACAACGGCGCGGACAACGGTCCGGCTCCGACCATCGACAACGCCACCTTCGGCACCATGGTGATCCGCGACAAGAAGTGGTACGTCAACGGCACTGTGCAGACGTGGAACAGCGGCAAGAGCAGCGAATACAATTCGGCGATTGTCTACTCGGGCGGGTCGAATCCCATTACCATCGCCTCCGATGCGGGACACAGTCGCTTCGTTTCCGGTAACTGGTGGTATGTGCATGTGTACAACCAGTACAACGCCTTCGAACGGAACATGTGGCCGGTGAAGAAGGGTGGTGTGGTCGGTTTCTGGGACTGGACCTACGGCAAGTTCTATACCACTCCCGCCGGTACCGGCATTTCGACGACGGCTGCAGAGTCCGGGAACCAAGAACTGGTGATGGCCGTCTCGTCGGTTGTGGCCCCCACCACCGCGGTCAAGACCGCGACCTGGATCGGTGGCGGCGAGACCACTTCAATGTCCAATCCCGCGAACTGGGAGTGCCGCGACCATGACGGCAATGTCGTTGACAACGCACTTCCGACGGCCGACACCGATGTCACGATGAACGGCAACCTCGCTTTTTCGCTGGGGGCGGACGACACGTTCACCGTGAAGTCGTTGACGATGAACTGCACGCTTTCCGGCGATTCCGAATGGCGCGGACGACTGGTCACGGCGGTCGGTGAGCAGCTTGAGTACATCAGCGTTGCCCGTGGCGTATTCGTCAACACCGGCGTCAAACCCACCCCGCAGACGCACATCGCCTTCGACGCCAAGCCGGTCGATGCCAGCAATGGCGTCTCCTGCTACTACTTCGGCTGCTGGGACTCCAACTGGAACAGATCCGCCTTCGCGTTCTGCAACGACGGCAACGGCACCTATACCGGTTGGGGCAACAATGCCAACGGCGGCAACACCGCCAAGATGAATGCCACACGGCATCTGGTGGAAATCGACAAGGGCGTGTTCAAGGTCGACGGCGTGGTCCGCCAGACATTCACGAACACCGCCGGCTTCCCCATCAACAACACGATCTATCTCTTCGCCCAAAACCGCAACGGTACGGCCTATCACGGCGACAATCAGTCGACGCTCCATTTCTACGGCTGCAAGATCTGGGAGAACAACGTGCTCATCCGCGACTACGTGCCGATGAGGCGCTTCTCGGACGGCAAGATCGGCCTCTATGAGCGGGTGTCGCGCACTTTCGCCGATTTCCGGAACGGATCCCGCGGCAGCTATGGCGCCCACGAGTTCCTGGGGGCGACCGGCACGGTCGTCTACGACGTTCCCCATCCCTTCCTCCCCGCCGGCGCCACCATCGACACGGCCGGCCACACGCTTACCTGGGCGCCGTCGGGTACCACTCCCTTTGCCACCACGGTCACCAGCTCGGTGGCGAACGGCAAGCTGGCGCTCGACATCGCCGAGAACCAGAGCTTCAACAACAGCCAGGTGGCGTTGACGGGATCGTTGAGAGTGGAGAAGCTCGGCGCGGGCACGTTCACCGCCACGAAGACGGGCACCAGCTATACCGGCGGCACCGACATCCTGGCAGGCAAAGTCGTCACGGGCGGCAACCCGGGCAACCTGCCGTTCGGCGGCAAAACGGGCAGCCAGAACGCATTGGTGTACATACGCAGCGACGCCGTGCTCGACCTCAATGGCCAGACTGCCTGGGGGTGGCACAAGATTCTCCTCGACGGTGGCGTGTTGACGGGATATTCGATCCAACCGAACTTCGGACTCGAGCTGCTGAGCGATTCGACCATTGCCGGCACCGGCGATTTCGGCCAGGCGGGTGGGGACAATTCCCGCGGCATCAATCCCGTGCTCAACGGCCACACGCTCTGCGGCGAGATGGCGAACGGCGCGACGACGCTGTTCCTCCTTGGTGCGACGGGTCCGGGCCGGATCGAGATGAAGTCCGGCATTCTGCGTCCGCACAATGCGCTTTCCGCCCCCGCTGTCGATTTCGACATCAAGGGCGCCTCGTTCCCGCTCGACTACGACATCACCGTGGGGAACTACACATCCTCCTATGGTCTCGGCTACAACGCGGGCGCCGAGCAGGTCGTCGTGACCGGCACCTTCGTGCCTTTGAGCGACTACTGCAGCGGCGTGGTAATGGCGGATGGTTCGACGCTCGACATGCGCACCCGCGAGTCCGCGTGGAGCAGCGCCACCCAGGGCACGGGCGCGGACAACGGCGCGCTGGCCTTTGCGGACGACGCCACGATCACCATCGACCTGCGCGGTCGTACCCTCGCGCTCGGCGACCAGATTGTCGCCTGGACCGCAGCCCCCGCCAACCTCGCCACGCTCACGTTCCAGTGGGACGCTGAAACGGCCGCTGGCAACGTCCCGGTGATGACCAGCGAGCGCGGCATCTTCTACGGTGCCGATCCCGATTCCACTGAAGTCGAAACCGCGCGCTGGACCGGAGCAGGGAATGACGGCAATGTCGGCAATGCCGCCAACTGGGAGTGCCGGAACGCGGCGGGCCTCGTGGTCGCGGACGCGTTGCCGGGTTCGAAGACGGCGGTCACCATCGCCGGCGACGTGAACTTCAATTTCGCCAGCGGAGCCGAACTCCACGGCCGTTCGCTCAAAGTCAATTGTCGTCTCACGGCGGACGCCGACTGGCGGGGCACATTCACCCGCACCGCGCGTCCGGCCGATTTCATCTTCCTTGCCCAGGGCGCTTTCTTCAATACCATGTTCTGCCCCAACCAGAACACGCGGGTCGTGCTCGACGTCACCGTCGGCAACGCTCAGGAATACTGGTGCGGCACCTGGAACTGGGCGTACAACAATGGCGCCTTCGCCCTTTGCAACGACACCACCGCCATCTATACCGGCTATGGCAACCAGGGAGGAGGCACGGGGTCGAGCGCGGCGTCGGTGGGCACCCGCCACACGGTCGAAAATGACAAGGGCACCATCAAGCTGGACGGGACGGTCCTGAAAACCTGGCCCGCCAACACGTTCCAGTGCCTTTACCCGCTGATCATCGGCGGACAAAACCGCATCGGCATGCCCTGCGCCCGTGGACCGAATGGCATGCGCATCCACAGCGTGAAAGTCTACGACAACGGGGAGTTGGTGCGGGACTACATCCCGCTGCGGTTCGAAGACGGCACGGGTGCGCTCTGGGACCTGGTCTCGGCGACATGCCTGATGCCGACCATCGGGACGCCGGATTTCAACAACCAGCAAGTCAACTCCAGCTCCGAGTCCTGGGTCCCCAAAAGCGGATATGTCGAAGCGGGCGCCGTCGTGGGCACGACGGAATACGTGGTCGAGGGCGGACTGATCTTCGCCGATGGTTCCACGATCGACCTGGATGGGCATTCCCTCACGCTGCCTGGCGGCGTTCCGCCGAGCGGCGAGGTGGCGATTACCGACACTTCTGCCGGCGAACCGGGCACGCTCACCATCGACGTTCCTGCCAATTACATCTTCTGGAACTCGCGTCTCGCGATCTCCGGGAACTTGAAGTTCGTCAAGGAAGGTGTCGGTATCTTCAGTTCGGTGCTGCCGCTTACCTACACCGGTGGCACGCTGGTCAAGTCCGGCATCTATCGCTATGCCGGCGGTGCCTCGGCAGCCTCCTCGGAATCCTACTGGAAGAGCGGCGTGACCCCGGCGGGCAACGCGAACGGCACGGTGACGGTGGCGGATGGCGCAACGGTGGACATCCAGGCGCATCGCGGACTCGGCTATTCGTACGTGGTCGAGGGCACGGGCGTCGACGACAAGGGCGTGTTGGTGTCCTCGCGCGACTATTGGGCGGGGCATCAGCTGGACATCCTCGGTAACGTGACGCTTGCGGGGGATGCCAAGTTCGGCACCGCAGTGACCTTCCACAAGCGCACAATCGCACTCAATGGACATACGCTCACCATCGTGAAGGGCGAATCGTTCGCGGCCGACACGGAGATCGTCGACGAGGGCAAGTTGGTGATCGACATCGGCGGCAACGTCAAGTTTGAGCCTTACGACCTTGAGAAGTCCAATCAATATGTCGGCTTCCTCCGTGCCGAAAACGCCGAACTCGAGGTCAAGGCAGGTTCCAAGCTCTCGCTGAAGGGCAGCGTCTACGTGAAGGACTTCACCATGGCGGGAAGCGAATGGCACGACACGGCGGATGCTCGCCGCAAGGAGTATCGCGTGTATGTGTCGGGACGCTACTCGCCGCTGAGCGCCACCCAGCCACCGGTGATGTTCACCGGCACGGCGGGCGTGCTGGATCTTTCCACCAAGGAGGACGTGTGGCCGGCGGGCACGATCGTGCCGCCGCCGGAAGGCACGATGGTGAGCGTTGGGGTCGCCTTTGGTGGACACTCGATCTCCAACGGCCAGAAAGTGGCCTCCTGGACTACGAAGCCGGCGAGGATGTCCTTCCGCCCGATCGGTCTCTCCGGATCGTTGACGGCAAAGGATGACGGACTCTATTACTACACAGGCGTGATGATCATCATCCGCTGATGGAGATTGTAGGCGGTGCCGATGGCAATGAACTTGACATCGGTACCGCCGCGGGCAATTGATTCTGCCCGCGGCGGTTCGATGAAGGCTCGGCGCGTTTAGCCGAGTTTCCAGCCATTGTGATGCTTGACCTCGAGCATCGCGTTGGCGGCGTCATTGCCGACGAAGCGCTCGGCGGCGGGATCCCACTTGGCTCCGGAAATGCCCAACCGCTCGCAGATGTTGGCGATGTGGCAGGCGCTGATGGAACGGTGGCCGATCTCGCAGTCGGTGGCGGTGTGCCACTTGCGGTCGAAAATGCCGTCCAGGAAGTCCGACTCGTGCGAGCCGCGGCTCTTGTGGAGGTGGATTTCGTTCGGCTTGAGGTCCTTCTTCTCGTTCCACTTGCGCAGGAATTCCGGACGGTCCAGACGGCCGCGGGTGACGAAGAGGTCGCCCTTTTCGCCGTGGAAGGTGAGTCCGTTGCGGAAGCGGTTGGAGACGTGGGCGCGGAAGCCGTTGGCGTAGACGAGGTCGAAGGAATACTCGCCGGCCCAGTCGAGGAACTCGCCCTTGAGGAATCCTTCATGCTTCATGTTCTCGACGGCGACGGGACCGGACCGGTCATAGCCCAGCGACCAATGGAGGATGTCGATGTGGTGCGCACCCCAGTCGGTGATCATGCCGCCGCCGGTGCGGGAGTTGGAGCGCCAGCACATCGGCTGGTGGATGATCGGGTAGAAGGTGTTGTTGTCCCAATGCTGGGCCGGACCCTGCCACATGTTCCACATCGCCTCGTCGCCGAAGTAGGCGGGGAAGCGCTTGGCCGTCTTGTCGGGGGGGTAGCCCCAGTACGGACCGCGTCCGCCCGGCAGGCCGATGTCGCATTCCATGCACTTGCCGAGGTAGCCGTTCTGGATGAATTCAGCGGCCACGCGGAATTCGGACGAGCTGCGCTGCTGCGAACCGACCTGGAAGACGACGCCTTTTTCCTTGGCGGTACGCGTCATGGCGATGCCTTCGGAGACGCCGAGGCTCATGGGCTTCTGGCAGTAGACGTGCTTGCCGTTCTTCATGGCGGCAATGGCGATGAGGGCGTGCCAGTGATCGGGGGTGGTGACGACAACGGCGTCGACGGTGGGGTCGGCGACGACTTCGCGCCAGTCGGCGACGGCGCGGCAGGCGTTGTCCTTGTAGAATGCGTCGACCTGGCGCTTGAAGGCGAGGCGTCCGCCCCAGCCGCGGGAACGAGCGCCGTAGCCGTAGTCCTTCAGCTCGGTGACGGGATCGCACACCACGGTCACGCGGCAGCGGGGATCGTGCATGAAGGCATGCATGTTGCCGCCGCCCATCGTGCCGCAGCCGATGACGGCGACGTTGATCCGCTTCGAGGGCGCCTCGGCGCCGAAAAGCTTGACTGCCGGGGCGAGGACGAAGACCGCCGCGGTTTGTTTGAGGAAGGTTCTGCGATTGTTCATTTTCTTTTCTCCATTTGGAAAGAAAATCATAGCAAAAGCCCTCGCCGAGGTCCAGCATTTTTGAAGGCGAATACGTAATAGGTTAGTCGAGTGTGTGGCTGACGCCCCGCGCTCGACTAACCTGC
>JAKSOY010000211.1 GCA_024405255.1 Kiritimatiellia bacterium
TGCACGACCGGATCCCACGGGAACTCCTTCGAGAAGACGACCTTGCCCTTCTTCAGGGCGGAGATCTTGAAGTCGCTCGCGCCGAGGTCGAAGCCGATGCGATTGCCGTCCGCCACCGTCTTCACCTGCTGGAGCTTCTCGGCGAACTCGGGCATCTTGCGGAGCGGCACGACGGCCACCTCGACGGGACGCGAGTAGATCGAACCGAAGAAGTCGTAGTCGAATTTCCTGAGGCCGTTCTTCGTGTAGGCCTTCGCGACGGGCTTGACGACGGCATCGGGGCCGGCGAGGTAGAGCTTCCAGCCGCCCGCGGCCCAGAGCGCGAACTTCGCGATGCGCTCGACGACGTGGCTGACGAACTTCGCCGCCTCAGGGTCGAGGCGCTTCGGGATCGGCAGGTCGTAGCGGAACACCTTTCCGCCTTCGCGCTCCCACGCAATCGACACGATGTCGGCGTTCGCCTTCGAGTCAATGCCGTCGTAGACCTTCCAGAGCGCACCCATCGGCGCGATGAACTCGGAATTGCAGCAGCTGCAGCCCTTCTTTCCGCATGAACATGCCATGATCTTGCTCCTTCTCTGTCTGGTGAATGAAAATCATTGGAATTATACCCTACCTTCGTCTGCCTTGGCAAGCGCCTCGGCGATGCGCACCGTGCGCATCGCGTCCTTCGCGTAGAAGTCGGCGCCAATCGAATCCGCATATTCCTGCGTCACGACCGCGCCGCCAACGACGGTCCTGCATCCGAGTCCAGCCGCCTTCAGCTGACGGATCGTCTCCGCCATGGCGCCGACGGTCGTCGTCATCAGCGCCGAGAGTCCCACGAGCATCGCGTTCGACGTCCGCGCGGTCTCGACGATCTTCTCCGGCGGCACGTCGCGCCCGAGATCGATCACCGCGAACCCGTAATTCTCGAGGAGCGCGCGAACGATGTTCTTTCCGATGTCATGGATGTCGCCCTTCACAGTGGCGATCACAATCGGCCGGTTCGCGTCTTTTGTCTCTCGTCTAAGGTCCTCGGCCTGATCAAGGCCTGACGTGGAAGACATTGCGCCCTTCACAACCCCGAACGCCTCGCCCGCCGCATCGGCCGCCATGAGCAGCTGCGGCAGGAAGACCGTCCCCTTCTCGAAACCGCGTCCGACTTCCTCCAGGGCCGGCACGATGCCGCGCTCGATCACCTCGAGCGGCGCGACACCGCCCTTCAGCATCGCCGACGCCGACGCGCGCGCATCGTCACGCAAACCGCGGCGGATCGCCGCGGAGAGATTAGAGTCGCCTAGGGCCGAACAGGGTCGCTGAGGGTCAGTTGTTCCCTTCGACCCTCCTTCGACTCTATTTGACTCTATCCAACGCGCGCAATTCGGATCGCGCCCGAGGAGAACGTCCTCCGCGGCGGGATCGATCTCGTCCTTGATCACCGCGGGGTTCGCAATCGCCGCGGAGAGTCCGGCCCTCTTCGCCAGCGCGTACATCGCGTTGTTGAGCGCAGGGCGGTTGGGGAGCCCGAACGAGACGTTCGAGACGCCGAGCACGGTGTTGACCCCGAGCTCGTCCGTGAGGCGCTTCACGGTCTCGAGCGTGACGAGCGCCGCGTTCATGTCGGAACTCACGGCAAGCGTGAGCGCATCGAAGATAAAATCCGATTTCGTGAAACCGTACTTCGCGCCCTCGGCGAGGATGCGCCGCGCAATCGCGAGGCGACCTTCGCTCGTCGGCGGAATGCCGTTCTCGTCGAGGCACAGCGCGACGATCGCGCCGCCGTAGGTCCTGACGAGCGGAAAGACCGCGTCCATCGACTCGCGCTTGCCGTTCACCGAGTTGACGAGCGGCTTGCCGTTCACGTGCCGGAGCGCGCGCTCGAGCGCGGCGGGGTCGGCGGTGTCGATCTGAATCGGACAGGTGACGACGCCCTGGACGGACGCGACCGTCGCATCGAGAAGCGCGGACTCATCGAGTCCCGGAACGCCGCAGTTCACGTCGAGGATCCGCGCGCCGGCCTCGACCTGCTTCACCGCCTCGCGGAGGACATACGCCGTATCGCCCTTCGCGTACGCCTCCTTCAGGAGCTTCTTCCCGGTCGGATTGATCCGCTCGCCGATGATGAGACCTGCGTGGGGCTGAAGCATGACGACGGAAGTTCCCGAGGAAACCGTCAGGTCTTTCGTCTTCCGTCTAAAGTCCCCTGCACCGGCAGGACGTGAGACATGAGACGCGAGAGACGAGTGGACTTGAGACTTAAGACGCGAGATATGCGCGGGCGTCGTTCCGCAACAGCCGCCGACCACCGAGGCGCCGGCGCGGACGAGCTTCGCGACGTGTCCGGCGAATTCATCCGGACCGACGGAGAAGACCGTGCGGCCGTTTTCAATTCGCGGGAGTCCCGCGTTGGGTTTGACGATGATCGGCTTCGTTGAGATCTTCGCGAGCCGTTCGACGAACGGCAGCATCCGATCCGGGCCAAGCCCGCAGTTGAATCCGTACGCGTCGACGCCGAGCGACTCCAGGAGCGCCGCGACGCACTCGGGCGTTCCGCCGGTGAGGAGCTTGCCGTCCTCACCGAGGGCGACCGTCGCGTAAATCGGAAGGCTGCAGTTCTCCTTCGCGGCGATGACGGCCGCCTTGAGCTCAAGGAGGTCGCCCATCGTCTCGATGACGATCAGGTCAGGTGAAGGTGAGAGGTGAAGGTGAACAGTGGAAGTTGCAATGCTTATTGTTTCCGCAAACGCCGCCACTGCTTCATCGAAGTCCAGATCTCCAACGGGCTTGAGGAGTCTCCCCGTCGGCCCAATGTCCAAGGCAATCTTTATCTTCCTCTGTTCACCTTCACCTTTCACCTTCACCTTATTCGCGACTTCGAGCGCCCCTCGAATCACCTTCTCAAGCTCGTACTTCCCGTGGTACTTCAGGCGGTTCGCGCCGAAGGTGTTGGCGTAGACAACCTGTGCGCCGGCCGCAACGTAGGCACGGTGGATCGCGAGGATGTCGTCCGGACGCTCGACATTCCAGTCCTCCGGGGTCTCCCCCGCCCGGAGCCCCCGCTCCTGCAGGAGCGTTCCCATCCCGCCGTCAAGGATCTCAGGCGACAAGTCCATGGAGGTTCAGCATGATGCGGATTGCGATCTCGGGACGGTTCATCGTGTAGACGTGGACATGGTTGACGCCGTTCGCGAAGAGGTCGATGATCTGCTCGGTCGCGTAGGCGACGCCGGCGTCCATCATCGCGGACGGACTGTCGCCAAACCTGTCGACGATTGCCCGGAAGCGCGGCGGAAGCGACGTCCCCGAGAGCGCGCAGATGCGCGCGATCTGCTTCCCGTTCGTGACGGGCATGATGCCGGCGAGGACGGGGATCGTGATTCCGGCGGACCGCAGGCGCGCGAGGTAGTGGAAGTAGACGTTGTTGTCGAAGAACATCTGCGTCGTCAGGAAGTCGAGCCCGGCGTCGACCTTCTCCTTCAGGTGCGCGATGTCGTCGTCGATGTGGGCGCATTCCGGATGGCACTCCGGATAGCAGGCGCCGCCCAGGCAGAAGTTCGAGGGCCTCAGCGCACGCACAAGGTCGACCGCATGCGAGAAGTCCCCCGCCTTCCGTCTCATGTCCTCGCCGACGTTCTGCGGCCAGTCTCCTCTCAGACACAGGATGTTCTCGATGCCCTTCTCGCGGAAGGAGGTGATTTCGTCAGCAATCCGGTCGCGGGACGACGTGATGCACGTGAAGTGCGCGAGCGCAGGCACGTGGCATTCGTCCTGGATGAATTGCGCGATGGTCGCGGTATTTGCGCCCGTCGTCCCGCCCGCGGCGCCGTAGGTGACGGAGATGAAGGACGGCTTCTCGTGCGCAATCTTGCGCACGACCTCCTTCGTCCGCTCCATCGCGGCCTTCGCCTCGGCGTCGCCGAAGAGCGACGGATCCTGGCGCTTGGGCGGAAATATCTCGAATGAAACGGATGGCTCCGTCGAATGGATGATCTCGCTTATCTTCATCTGTCAAATGCCTCCAGGAGGGCGGGCGTCACGTCCTGCAATGAATTCACGCGGTCGCGGATCCATTCTTCGCTCGGCCCGAGCACGATGAACGGCACGGGGTTGCGCGTGTGCCCGCGTTCGCCCATCGCCTCGATGTTGCCGTGGTCCGCCGTCATAACGAGCGTAATGCCCGCGGCCTCCGTGCAGCGGACGAGCGCGGAGAGAAACCTGTCGTAGACACGCAGGACGGCGCACGCGCGCGCGTAGTCCATTGAGTGCCCGGAGACATCGGTCTGAAAGAACTCATACAGGGTGAAGTCATTCAGGAGCGCCAGACGGAACAGGTGCTCCGCAGCGCGCTGCGGCGCGACGACGGGGATGTCGGGGTAGCGGTCCTGGATGGTTTCCCGCGTCAGGTCCTGCATCAGCGCCCGGTCCTCCATCAGGTCCTCCGTGAGGGAAATCGATTCGGGCGCCGTGAGCGCCATGACGGTCGTCACGGACTTGAATCGACGCGCCCCGAGCTCTTCCACTGAATCCACGAGATAGGCGTCTGCGAACCGAACGCGCTTGTTGCGCCGCCTCAGCTCGATGAAAAGATTGTTGTCCTCGATGATCTTGCGAAGCTCGGCCCCCGGAAATCCCTCGCAGTGCTTTCCGATTGCCGCCGCGCAGTTCACCCCGGTGAACATTGTCGCCTGCCCGGTCGCCGACTGCGGCAACCCCTCCACCCCGAGACAGGCGTCAATCGGCTTCGAATGCCTCTCGATGAGACGCCACAACGTCGGACATACCTCCTTGTTCAGGGGGTTGTCAACAGCCGGCTCTCGCAGACCGACGCCGTCAATGAAGAGATAAATGACTTTCAAGTGAGCGAAGTATATCATATCCTCATTAAAATCGGCAAGTAGCGCCCTTCTGTTCATATCTATTAGATAACTGTAGATAGGTTTTGATAACTTCTCCTTGACAAATCTGAAAATTTCAAAAATCCCCCTATTTTTCATTGAAGACACGACGCCCACGCTTTACATCGTCGCATAATGTATAATGTATTTTTGTTCACAAAGCGAATAATAATTTTGCTATACTATCCGTACTCCTATGACAGATGAATACGAGCTGATTATCGTTGGCGGAGGGCATGCTGGTGCTGAAGCCGCATTGGTTGCTGCCCGAATGCGGATTCGGACACTCCTTATAACCTCCCGCAAGGACGCTTGCGCACGGATGCCTTGCAATCCGTCAATTGGAGGCCTTGCCAAAAGCCATCTCGTCTACGAACTTGATGCTCTCGGCGGCGAAATGGGCCTCAATGCTGATCTGACAGCACTCCAGTCCAAGCTTCTCAATCGAAGTCGAGGACCAGCCGTCTGGGCGACGCGTTGCCAGTGTGCGAAAACGGAATACACGCAACGTATGCAGCACGTCATCGCAGAACAGGAGAACTTGACCCTTCTTGAAGATTCTGTCATTTCAATTTTAACGGTACACGACTCTGTTTGTGGAGTAAAAACTGAGCATTATGGAGATATCAGGTCTTTTTCTGTTATTATAACATCTGGCACTGCACTTCGAGGACGAATTTGGATTGGAAAAGAGTCAAAAGACTCTGGTGGCGATTCGCGTCCAGCTGTTAACCTCCTTTCCAATTGTCTTTCCGACCTTGGATTTACATTGATTCGGCTGAAAACGGGCACGCCACCTCGCCTAAAGGCCTCTTCGTGTGATTTTTCAAAGTGTGCTCGACAGGATGGTGAACATCCGCGTCCATTGTTCCACGTGGAACAATCCGCCAAAAATGTTCCACGTGGAACATTGCCTGAACTCCCTTGCTGGCAGACCCATACAACAGTAAAAACCCACGACATTATTCGAGAAAACCTCCCTTTGTCGGCCTTGTATGGCGGATCAATCAGAGGTACAGGTGTGCGGTATTGCCCATCCATTGAGGACAAAATCGTTCGGTTTAAGGATGCTGAACAACACCATGTCATGCTTGAACCGGAGGATTCAGCAGGAACAATTATCTATCCAAATGGTCTTAGCTGTTCGCTCCCGCGCGGCATTCAAGATCTAATGGTTCGTTCTGTACCTGGTCTTGAGTGCGCCGAATTCATCGCCTATGCTTATGCAATTGAATATGACGGCATTGATGCACGAGAACTCAAACACTCTTTAGAATCCAAACGGATTCACGGGCTATTTTTTGCGGGACAGGTCAATGGCACAACTGGATATGAGGAGGCTGCGGCACAGGGAATTATGGCTGGAATCAATGCAGCATTTATGATTAATGAGCAAGAACCTCTCATTCTCAGTCGTCAAGATGCGTATATTGGTGTGATGATTGATGATTTGGTGACCAAGGGAACGGATGAACCTTATCGGATCTTCACAAGCCGCGCCGAACGCCGCCTCCTCCTCCGCCAAGACAATGCTCGCTATCGTCTTCTTGAAGCGGCCCGCCGCGTCGGTGTTATCTCTCAGACCGTCCTAAAGCGACGTGAGGCTGAAATTGATTATATTAACAAGGGGAAAATGGAAGAAGGGGAGTTTGCTTCCCTGAATCAAGAAATAGCAATTATGCGTCATTATGCTCCTTATATTGAGCAGGAGCGGAAAGCCGCTGAACGGGCAAAACTAGACGAATCGATTCGTATTCCGCAGTGGCTGGACTATGACCAGTGCATTTCAGTACGGTTTGAGAGTCGACAGCAACTTAAGAAATATCGCCCAGAAACCCTTGCGCAGGCCGCTCGAATTCCGGGTGTGAATCCAGCTGATGTGGCCGTTCTCGCCATCATCATCAAGCGCGGCCATATCTGACTTGTAAACAGAAAATGTTAATAACTTGATGACATGTGTTGAATTCTTGTCACCCAAAGAGAGGACATTTTATGCTATATTTTCCGCCGTTGAAAAACAAGCGGATTTAAAATGACAAACCAAACCATAGACATTTCGTCGAAGGAAATGTGGGAGAAGGCGAAGACGATTTATCTCGCAACGCTCCAGTCGGCGGATGAGAAGAGCCAGGTCGACAGATATCTTTCGATGATCACATCGGTTGCAAGCAAGGCCGGAAACTTCACGATCTATACGGCAAATTCATATGCGGCTGATTATCTGAGGGACAATTACTCGGACCGTCTGCGCAAGTGCCTTGAGCTCGTCTCCAATGGCCTTGAGATCAACCTTGACTTCAAGTTCGACGTCCATTCAAAGCCGGCGATTGTCGTTCCCACGAAAAACGCGGGATCCGATGCGAAGCCCGTGCGCGTGTCAACCTTTGTCTCAACACTGCCACTCAACGACGAGTACACCTTCGACGAATTCGTCCGCGGGCCCTCGAACAGCTTTGCGCTCGCTGCGGCAATGGCAGTCGTGAAGAACCCGGGAAAGAGCGGCTACAATCCTCTTTTCATCCACGGCGGCACGGGTCTCGGCAAAACTCATCTCATGCAGGCGATCGGAAACGAGCTTCGCCGCCTTGATCCTTCGCTCGCCATTTGCTATCTGACAGCCGAGGAGTACCTGAACGAGTACGTCAACTACATGAAGGACAACAACGTCCCGGCGTTCAGAAACAAGTATCGCACGGTCGACGTTCTGCTGCTGGACGACGTTCAGTTCTTCCAAAAGGGTAAAGCCATCCAGGAGGAGTTCTTCAATACGTTCAACGCCCTGCAGCAGGCGAAGAAACAGATCGTCATGACGTCCGACGTCGCACCGAAGAACCTGCCGGCAATCGAGGCAAGGCTTATCTCGCGCTTCGAAGGAGGTATGCTCCAGGAAATCGAGTCACCGAGCTATGAAACTCGTCTTGCGATTCTAAAGAAGAAGGCCGAAGGCATCGGCATCAACGTGCCTCTCTC
>JAKSOY010000212.1 GCA_024405255.1 Kiritimatiellia bacterium
GTGTAGATGCACTGGAAGTCGTCGCCGACGACCATGATGTTGCGGTGCTTGGCGGCGAGAATGTCCGTAAACTGCGCCTGCAGCGTGTTCGTGTCCTGATATTCGTCCACCAAGACGTGCAGAAAGTGCCCTTGCAGGAATTCGCGCACCCGGTCGCTTTCATTCAGCAGACGCAATCCGTTGACCAGAAGATCGTCGAAGTCCATCGCGCCCAGCTCGTGCTTTTTCGCCTCGTAGGCGCGGCACACCTTCAACACCTCCGCCGGATCGAGCGCCGTCTTCGTCTGATAGCTCTGAACGATTTTCTCGAGGCTACGCTGACGGTTCGCCGCATCGCTGATCATCTTCAGCAGCACTTCCTTCTTCGGAAAATCCTTGGGATGCTCGACGAGTTCCTTGATGCACTGTCCCATGATCTTCTTCTGATCGTCTTCGTCGAGAATCGCAAAACCGGGCTTGTACCCCAGGCAGCTGCCGTACTGGCGCAGGAACCGCGCGCACACATGGTGGAACGTGCCGCTCCACACGCCGCCCATTCCCGGCACGAGCTTCTCGGCGCGCTCGAGCATTTCGCGCGCCGCGCGATTCGTAAAGGTCAGCAGCAGAATCCGTTCGGGCGGTACGCCCTGCTCCACGAGATACGCCACGCGATGCACAAGCGTGCGCGTCTTGCCCGTACCGGCCGCCGCGAGAACGAGGATCGGCCCCTCACCGGCCGTGGCGGCCTTATACTGTTCCGGATTCAGTTCTTTTGCAAAATCGATCATCTCCAACTACACCCCTGTCCATTCACCGCAATTTTACATTTTCCATTTTCAATTTTCAATTTTCAATTCGTACTGACGGTCCAGGTGCGTCCGCACATGTGGCAGGTGATGTCGAGCGTCGGCGGCAAGGTCGCACGCTCCTCTTCCGAAATCGTCGCCAGCATCGCCGCCGCGCGCTCCGCACTGCACCGGCACGCGAACGCGAGCGGCGTCGTCTTGCGGATCTCCGCCTGCGGGAGTCCAAGCTTCTTCAGCAGCGTCCGCGGCGCCGCAGTCCCTGAGGCCAGGGCTTTCGCCGCCGCTCCGGACGCAAACACCTCCGCCACTTGTTCAAACGCCTTCGCGTCGCCGTCGGGCGAACATTCCGCGAGAAGTCCGCGCGCATACAGCGGCACGCCGTCGTCGCCCGCCGCCGCCACCACGGCGGTTCGCACACGCCGCTGCAGCGACTGGTCGAAGAACGCGTCGAGTCCCGTCGCGATCGCCTGCTTCTTCCAGGCCGTCGCCACGACGCCGCTCGAAAGAATGCTGCCCGGAATCGAACGGATGATCTCGAACGTGCCCGTCTCGCCCAGCACCGAAACGTCCTTCGGCGCGCCAAGACCGTCGAAATCGTTGAGAATCTTCTTCTTCGTATAGCCGCGCAGCGTCGCCGCCGCCGTACATTCCACGAGGAATCCTTCCAGCGGACCCGGACAATCCAGACGGAACGTCACGGTTTCGTCGTCTTCCGACGTCTCGGCACCCAAGAGCGCCGCGCCTGCAAGCGCCTGCGCCAGATAGGTGGCCGCCGTCGGACCCGAGAGATGGCCGCGCGCGAGCTGTCCCGCAGCAGTCGTACAATCGACGCAGACAACGGAAATCTTCGTCTGCGCATCAAGAATTTCTACACGTTGATCGTTCATGAACCTTATGCTTCCCCAATCAAATGGATTTCGATATCGTCGAGCGCGCTCAAAACATTCTCGGCGTTCGCCGCTTCCAGCATGCGGACGTCTTCGCTCGGCGCCGTGACTTCGACCTGCTCCGGATGCTCAAGGAAGGACGTGAACTGGGCGTGCAGCGCTTCGATACGCCGCACGTGGCGTTCAAGCGCCCACAAGGCGAAATGCCACTTGTTGAGGAATCCGTAGCGCGAATCCAGTTGCGGATCGAAATCCTCGAAACTGTCACGCCGCACGGTGAACGCCCACTCCATCGCACGCAGACGGAACTCGAAACCGGCGAAGAAGCGCTCGCCCAGCTCCGCACGCTCGCACACGGGATGTTTCGCCGCGAACTCGGCCAGGGCCTTCGCATAGACGGCGAGATAGAAGGACGCAATCGCATCGAGGTTGCGGTCCGTACGCGTACGATCCGGCCACCCCAGCGAACCACGTACCGAACAGTACGAAACGTCCTGCGGCATCAGGCGTCCGGCCTTGATGTCGTAGCTGAACTGATAGATTTCCTTGCCGATGTTGTAGAGCGGCGTCTTTGTCGCGGGATCGTACTTCTTCATCGCCAGGTTCTGCGCGGCGGCATCGCCCATCAGCGATGCAAGCGCCAGCACGACCTGCGGATCTTCGCCCGCATCCGCACCGCCGAATTCGCCTGCCAGCTGGAAATAGTTCGCCGGAATATCCACCAGCGGTTCCCCTTCGCACCGCGTGCGAATGTAGAACTCGCCCTTCAGCGTCTGGCGTTTCTGTCCGGCACGCCGCTGCAGAAGACGATAGTTCGGCAGATTCACGCCCAGCGACTTGAACGCCTTGGCCCGCGTGATCACATAGCTGCCGTATCCGTTGCCCGAACGCGAGAAGCGCTTTTCGACGAACGACAACACAAGCGGACAGCGGTCCGTCTTGTAGACGACTTCGCGCGTGGTGCCTTGACCGATCGGACTCTCCTCCTCGGCGTCGTTCGTCCGCAATTCGTAGACGTTCGCATATTCAATATGCTCGTCGCGGCTGACAATGCCGCGCAGATTCGACAGCAGCACCTCACTGCGCGCATCGCAGTCCGGATCATACACCGGAAACCCGTTCTTGTACTGAACGCCCGGCAGCGCCGTACGACGGTCGTCGAATGCCGGCGTCGCGCCTTCCCCCATCACAGAGTAGATCTCGCCCGTGATGTACATGTAGAGCGTTTCGGTAAAGGCCTTCGCGTTTTCATCCGCCAGTTCAGGACGCGTCAGCAGCGACTTGTAGAGCGCATCGATCTCTTCAATCCGCGCCGCCGCCTGCTGCTCGTCAAGCCGGTTCAGAACGAGCGCCTGCATCAGCTTCTCAAGTTCCGGCACAAGCCGCTCGAGCGACACGCCGCGCCGAAGGCCGAAGAGCTCGATTTCGTGATGGCCGTGGTATTTGATCTCGCGTAGGAACGAGTCCGAATGGCCTTCGAACACGCTGACGAGCTCGTGCAACTGGTCCACAAAGGCGGGATAGTCCGTCCGCGCAAGCGCCACGAACCGGTGGAATTCCGGATAGGAGAGGAAGTGGACGCCACGCGTGCCGTGATAGTAGCGCAGGTCCGTCGAAATGCGCTTGCGGCTGGCATTCAGCGCCACGCTCATTTCGCGCTCCGTCCAAGCCAGCGGCTTCACGCGCCATTCCTGTCCACGCCGGCGGAAATGCTCCAGCGTCTGATCGTTGCGTTCGACCATCACCACGTCGCGATTCGCGAACTTGAGCGTGCCCGTCAACCAGTCGTCGATCGCCGCCAGACGGCGACACGGCACATCGCGCTGCGAGAGTTCAAGCTTGCCGTTCACGACGTTTCCGCAAAGGACGTCTTGCATCATCACTTCGCCGCGCCGGGTCGAGGTGAGGCGGCAGAGATCCCAGAACTGTCCCTGCAAGAGAGGCAGCGCCGCCACGGAGTGGTTGCCGGTCGTGACGGTCATCACGTGACCGGGGCCCCCATTGAGCCGCAATTCGCTCTTCGCGACGATCAGAACCGACGCATGCGCGTTGAGGTTCAACCACACGCCCTTCTCGAAGATGAACGTATCCACGCCCAGGTCATAGGCGTGAAACGAACGACGACGTCCCATCGCGCGCGTCACGACCGCAGGGGCGCGACGCGTAGCCTTCCGCTGAATCTCGCGGAGCAGCTGTTTGACGGACGTCTTCTTCATACCTCCCTCGGCTTAGACGTGGGAATCCTCGTCGTCGTCCTCATCGTGATGATGATGGTGGTGGACGTGTCCAAGACGGATTTCCTCCTTGGCGATCAGGTCCTCCACAAAACCGCCGAGCGCATCCAGGTCGGCTTCGTCGGCCGCCGCAAGCAGGTTCGACAGCGCCCGCGGCACATGGCGCGCGAACTGGGGCTGTCCCACCGAGGCCAACCGCCCGAACGCACCCAGAACCTGCACAAGGCGCTGCACGGCGCCGAACGCGAGCTTCGGCACGGGATAGAGTTTCGCCAGCGACTCGCGCTCCGTCTCTTCCAACGGCACGTAGGGGTCGTAGAGCAACGACGCAAGGTCGTAGGCCGCCGCCCCGAGGCGCATCCCCTGAAAATCGATGAACGCAAACGAACCGTCCGCCCGGAACAGCACGTTCGAGCTCTGGAAGTCGCGGTGGACGAGCACGGGGCGCTGCCGCGTCAACTCGTCGGCCACCATCTCCAGCTCCTTGCGTACATCGTCCGGCAGCTTCTCGTAGCCGTAGCGTTCTTTCACGCAGTACGTCTCGAAGAGATCGCGCTCCCACGCATAGAGTTCAGGACCAAAGGCCGGCTCCAAGGCCTGTCCCTTCTCCTGCAACGCCAGCTCCACGCCCTTCTCGTGCATCGTCCGCAACGCCTTCACGACGGGCGCATAGAGCTTCACCCGATTCACGTTCTTTCCGCTCGCCCGCGTTTCAAGCGAGTCGCCCGGGATGTCCTCCAACGCCAGCGTCTTGAGGTCCGGCAGATCGGCCAGAACCTGCGGCACCGGCACCCCTGCCTGCTCCAGCAGATGCGCATGATGCGCATAGCGGGCGTTTTCCGGACGTTTCGCATCGTCGTATTCAATCGCAATCGCGCGCTCGTCGCCATGCACAAGACGCCAGAACGACCGGTCGCTGCCGCGCGTGCCCAGGAACGCCGCCGCCGTATCTTCCGGCTTCCATCCGATCGTCTTCGCGAGCGCCGTCAGACGCGGATTGTCAATCTGGTCGACCCCCACAAGCGCCGTCGTTTCAAATGTGCCGCCGACGAGACCGCCCGTCACCACGCATCCCGCGAGATCGGCGCTTGGCATCAACTTCACGCCCGAGAACAGCACATTCGGGTTCTCGTCGAAGCGTTCCGGATTCAACGCCGCGTGCGTTTCAAGATAGCTTTCGAGCGTTCCGCAGTCTGCCCAGAAGGCGCCGTCGGGATCCGCCCCCACCACGATGTCGCCCGTCGTCATCATCGCCTTGTTGTAGGCATCGACAATCGTCGAGAAACCTTCGGGCTTCACCTGGTCGAGCACCTTGGGTCCCAGCAACGCGAGGCCGCAGTAGGTGTAGGTTCCATCGTCCCCTGCGACATCGCTCGCCCAGTTGCAGATGCGTCCTTCGAAGTCCGCCTCGATCGTCCGCGGACCGAACGACTCGCTCATCCAGCACCCGGCGAAACGACCGCTCTTTTCAAAGGCGTCGACAACGGCCTGCGGATCGAGGTCCTCAATCACGATGTCGCCGTTCACCAGCCAGAACGGTTCCGTTCCCAGGAAATAGCGCAGCGGATTCAGCACGCCGCCCGTTCCGAGAATCTCGGGTTCGTCGGCCACGATGATCTTCGAAGGTCCCTTCCGATTGTGGATGTACTGGCGGATCTTCTCCGCCTGCCAATGCGCGTTGACGGCGATTTCCTCAACGCCCCACTGCTCGAGCTGCGAGAGGATGCGCTCGAGCATCGGCACCCCCCACATCGGCAGGAGCGGCTTCGGCGCCACCAGCGTCAGGGGACGCAGACGCGTCCCCAGCCCGGCGGCCAGCACGACCGCCTTTTTGACTTCACAAGCTTTCATAGAGGCCTCGTAATCCTCACCTCGGCACTGCCCAGGCCGGCGACTGTTCCAAATTTCTTGATTCCGACGGTCACGTGTTCCACGCGCGGATCGGCGAGGCAGACATCCGCCACCACATCCGCCGCGCGCTCCAGCAGACGGCATTTCGCATCTTCCAGCGCTTCGCGGATATTGCCGACCAGGAGCGCGTAGTCCACCGTATCGTCCAGACAATCCGAGAGCGCGGCGTCCTGAAGGTCAAGCGCCAGCTCGACATCCACCATCACCTGCTGCTCGGTTTCACGTTCCTCCGGGAGATCGCCCAGAATACAATCGACAACAATTCCATTGAGCTTGAGCATGTCCATGTGACGCCTCCCGGTTTCGTATTTCGGCGCACTTAGCGCCACTGCATCCGCTGGCGTTGCTGGTGCATCTTCGGCTCCTCGAGATGCAGGGCAAACCACGGATCACCTAATCCGTTATTGGTGAAATGGGCCACGCGGTTGTTCGCGAGCACGTCGCGATTGGCCTTCAGCGTTTCGTTGTCGCTCTTCTCCAACGCCCGCACCAGCGCCTTGAACGCGCCGTCGACATCCCCGCGCTTGACGAGAATCCACGAATAGGTCCCCGCGAGCAACACGTTCTGGTTGTAGCGCAGACGCTTCACCGCCTTCGTATAGACCTTCTCGATCTCCTCGATCGGCTTCTCCAGCATGTAAAGACGCGCCATCTTCATCGCCGCCATCGTGGGATCGACCAACAGCACCTTCGGCATCAGTTCATCCGCCTTCTTGAACTCCTTCACCATCCAGTGCAGCTGGAACTGCGCCGTCGCGATCTGGCGCTTCATCAGCGGCACCCAGTTGTCGAACACATGCAGCTTTTCGGACGCCTCAAGCGCGTCCCCGACAAACACCTTCGTATCGCGCAGGATCTCGCCCTGCGCCTGCTGGATCGAACTCGGCGGACGCATCTGCCACCGCGCGACCTTCGCCTGGATCTGCTTCTGACCGGCCATGAGGATGTTCTGCACTTCACTCATACGCGCCTTGACCTTCTTCTGGATGAACCATCCCACGAGCGCATTGGCCACGCCGAACGCGACCACGCCGAAGAAGATGCTCCAACCGTAGCCGAACACCGCACCGAAATAAAGCCCCAGCGCAACCCCTGCGCCGAACAAAGCTGTCAGAATCACCGTCAACATCAGTCTCTACCTTCTTTATTTTCCTATCACTTCTGGCCACGGGCGACAATGCGCCCGAGGATTGTATTGCCCAGTTTCGCATGCTCGATAATCGGCTCGAGAATCGTCACCGCCTGCTTCGTCGCATGCTGTTTGATCGTATTTGCCTTAAGTTTGGCCTTGTCCTTGAGCCCCACCTCTTCGCCAAATACAACATTGACGTTGAGTTCGGCCAGGCTCTTCACCAGCCAATCGCAACCTGAAAAATCCTGCGGGCACCCCGGAACATCCCGATTCACGCCGAGAATATGCATGCCGGCCGCCCGACCCGCCGCGACACCGGCCGTCGAGTCTTCCACCACCACGCATTCGCTCGCGTCGACATCCAGCATGTCCGCCGCCTTGAGGAATCCGTCCGGCGCGGGCTTGCCCCGCGTATAGTCCTCGGCGCCGAGAACGAACTTGAGCTGCTTCGCCACTCCGCACATCTCCGCCGCCGCCTGTACGTCCGCATGCGGCGACCCCGAGACGATCACGCACGGCGCCAGCTTCGACACGCACTTGAGAAACTCAACGGCGCTGGGGATGATCTGGATCGTCGGGTCCGCAAGAAGCCGGTTATGATAGACGCGCAGCTCCTTCGCATCCTCCATCGGAGACGCCTTCGGCAAATCGGGGAACATCGCGTGCAGCGTCGTGTCGACATCGATCCAGCTGTGACCGAACACGACCGGCAGCACGGCCTCGACGGTCGCGGTCTGGCCGCGATCCGCAAGCCAGGCCACAATCGCCTCCGCCCAGATGCCCTCGGAATCGATCAAGGTGCCATCGAGGTCAAACAAGAATGCCGCAGGCTTCATTTATCCTTCCCGCAGCACTTCTTGTACTTCTTGCCGCTGCCGCACGGACACGGATCGTT